>CAZZWL010000037.1:0-30941 GCA_964657755.1 uncultured Rhodanobacter sp.
CATAGTAGCCGCCCTGGCCCTGGCCGTAGTAGCCACCCTGGCCACCGTAGCCGTAGCCTGGCCGGCCTACGGGCCCTATCCCCACCTGGCGCAGCTGCGGGCCATAGGGGCGGAGCAGCAGCACGTAGCTCGTTTCCGCGCCCGGTTGCAGCCACATGCTGGTGCGTATCTGCAGGGGAGGGCCGTAGGCGGTGGGCACGCTAATCTCGGCCCAGTGCCGGCCGGGTAGCAGCATGCCCACGCGTATCTGGCGCGCCACGGGGTTGGTCAGCAGCCGGCCATCGAGCACGAGGCTGAAGGGCTGGCCCCGCTCGGCCGTAATGCTGAGGTTGGCGGGCGGCGCGGCCACCGCGGGGGCGGCTATCGCCCAGGCCAATAGTACCGAAGCAGCCAACTTAAAAAAGGTTTTCATGGCGAAGAGAGAAGGCGCCGACCAGGAATTCTACCAGCGTACCTAGCCCATAATCCAAAGGCGTGCCAATAAAAAAGGCCTCCCGTGCGGGAGGCCTTCGTCAAGCTGGTAGCGGGGGGTAGGGCCGCGCTACTTGTCGATGCGCGTCACCTTAAACTCGGTGCGGCGGTTGCGCTGGTACTCCTCTTCCGTCTTGGCGTCCTTCACGATGGGCCGGGTTTCGCCGTAGCCCTTGGCCGTGATGCGGCGCTTATCAATGCCCTTGCTCACGATGTAGGCCACGGCGGCGTCGGCCCGCTGCTGGCTCAGCTTCAGGTTATAAGCGTCCTTACCGCGCTGGTCGGTGTGCGAGCTCAGCTCAATATTGATTTTTGGATTGTCCTGCAAGGTCTGCACCAGCGTATCGAGGCGGATGGCCGCGTCGGGGCGAATGTTGTACTTGTCGTAATCGTAGAAAATATCCTTGACCTCAATGGCCCGGTTCACCACGATTTTGGTCAGCGTGAGCGTCACGGGCAGCCGGATGTCATTCTGCGGCAGTGGTAGCTGGTCCTGGCTGGGGTAGCGGTCCACGGTGCTGAGGCTGGCGCGGGCCGTGAAGTCGCCGGTGCGGTCAGTAACCAGCGCGTAGGTCTGGGCCGAGTCCAGCTTGGTCGTGAACTTGCCGCTGGCGTCGGTCAGCACGTCCTGCTTCTGGCCGCTGCCGCTTGTGATGGTCACCGTTTCGTTGGGTACCGTCGTGTTGGCGCCGGTTTTGGGGTCGCGCTCCAGCACCGTGCCGTCGGCGTAAAACGTCACGGTTTTGCGGGATTTCTTCTTGAATGTGTAGAGGTCATCCGAGCCCTTGCCCCCCTCGCGGTTAGAAGAAAAAACGCCCGTACCCGGTCCCGTCAGGAAAGGCGCGAAGTCATCGGCCGCGCTGTTTATGCCCGGTCCCAGGTTCACCGGCTTGCCGCCCTGCACCTGAAAAATATCGAGCTTGCCGTAGCCCGGCCAGCCATCCGAGGAGAAATAGAGCGTGCCATCGGGCGCCACCCCCGGAAAATTGTCGTTGCCAACGGAGTTGATGGTCTCGCCCAGGTTTTCGGCCGGCGAAAAGCGGCCGTTCGGCCCCAGCGTGGCCTTAAACAGGTCGTTGCCACCCTGCCCGCCCTTGCGCCCCGAGGCAAAGTAGAGGGTAGTGCCATCGGGCGCGAACACGGGCGCGAAATCATCGGCCGTGCGGTCGTTGATGTTGGCCAGCACCGGCTCAACCCAGGCCCCGTTGCGGTAGTACGAAATCCACAAATCGACGCTGCGGTAGCCTTTTTTCGAGCCATCGTTCGAGCGGGCAAACACCATCGTCTTGCCGTCGGGCGTGTAGGTGGCGCTGGCCTGCAGCTCTTTATCGTTGTTGAAAAGCGCCTCCAGCTTGCGCGGGGTGCCGCCGGTCATGGCCGCCGGGTCGTCAAACTTCTGAGCATACAGCGCCGTGTAGCGCTCGCCGTTGCCGGGGTAGGGCTTGCCGTCGCGGCCCGAGGCAAACACCAATTCGCCGCTATTGGGCATTCGCGATGCCGAAAAGTCGGAGTTGGGCGAGTTCACGGCGTCGAGCGGGGCCACGTCGTAGCTGGCGGCGCGGCCAGCCAGCGCCTTGCTGGCCGTGGCGTTGCGGGCTTCGGCATCGGCCTGGGCGGCCAGGGTGCGGTTGGTGCCGCTCTGGGCGTAGGCGGTGAAGCGCGTGGCGGCCTCGTCATACTTGCCAGCGGCTTTCAGCGCCTCCGCGTAGCGGTAGCCCAGGTCAGCGTTGCGGGCGTTGCCGTCGAGCGCGGCCTTATAATACGGCTCGGCCTGGTCGAGGCGGTTGGACAGGCGGTAGGCCTCGCCCAGCCGAAAATTGGCCAGGGCCGCGCCCTTGCCCTTGGTCGCATCGGCTTTGTAGAGCGGAATGGCGGCCTCGTACTCTCCCCGCAAAAAGTGCTTGTCAGCCTTGCTAAGCTTGCCCGACGTAGCGCAGCCGCCCAGCACCAGGGCCGGGCCTACGCCCCCAAGGAGCACCAATTTTTTGAAAGACGAGTAACGAATAGGGAGAGCCATGCAGCCGAAAAAAGCAAGTCTAGGGTTTTGATAGGCAATAATACAACCGTTTGGGCCAGCCTATTAGTGCCTACCCCAGTGCTACCCGGCAAAATAGCCGGATAGCCAGGTCTGACCGGCGGGGGCGGGCCAGTGGTCGTCCAGCTCGCCCTTCGTCGTCACCGTATTATTGAAGTACAGCGTATCGGCCCGCACCTGCCCGGCGGCAATGGCGGCGCGCAGCTCGCGGCGCGTCAGCAGCCGCAGCTCGCCGTTGGCCAGGAAGGCCATCTGCGACTTTTCGAGTAGCCCTACCCCCAGCGTTTGCTCCAGCTCGCGCACAAAGCGCACCGAGGCATCAATGGAGCAGCCACTAGCGCCGGCCGCCGCCTCATCGAGCCCAATCACCAAAAACTGCCGGTGCAGAAACTGCGCCGCCGCCACCAGCAGCTGCCCGTGGCTCGTCCACTCGTCGGCAAAGGCGGCCAGGCGCGGCAGCAGTGGAATCAGCTCGGCCTCGGTGAGGGGGCGGCTGGCCTGGTAAATCCACACGCGGGCCCGCGGCGGCAGGCGGTCAAAAGCAACATTCACAGGACCACTGATTAGCGCGGATTTTAACGGATTTCACGGATTTTGTGGACGATTTGCCCACGCGTGAAAGCGTGCTATTCGCTGGTTAATAATAAGTTGAAAAATATCGCCAGGTAAGCTGAGAAGCAAACAAAAATTTCATTCTAAACAGCCAACTGCTGAGCCGCTAACTAACCAGCTGCCGGCCGCCAGTGAATCGTCCACAAAATCCGTGAAATCCGTTAAAATCCGCGCCAATCAGTGGTCTTAGGCGTTGAGGCCCTCGGCGCTGGCCACCAGCTCGGCCAGGTCGAATACCTGCACGGCGCTTTCCTGCTCCTTGTTCTTCACGCCGTCGCTCATCATGGTCATGCAGAACGGGCAGCTCACGGCGATGATGCTGCCCTGCAGGCTGTGCTCGCCGGGCGCGGCGCGCTCGGTTTCTACCCCCCGCAGGTTGTCCAGCGCGGCGGCCTGGCCGCTGAGCGTAGCGAGCGCCTCCTCGGTGCGCTCGATGTTGATGTCCTTTTTGCCGGGCTCGGGCTCCTTCCACATCTGAGCGCCGCCCGCGCCGCAGCACAGGCCATTAGCGCGGCTGCGCTTCATCTCCACCAGGTCGGCGTCGAGGGCGGCGAGCACGTCGCGCGGGGCTTCGTAGATGTTGTTGGCGCGGCCCAGGTAGCAGCTATCGTGGAAGGTAATGCGGCGGCCCTGAAAGCTTTCGCCGCCCTTCACCGTCACTTTGCCTTCATTAATAAGCTGTTGCAAATACGTGCTGTGGTGAATCACCTCGTATTCGCCGCCCAGCGCCGGGTACTCGTTCTTGATGGTGTTGAAGCAGTGCGGGCAGGCCGTCACGATTTTCTTGATACCGTAGCCATTCAGCACCGTAATGTTCTGCATGGCCTGCATCTGGAACAAAAACTCGTTGCCGGCCCGCTTGGCGGGGTCGCCGGTGCAGCTTTCCTCCAGGCCCAGCACCGCGTAGTCGGTGCCCACGTGCTCCAGAATGCGGGCAAAGGCCCGCGTCACGCGCTTGTACCGGTCGTCAAAAGCACCCGCGCAGCCCACCCAAAACAGGATTTCGGGCACTTTACCCTGCGCCGCGAGGTCGGCCACGGTGGGCACGGTGAGTTGGCGCTTGGCCGGGGGGGTAGGGATGGTAGGTGTCATAATAAAATAACTTATTTATTCAGAACGTCATGCTGAGCTTGCCGAAGCATCTTGCGTACAGCAGTAAATCAATTTTTAGCAACGATGCGAGCGAGATGCTTCGGCAAGCTCAGCATGACGTTCTATTTACTTTCTAACCTTCTCGGCCACGTACAGCTCATCGGCCCAGTTGAGCCGGTCGGAGGGCGAGAAGGCCCACGGCGCGCCGTTGTTTTCGATGTTGGAGAACATGACGTTCAGCGAGTTGGGCGCGGCCGATTCTTCCAGCACCAAAAAGCGGCGCATCTCGATAATACTTTCCAGCGGGTTGATGTTCACGGGGCAGCTCTCCACGCAGGCATTGCAGGTGGTGCAGGCCCACAGCTCCTCGGGCGTCACTTTGCCGCGCAGCAGGGTGGCACTCATTAAGTCAGTAATAGGCTCGTGCTTAGCTTCTTCCCCGTACACGTTGGGGTGGAAGATGAGCGGCGAGTTATACTTCTCCTCCACCCGGTCGCGGGTGTCCATAATAATTTTGCGCGGCGAGAGCAGCTTGCCCGTCAGGTTGGCCGGGCACACCGAAGTGCAGCGCCCGCATTCGGTGCACGAGTACGAATTCATGAGGGCCGTCCAGGGCAGGTCCTCCACGTCCTTCGCGCCGAAGGGGGTAGGGGCCAGCGCCGAGCCATCGGGCCCCACGGGGGGGGTAGGCACCTCGTAGCTCGGGTCCATCATGGCCTTCACCTCGTGGGTGATGCTCTCCACGTTCGAAAACTGGCCCTGCGGCACCAGCCGCGAATACCACACGTTCGGGAAAGCCAGAATAATGTGGAAATGCTTGGAGCTGGGCAGGTAGTTGAGAAACAACAGAATGCCCGTAATGTGAATCCACCAGCCCGCCCGCTCCAATACTTCCAGCGTGGCTACGTTGGCAGCCGGCAGCAAAGTGGCCAGGAAGTGGCTCACCGGAAAAGCACCGGGCAGGGTTTTGCCCTCGATTTGGTGCAGGCGGATGTCGGCCGAGTTCATGAAGAACAGCGCCAGCATCAGGGCCACCTCGATGTAGAGAATAATATTAGCGTCGAGCTTGGGCCACATGCGCAGCTCGGGGCCGGTGAAGCGGCGCACGGGCGGGTTGTGGTTGCGGCGCCACCAAAAGGCCGCCACCGCGATGAGTACGAGCGCCGCCAGCACTTCATTGGTTGCCATAAGGGCGCTGTATACCGGCCCCAAAAAGCTCAGGAAGCGGTGCGTACCAAACAGCCCGTCGATGATAATCTCGATTACCTCGACATTAATGACCAGAAAACCCACGTATACAATCAGGTGCAAAAAAGCAGGCGTGAGCCGCTTGAACATCTTCTGCTGGCCAAAGGCCACGAGCAGCGTTTTGTTAAAGCGCTCAGCGGCGTGGCCGCTCATGTCGCGCTCGCGCCCAACGAGAATATTGGCCCGGATTTTTCGAACCTGCCAGGCAAACAGGCCAAAAGCTGCCAGCAGCAGCAGCGCGAAAAGGAGTGGTTGCAGCATGTGGGTAAAGGTAAGCCAACGGGTGGGATGAGGCTGCAATTTAGTAGGCATGACGACTACTTTGGTGGGAAAAAGGCCTCGCAGCAGATTTTTTTGCCCGAGTTCTTGCGTCGTAACGGGTTTTTCGTACCTTTGCGCTCCCAAGCCGCTCACCTGGCTTTGGCAAACCTCGGCAACATAGCTCAGTTGGTAGAGCACAGCACTGAAAATGCTGGTGTCGTTGGTTCGATTCCAACTGTTGCCACAAAAAACCCCGTTTGCAAGCTGCAAACGGGGTTTTTGCTTTTACGTCGGACAGAATATCGGACAGTTTGGGGTGATTGACGTTTTGCCGGGGTAGCTGTGGGCTTTTGATGTCGTACTGAATTTACTTTTGTTGAGCCAAGGGGAATTAGTTGCCAAGCTTTTCTTTCCGGTATCTAGGGCTGCTTACCGGCCAGCTGCCAGGATGGAAGCAAGGTAGGGCGAGGGTGGCTCCCCTGGATAGTTTTACCCACACTTTTCCGCGTGGGTACGACAACGTCTCGCTGCCAGTGTCGTCCCGGATGCGCCGGATAAGAAGTGCCTGCTGACGTTTGATTCGCCCGGTGCGTATTCATATACGCTGGACCTGGGCGATGCCATCAGCCTGTCTGTGCCGAACCTTTCGCCGGGGCAGGTCGTGACGCTGACGGCCGTAGCGCCCTCGGGGGCTCGGCTGGTGCACCCGTCTAAGGTGGGTGAGCCGGCTGCCTAGCTGTTATTATCACCGCACACAAAAAGCCGGTTTCCTACCTGGGGTGCGGCTTTTTGTGTGCTGGGGCAAGCGCGGAAAGTTGAAAGCCAGTGTCGATAGCAGCTTACGGATTGCCAAAATCCTTAGTGCTATGTAAATTGGTAAAAAGTTTACGATTTTAGTGATATGGCAACGGCTAAAAATACGCGCTACGTAACTGCTGAGCAGCAGAAAGAATACGACGAAGTAGACGGTTTTTCTTATAGCGGGGAGCAGGTAGTAGACGATGGGGCGGATGCGGAGCCACGTTGCGCGACCTGCGGGGATTTGCTGGCCTGGCATGAGCAAGCTTGCGCGGCCACACCTGCGCCGGTGGCTGACGAACCAGAACCGAGTATCGTTGCGCCGGCCGCTGGGCTCGCCTTTGCCTACGAAGTAGGCCATCTAGTGTTACCAGCCCCGGCGGCCCCGGCGCGGGCGGTGGTCTGGCGCGGGCAGCTAAAGGAGCGGCACCCCCAAACGGGCTTGGTGCACCGCGTACCCGTGTACCGGCTGGACGATGGGCATTGGGACTGCTACCGCGAAGAAGAGTTATTGGTGGCTTAGAGCTAAGTAAAAAGCCGGCTCCTTACTGGGGCCGGCTTTGTTTACGTGTCTACCTATGCAAGCATTTACGTGCTATTCACTAGCGGTGGGATTCTGAGGCTGTGCAGGTTCAGGTCCTTGCCCTGAAACTTGACCAGTACTCTATTGCCGCCCTGGTCGTCGGCGTGGCCGGCGTGCATGGGCTGGTGCACGTCACCCACCAGGTGCACCAAAAACTTGAGGGCAAACAGCCGGTCGGCCACTGGCTGGCTGCGGTCTTGCAGCCGCCGCTGCATCTGCTGAATGGCCAGGTAAGCATTGGCCTGCTTCATGGTGTCGAGGATGGCCACGTACTGCGCGTAGGGCAGCCGGGGCGTGGTGTCGAGGTAGTGCCAAGGTGCCGTGTACTTGAAAGCGGGGTAGGGCCGGATTTCGTCGGGGTAGGTGCTCACCAGCGGCAGGGTTTCGCCGGCCAGCAGCGCCGCGATTTCGCGTTTGGCTTTGGGCGTAAGGTGATTTTCGGTGATGCGCGCGATGACTCGGTGGCCCACCACGCCCCAGGCGCGGGCCTCCAACGTGAATAAGCTCAAGCAAAGAAAAAGAACAGAAAGGCGGAAAAAAGACATGACAGCAGGGTTAAGAAAGACGAATAAAAGACGGAAGTCAATCCGTGAAAAAGCCGGCCGCCTACTTCAGGCACGGCCGGCTTTTTGGGAGGGGGTAGGGGCCGCTAGTTGAAGCTGTAGCGCAGGCCCACCTGCATGTAGTAGGTCGAGGACAGGCTCACCGCGTCGCGGAAGGTGCTGGTGAGCAGCTGGCCCGTCACGGCGTCGCGGCCAAAGCGGAAGGTGGGCCGGGCGCCGCCGGTGGCCGTGGCGAGGCTGCTCACGTTCTGGGGCTCCAGGAAATTGTTGAAGGTGAGCTGCTGCACGCGGCCCCAGTTGTTGTTCAGCAGGTTACCCACGTTGAAGATATCCAGGCTCACTTGCAGCGAGTTGCGCTTGCCGCCAACGTTGGTAAAGATGTCTTGCAGAATCTTCACGTCCACCTGGCTGCGCCAGGGGTACTGCGCGCCGTTGCGTTCGGCGTAGCTGCCCTGGTGCTGGCTCAGGTAGGGGTCTTGCTTGATGAAGGCGAAGAAAGCATCACTCTGCTGCTGGGCCGTAAACTGCGTTTGCAGCGTGGCCCCGCTACCCGTGGTCACGGGCACGAAGGTGATTTCCGAGGGGTCTTTCGGGATGTAAATCAGGTCGGCATTGGCGCCGTCGCGGTTGAAGTCGGTTGAGTACAGGTACGAGTAGCGGCCCTGCGTGGCGCCTTCGTAGAAGAGCGAGATGGTGGTGCCCAGGTGGCCCAGGTACTCCCGGCGGTACGAGAGGGAGGCGATGACGCGGTGGGGTAGGGTGTTGCCGTTGTAGCTCAGCGGCAGGTTGTTGGAGCCGTTGACGGTGGCCGTGCCCTGCCAGGCCGACAGCGGCTGGTCGCCGCCACCGTCGTACAGGTTCTGGGCATCGGTGTAGGTGTAGGCCACCGTGCCGAAGAGGTTGTTGTTGAACTGCTTATCCAGCTTGCCGGTCAGCGAGAAGTAGTAGCCTTTCGAAGCATTGCCGAGCACGATGGTGTTGTAAACTCCGGTACCATTGGCCGCCCCATTGGCCACTGGCTGGCCGGCGGTGGTAAGCGGATTCACGAACTTGGCGCTGTTGGCGTTCGGGTACATCAGGCGGTTGTCGGCGTAGCCGCTCGCACTCAGGTTTTGGGGATTTACCAGGTTGGCGTTGCGGAAGATGGCCGCGTTGATGTCGCGGTTCACGATGGCCTCCACGCTACCCACGATGCCGCCGGGCAGCCGCGCATCGAGCGCCAGGCTGCTTTTCCACACCTGCGGAAAGCGGAAATCACTGGCCAGCGACGAAGTCGTGCTGGGGATAACCGTGCCGGCGGCCGGCACCGTGGCCGGGCGGTAGGCGGTGGGGTCGGGGTTGAAGGGGCCCGGCACGGCAGTGCCCGAATACTGCTGCGTGATTTGCAGCGTGCCCGCGTCGCCGGCCTGGCTCACAATCCAGACGTAGGGCACGCGGCCCGTGAAGATGCCCGAGCCGCCGCGCAGCTGCAGCGTGCGGTCGCCGAGCACGTCCAGGTTAAAGCCCAGGCGCGTCGAGTACAGCACCTGGTTGCCGGGTAGGGCGGCCACGTCTACCTTCTCCTGGTTGGCAAAGGTGAGGCCCGCCACCAGCGGGAAGTTGCGCAGCGACTGCGTGTAGTGCGTGAGGTCCACGCGCAGGCCGGGCGTGATGCGCAGGCGGTCGGTCACGGCAATCTCATCCTGCAAATACAGCGAATACTGCTGGTACTTGAAGGTCGGAAACGCCTGCGAGTAGTCCGACGTGAGGGGGTAGGTGATGCCGAAATCGAGCGGCTTGGCCCCGTTCACGAAGTCATCCCACGAGGCAAACGTGTAGTAGCCCGTGCCGAAGCGCTGGAAGCCGTTCTTGGTTTCGCTCGCGTCAACCTGGAAGCCGGCCGTGATATTATTGCGGCCCAGCAGGGCGTTAAAATCGTCCTTCAACGAGTAGATTTTCACGTCGCGCAGGTTGCCGTAGGTGAATAGCTCGGTGCCGAACGAGGTAAACGGCGTGCCGTCCTTGAGAATATCCACGAACGAAAACAGGGTGCTCGGCGAGCTACGCGGGTCATTTTGGCGGGTGAAGGTGCCGCGCAGCGTGTTGGTAGTGGTGCCGCGCTTGCCGAAAGTTGAGTTCAGCTCGGCCGCGCCCGAGTAGAAGTTGGCTTCCTGAAAATACGTGGCGTTCTGGTAGAAAAGCGCCGTGTTCTGCTGGCGGTTGCCGCCGCCGGGGTAGGCCTCAAACGGGCTGCGCGAGGTGCTCGGAAAGTTGGTGCCCTTGCTCTCGACCTGGCTGTAGCGGATGTTGAAGTGGTGGCGCGAGCTGATGTTCCAGTCCAGGCGACCCAGGATTTTGGTGCGCGGCGCCGTGAAGCTGTAGCCCTGGTAGGGGTCGGTTTCGTAGCCGTACTTCTCGCGCAGGTAGGTGCTGATTTGGTCCAGCTCGGTGGTAGTGGGGCGCAAAATATTGGTGTTGCCGCTGCCGAAGGGCGCGGCGGCGGTGGCCGCCACGCGCTGCTGGCCGGGGGTGCGGTTTTCCTCGTTCTCGTAGTTGCCAAAAAAGAACAACTTGTTCTTGATAATGGGGCCGCCCAGGCGCGCGCCGTACTGGTAAAAGCGCTGGTCCTGCAGTACCACGCTCTGGTCGCCCACGCGGCTGCCCTGGTATTTCTGGTTGCGGAAGTAGCCATACACCGAGCCCGCGAAGTCGTTGGTGCCGGCGCGGGTCACGGCATTAATGGCCGCGCCCGTGAAGCCCGACTGCCGCACGTCAAACGGCGTCACGTTCACCGAAATCTCCTCAATGGCGTCGAGCGAGATGGGCGCGCCCCCGGCTGGCAGGTTACCCCCGATACCGAAGTTGTTGTTGAAGTCCGAGCCATCCACGCTGAAGTAGTTCGAGCGGTTGCTACCCCACCCAATGGCTCCCGACGAGCCCGCCGCCTGCGGCGTGAGGCGCGTGAAGTCGTTGAGGCTGCGTGAGATAGACGGCAGCCGCTGCAAGGCGTTGCGGTCGATGGTCGTAATGGCCCCGGTCTTGTCCGAGTTCAGGATGGAGCGCGGGTTGGTGCCCGTCACCACTACTTCCTGGAGTTGGGCGCTCTCGGCCTTGAGGGCCACATTGAGCACGTAGGGCTGGCCCAGGGCCAGCTCTAGGCCGGTGCGCGTGGTGGTGGTATAGCCTACTTAGCTGATTTCGACGGTGTAGGGCCCGCCAATCCGCATGTTTTGGATAACGAAGCGACCCTCGGCGTTGGTGGCCGCGCCGTAGCTGGTGCCGCTGGGCGTGTGCGTAGCCCGCACCGTGGCCCCAATCGAGGGCTCCCCCTTAGCATCTTTAATTAGACCCGTTAGGCTACTAGTTGTTACCTGGGCTTAGGCGCTGGTAATTAGCAGTAGGAGCAGTAGTATGGTAAAAAGTTTTTGCTTCATATAAGAAGTAAGCAGAAAGGAAAAGGAAACTGGGGCGAAGAGTCGGTACACCGGTCAGGTGCTAAATACTTCGTAGCCCGCTGTAGCAACTAATAGATAGCGGTCGAAATAGTGGTCCTTATTTTACTGATGACAAAGGATTTTCCCTTAAAAATTATATTTTGTAACTACAGGATATAAAAATACCCGCGCTGTATCGCCTCCTTGTTACAGGAATGTTAGGTTACTTTTAAGAAGTTGCCGGACAGTTATTGGGTCGCTATTCGAGAATTCTTAACTGACTTATTCTCAGCTTTCTCGTGCACTGTGCGGCGCAATTATACCCTGACTTAGGTTCGCTTGGCGGGTAAGCTGGGGCTAAGCGGCACAAAGGACTGACCTTATGCCGACCACCTGCCCCTGCATGTATTTCACCGACATATTACCCTGGCATTGCCAATCATATGGGCAGCGACGCTACGCCACAGTGCGCGCTTATTACCTTATCATTGCCGACTCAGATAAGTTAGTAACCTATTGATAATTAAGAAATAACTACTAGTGCAAATCAGGGCAATAAGGTATTATTCGTGTAATATTCAGGAAATAGCCAGGAGGGAATTTTGTGCGGCTAAACCGTGCCAGCTATTGATGGCTCGACAGCTTCTGTCATTTTAAGATGCGTGGGTACCCCTTTGGCCAGTCACTTCATGCCTATCGGTTACTAGCTACCTAACAGCTTACTCTCTCCTCTATGGAAAACTGGTTTACTCGAATAAGCGTCCGATTTACGGGCGCCGGGCGGAGCTTTGCTCTGCTCTTACTGCTCACCTTGCTGGCTACCTCCACCGCCTGGGCCCAAACCCAGGCCGTGAACGGCCGCGTAACGGCGGCTAGCGGGGAAGGTCTACCGGGCGTCAACGTCATCGTGAAGGGTACTTCAGTAGGCACTACCACCAATGCCGAGGGTAGCTACTCGCTGGCCGTGCCCAGCAATTCGGCTGCGGTCACACTCACCTTTTCCTTCGTGGGCTACAAGCCGCAGGATATAGTAGTGGGCAACCAAACGGCCATCAACGTGACGCTGGGTGAGGATACCAAGCAGCTGGATGAAGTGGTGGTAACGGCACTGGGCATTCGAAAAGAAGCCCGCAACATCGGCTATACTACCCAGGAAATCTCGGGCGCGCAACTCGTGAAAGCGCGCGAGCCCAACCCGGTGAACTCCCTGACTGGCAAAATCGCGGGCCTCACGGTGGCGCCCAGCGCCGAGCTGCTGGGCCGCCCGACGCTCATTCTGCGGGGCAATTCGGACCTGCTGTTTGTGGTGGATGGGGTACCGATTAACTCGGATACCTGGAACATCAGCCCCGACGACATCGAGACGTACACCGTGCTGAAAGGGCCGAATGCGGCGGCGCTTTACGGCTTCCGGGGGCAGAACGGGGCCATTATGATAACGACCAAGCGCGGCACCGGCGACAAGCGCAAGGTGGCAGTGGAGTTTAATTCCAGCACCCAGATTCAGCCTAGTTTCCTGGCCCTGCCGGAGCGGCAGAACGAATACGGCTTCGGCTCGAACTACCAGTATGCCTACACCAACGACCTCTACGACCTGGGCGACGTGAACCGCCGGGCCAACATCTGGGGGCCGCGCTTTGAGGGCCAGCCGGTGCCGCAGTACGACTCGCCGGTGGTGAACGGCGTGCGCCAGGGCACGCCCTGGCTGGCGCGGGGCGCCAACAACTTCCGCGATTTTATGGGGGTAGGCGTGCTCACGGCCAACAATGTGTCGGTGTCGTCGAGCGGCGACAACTACGACGTGCGCCTGTCGGTATCGAACAACCACCAGAAGGGCCTGGTGCCCAATACGGGCCTGGACATCACCAACTTCAACCTGAGCACGGGCGTGCAGTTCAACCCGCGCCTGCGCTTTGATGGGGCGCTGAACCTGAGCTTGCAGAACTCGCCCAACATTCCGCAGACCAGCTCGGGGCCGGAAAGCGAAACCTATATTTTCCAGGTGTACGGCTCGGCCAGCTGGTCGGTGGCCGACATGCGCGACTACTATAAGGGCCCGCAGGGCGTGCCCGGCGTGCAGCAGTACTATGCCGAATACGGCCGCGGCAACAACCCCTATTTTGTGGCCTACGAATGGCTGTATGGCCATAAGAAAACGGACCTCTACGGCTACGGCCGCCTCAGCTACAAAATCAGCGACCACCTCAACCTGGCCCTGCGCTCGCAGGTGACGACCTGGAACCAGCTGCGCACCGAGAAGGTACCCTACTCGGCTATCACCTACAAAACGCCTGACCTGCGCCAGGGCGACTACCGCGAAGACCGCCGCAACCTGCTCGAAAACAACACCGACTTGCTGCTGACCTATAACCAGGACCTGGGGGCGCACTTTAGCCTGAGCGCGGTAGCCGGGGCCAACGCCCGCTTGTTCAACTACAATTCGAGCTGGGCTACCACGGATTTTCTCATCGTGCCGGGCGTGTACAACTTCAGCAACTCGAAGAACCCGGCCCAGGCCTACGACTTCAGCTCGGACATGACGGTGCTGAGCGCCTACGCCACCACTGACCTGACGTGGAAGAACATCGCCTCGCTGGGCCTCACGGGGCGCTTTGACAAGCTTTCGACGCTGCCAACGGCTAACCGCACGATTTTCTACCCCTCCGTTTCCTTGAGCACGGTGCTCAACGACTACCTACCCCTGCCCGAAGCCATCTCGTTTCTGAAGCTGCGCGGCTCGTTTGCCAACGTGAAGGGCGGCAACACGCAATCGACCATTGGCTCGGCCTACCAGGCCGTGACGGGCAATTCGGTGTCGAGCCTCATTGGCTACGGCTCGGAAGTAACCACGTCCTACGACGGGCCGAGCTACGTGAACCAGAATAGCTACACCATCACCAAGCCCTATAATAACCTGCCGGCCGCCAGCTACACCAGCAGCCTGGCTAATCCCGACTTGAAGAGCTTCTCGGTGACCTCCTACGAGTACGGCATGGACGCCAAGTTCCTGGGCAACCGCCTGGGGCTCGACGTGACGCACTTCACCTCGACCAATGGCCCGCAGATTTTCCCGCTGCCGGTGGCCTCATCGTCGGGTTACAGCAGCCAGGTAGCCAATGCCGTGACCACCCAGAAAAACGGCTGGGAAGTAGCCCTGACCGGCGCCGTGCTGGCTAACCCCACCGGCCTGAGCTGGGACGTATCAGCCAACTGGAGCACCTATAAGGAGACGCTAAAGGAAATTTACGGCAATGAGCAGAGCATCCTGCTCACGGGTCCGAACCACGTGTTCAACATCGGTGACCGCCTCGATGGCTACTACAGCTACAACTTCCTGCGCGCCCCCGACGGGCAGATTATTCAGTCCTCGACCGGCACGCCGCTCACGCGCCCCTCGGGCACCAACACCCAGCAGCTGCTGGGCTACACCAACCCCGACTGGGTGTGGGGCGTCACCAACCGCTTCTCGTACAAGAACTTCAACTTAAGCTTCCAGTTTGACGGCCGGGTAGGCGGCGTTATCCGCGACCAGGTGTATGCCTACGCCATGAACTCGGGCAACCAGCCCGAGCTGGTGCAAGGTGACCTGGGGGCCGCGCGCCTTAAGGAGTGGCAGAGCACCAACCTCGGCACCAAGGCCCCTACCCCCGCCTACGTGGGCCCCGGCGTGGTAGTGGCCAACGGCGGCGGCGTGCAGTTCGATGCCAACGGCAACATCGCCAACCTGAGCAGCCTCGAATTTACCCAGAACACCAAGGCCGTGACGGTGCAGACCTACGCCCAGGGTATCTACAACAGCGGCATTGAGGAGCCCTACATGGTGAGCAAGACCTACGCCAAGCTGCGGGAGGTGATTATCGGCTACTCGGTGCCGGGCCGCCTGCTGGCCAGCCGCTTCATCAAGGGTGCCAACCTCTCGCTGGTGGGGCGCAACCTGCTCTACTTCGCGCAGCGCAAGGATTTTGACCTTGACCAGTACGCCCAGGGTTACAGCGCCTCGTCGCAGAGCACCCTGAAAAACCCCAGCCTGCAATCGGCGACCACGCGCTCGATGGGCATCAATATCAACCTGACTTTCTAGATGAACCGGATTTTTACCTTCGCGGGCCTGGCCCTGGTGTTCGGGCTGGCGATGAGCGGCTGCAAGTCGCTCGATTCGGAACTGCCCAACCCCAACGTGCCCACCAGCGACAGCGCCGTGCCGCCCTCGCTGCTACTGCCGCGCGTCGAGTTTGACCTCTACAGCAGCGGCGATGGTGGCCCCTTCAGCCAGGTGCAGCGTTGGAACCAGTACACCATTTCCAACAACCTCTACTACGGTGGCCAGAACCAGTACAACTGGACCACCACGGCCACCCTCTACGGGGTGCTAAAAAATGTGAACCAGATGGACCTGCTGGCCGCCAAGCAGCTGGGCACCCGCACGAGCGCCTACGCCGCGCTGGCCAAGTTTTACCGGGCCTACATCTTCGTGTGGCAGGCGGCGCGGACGGGCGACACGCCCGCCTCGCAGGCTGGGGAGGGCCTCACCAACCTCACGCCCGCCTACGACACCCAGAAGGCGGTGTACGCCCGCAGCCTGGCTTTGCTCGACTCGGCCAATACCATGCTGGCGGGGCTGGCCGGCTCGTCGGCGCTACCGGCCACTATCAGTGGCGACATTTATTATAATAACGACCTGAGCAAGTGGCGCAAAGCCATTAACAGCTACAAGCTGCGGGTGCTCATTAGTCTGAGCAAGCGGGCCACCGACACCCCCGATTTGCAGATTCCACAGCAGTTCGCGGCCATTGTAAATAACCCGACCCAGTACCCGGTATTCACCAGCAATGCCGACAACTGGAACTTCGTGTTCAACTCGGCCTACAACACCTACCCGCACACGCCCAACGACGGCAACAACCAGTACCAGAACGCGGGCAGCGCCTACCTGGCCCTGACCACCGCTACCCAGGACCCGCGCACGTTCATCACGGCCACGCCGGCCCCGGCCCAAATCGCGGCCGGCAAGCCGGCCAGCGACTTCACGGCCTACGTGGGCAGCAGCCCCGCCAGCGGCCTCAGCGACCTGATGACGGGCTCCAATGCCGGGCAGTATTCCTTTACTAACCCGCTGCGCTACTACTCGTCGGTGGTCGGCCCCGAGCCCTACATTCTGCTGGGCTACCCGGAGCTGAATTTCAACATCGCGGAGGGCATTAATCGGGGCTGGGTGCCGGGCGCATCGGCGGCCACCTACTACCTCAAGGGCATCAATGCCTCGCTCGACTTTTACGGCCTGAGTGAGGGGCAGGTGCTTACCATCGGCAACGTATCGGGCACAAAGGTGGGCACGGCTACCGTGTCGCGCAGCGCGTTTTTGGCCAATGCCGGCGTGGTGTACAAGGGCGATAACGCCAACGGCTTAGAGCAGATTCTCAACCAGAAGTACGTGGCCTTCTTCCAGAACTCGGGCTACGAGGCCTTCTACAACTGGCGGCGCACGGGCCTGCCGCGCACCTTCGTGGCCACGGGCGGCGGCATCAACGCCAGCGGCAAGATTCCGCGCCGTTGGCAGTACCCGGTGGATGAGCAGACCTACAATGCCGACAACTACCGCGGTGCCATCCAGAGCCAGTTTGGCGGCACCGACGACCTCAACCAGGATACCTGGCTGACGAAGTAACGGTAGCCCTACCCCCCCTATGAAGGTCAGTATCTTCCTCTTGCTTGCCACCGGCGCCCTGGCGCAAGCGCCGGCCTTTCCCGCTGGGCAGGTTGGGGGTGGCCGCTGGCGCGCCGCCCTACCCCCGCCGCCCCAGCGCACGGTAATTATTATGGTGGATGGGTTTGGTGAAGACTATTACCTGCGCAGCGACATGCCCAACCTGCACGCGCTGGCGGCGCGGGGCCTGTACAAGGTAGTGCCCTCGCTCATGCCGGCCGTCACGAACGTCAACAACATGGCCATTGCCACGGGCGAGCTGGCCGAGAAGAACGGCATTACCGGCAATGCCTTCCTGAACCCCCGCACCGGCCAGGAAGAGCTGGTGGAAGACCCCGGCCTCCTCACCTGCCCGACCCTGTTTGAGCGGGCGCGAAAGCTGGGCATCAAGTCGGCGCTGTTTTCGGTGAAGAAAAAGACGGTGGACCTGCTGGGGCCGGGCGCCGATGCCACCCTGTGCCCCGAGTGCGACGGCGCCGCCACCAGCCCGTGGGCGCAGCAGCTGGGGCCGCCGCCCGGCGTGTACACCAAGGAGGTGAGCTACTGGATGGTGAACGCGGCCCGGTATACCCTGCAACACAACCCGGAGTACGGCCTGGTATATATCCACACCACCGACTACCCGATGCACACCTGGGCCCCGGACGAGCCCGACGCGCAGGACTTTTTGCATCAGCTCGACGCCTGCATTGGCCAGCTGCGGGCCGCCGCGCCCGATGCCGCCATTCTGCTCACGGCCGACCACGGCCTGAACCACAAGGACCGCTGCTGGGACCTGGAAAAGGCCTGTGCCCAGCGCCGCACGCCCATTCGCACGGCAATATCGCCCGAGAAGGACCGCTACGTGAAGCACCACCGGGGCTTTGGCGGCACGGCCTACGTGTACCTGCAAGCCCCTGGCGACCTCGACCGCGTGCGGCAAACGCTGCGCGCCCTGCCCGGCGTAGATGCCGTGCTGACCCGCGCCGAGGCCGTGGCTACCTATCACCTCCTGGCTGACCGCATCGGCGACTTGTTGGTGCTCGGAGACAAAACCACGGTATTTGGGCAGCTCGAAAGCGCGGAGAGCGAGCCGCTGCCCGCCACTTACCGCAGCCATGGCTCGACCTACGAGTGCCGGGTACCCTTATTCGTGTACAACGCCCGGCAGGCACCCGCCCCGGCCTTTTTTGATTTTAACTATAAAGTAGCCGCTTGGCTCTACCGCTAGCCGGGCCACCCCCACTACCCATGCCTCGCCCCCTCCTGCTAGCCTGTAGCCTTTTTTTTGCCCTGCCTGCGCTGGGCCAAGCGCCCGCCGACACGCTGGTATTCAACGCCCGGCGCGCCGTGAAGCTCGAAGGCACCAGCAACTTCCGCGACCTGGGCGGCTACCCGGCCGCCGGCGGCAAGCACGTGAAGTGGGGCCACATTTACCGCTCGGCCGATATCAGCAAGCTGACCGACGCCGACCTGCTCGCCCTGCAAAGCCGCCACGTGGCGCTGGTGTGCGACCTGCGCGGCCCCCAGGAAGTAGCCCAGGCCCCCGACCGCCTACCCCCCGGCGCCCGGCGCATCGAGCTGCCGGCCGGTAGCGAGAAAATCGACCCGCGCCTGCTGACGGGCGGGGCTAAAAACGTGAACCGCGACTCGCTAATGCGCGCCGTGTACACCAACACCAGCTTTTTCCAGGCCAAATACAAGCCCATGTTCGACGAGCTGCTGGCGCTGCCCGGCGACGAGGCGCTGCTCTTCCATTGCACGGCCGGCAAGGACCGCACGGGCATTGGGGCGGCGCTGGTACTCGCGGCGCTGGGCGTTGACCGCCGGACGATTCTGCAAGACTACGCCGCCACTGATGTGTACTGGCAGGTGGGCCGCGAGCAGAGCGTGCAGCGCATGGCCCAGGCCGGCATGTCGGCCGAAGCGGTGGCGGCCGTGCGCCCCCTGCTGGCCGCCAACCCCGCCTACCTGGCCGGCACCTTCGCGGCTATTGATAAGCAGTACGGCTCGGTCGATAAGTACTTGGCCACCGAAATGGGCCTGACGCCCCAGAGGCGGGCGGCTTTGCGCACCAAGTACTTGCAGTAGTCAGCCCGCCCCTTCCGCACCTCGTCTGTTATTGCCGCGCTCCACTTCGTTGCGCTCGCAATGACAGACGAGGTGCGGAAGTCCGCTAGTCGTCGTCATCGTCGTCGGCCTTGCCGGCCAGCGCGGCGGGGTAGGGCTGCCGGCCCTTGGTGGCAAACCAGATGATGCGGTTCATCACGTCATCGCGCCCGCCGTCGATATGGTCAAACTCGGGCCGCAGCGAGAGGCGGCCGAAGTGCCGCGCCGCGCCAGTGAGCTTGGAGAGCGGCGGGTTGAGGGTGGCGAGTGGGATGCGGTTGCGCACGCTGCCAAAGGGCTGCTCGTGGAGCTTAGCGCCAAAGCACTCGAACATGGGCAGCGCCGTGGCATCCACCACGTTCATGGGGGGTAGGCCCAAAATCTGCTCAATCGAGCGCACCATGCAGGTCTGGTTGTAGTTTTTCGACACCGTGCGGTGCAGCCGGCTGTACGGGCTCACCACGAAGCCGGTGGTGCGGTAGGCCGAAATGTGGTCCCAGCCGGACTGCGAGTCATCTTCGGTCACAAATACGACGGTGTTCTTCCAAAATCGGCTCTTGCTGAGCGCGGCCAGCATCCGGCCCAGGGCCAGGTCGTTGTCGGCCACCATCGCCTGCGGAGTGGGCATACCGGGCCGGGTGCCCACCGTGTGGTCGGTCGAGAGGGCAATAACCGATAGCTCGGGCAGGGCCTCGCCGGGCTGCTTCTCAAATTCGGCCAGCTCCTTAATAAAGGCATCGGCCCGAATCTGGTCGGTGATGCGCAGCTCGTCGGACCCTGGGTAATTGGGCGAGAGCAGCGGGCGCACCCGCGCAATAGTACTGGTATTGGTGAAGCTGAAGGGCCGGCCGGCCTGGTAGCCCGCGTAGATATCGCTCCAGCTCAGCTTGGTGTCGTAGTGCGGCTTGCAGGCCTCGCCGTAGATGCGCACTGAGTGGCCGTGGTCGGCGGCGTTGTTCCAGATGAAGCCCGTTTGGCTATACACCAGGGCATCTTCCTGCACGTGGGGGTAAGAGCGAAACCAGGCCCGCACGTTCTTCTCCACGTAGTCGGTCACCATCGCGGCATCGGCCCACTGGTGGCCCTCGGCCGACGACTTGCCCGACACGTAGTAGTTATCGAGCAGCACAAAATCGCGCGCCAGCTGGTGCTGGTTGGGCGTTACGCTGTCGCCAAACACGCACAGCGACTTCATGCCCCGGCCGGCCGGCACATCGCCAAGCACCTGGTCGTAGGTGCGGTTTTCTTTGATGATGTACACCACATGCTTGAACACCGAGGGCTCGCCGATGCGCTCGGGCATGGGCCGGGGCAGCACGTTGGGGCGGGGTAGGCGCCGGGCAATTTCCCGGCGAAACGTAAGGTTCAGCCGCTCGACCTGCTCGGAATAGCGTGCCAGCTGCGGCGCCGTAGGCAGCGGAATGAGCGACACCGTCGCCAACTGGTGGTGAGCATTGTAAGCGGCCGGCCCTCGGCGCGCCACATCCTCCACCTCCCCGCCGGCTTTTACTATATCCTGGGCGCTCACCCGCGCCCCTTCCCCTTCCAGGTTGGTGACGAAGAGCGCGTGCGCGCCCAGGGCCAGGCCGCCAGGATAGGCCTCGGTCGGGATGAAGCCTTGCAGCTGGCTGGGGCCGGCCGCGCCGGCGTACGCCGCTGCCTGACCCAGCTGCACCACCGCTACGGCATTGTCGAGGCCATTGGCGACGTAGAGTGTAGTACCCGCCGCATTGATAGCCAGCGCATTGGGCGTGTCGCCCCCAAAGCCTTGCTGACCCGGCATGAGCCGCACCGGGATGCGCTCGCTCACCCGCAGCCCGGTTGTTTCAATCGCTGTTACCTCGTCGCTGTTGCCATTGGCCACGTACACGTGGCGCTCGTCGGGGCTGGCCAGCAGCGCGTTGGGGTGCAGGCCCACCGGCACCTCCCGGATGAGCTGGCCCTCGGCCGGGCTCAGCACCAGTACGGTGCCCTGAGCAGTGGCCCCGGTGGCGGGGGCGGTGTAGGTGCGGCCGTAGGCGGCGGGCACGCCGGCTACCTCACGGTGCAGCGTATCGGTGGGCAGTGGGCCGCCCCAGTTGCTGACAAATACCCGGCCGCCAGCCAGGGCCAGCCCGTAGGGCGCTACCCCGGTGGGGCGGGTCCAGACGGTTTGCCCGCTCGTGCGGTCGAGCTTCACCACTTGATTATTGCCGTTGAGCACAACATAGAGGTAGCTGCGGCCACCTTCCGCAGCCAGGGCAATGGCATTGGGCAGGGCCAGCGGCGCCCCTGCCGGCGCAAACGGGAAGGCCCGCTGCATGCGGATTTTACCCTCGGCATACACGGCTTCCAGCACGTATGATTGCCGGTTTTGCCCGTTCGAGGCGCTCCAGAACAAGTGCGTTTCGCCCGCTTCCTGGCGCACTTGCAGGCCCGAGTAGGTGCTCATGGCGCCTTTGTAGCGCGCATCGTCGGCGTAGGTCCAGCGGGCCACGACGCTGCGCCGGGCCGTGTCGAGCAGGGCAATGCCGTAGCGGTCCTCCACGGCCAGCAGTGGGGTTTGCGGGACCAGCTGCACGTCCAGGCTGTGGTTTTCCAGGTTGGGGTCGCCATAGCGCACGACCTGGCCGGCCGGGGCAATCAGGCGGTTGTAGGGCAGCAGCACGGGCAGCACATTGTTGTGCAAGGTGCTATCGTCGTAGGTATTGTGCATGTCGGCCTGCTCCAGGCTGACGGTCGTCTTGCTGGTTTGCGGCACGGAGCAGCTGGCCAGGGCGCTGCCCAAGCCCAGGAAAAGGCCGACCGATAAGAGGTAATGCATGTGGTTGTCCGGCGAGGCCATTAGTACGGGCTAAAGGCACGAAAGCCAGCCAAACGATGGCTGTGGCGGGTTATGCTATTGTTAGAAAATAGTTAACAAGCCGCTGGGATAATCTAGCGAAGAGAGGAATTTTATTCTCGGGCATCAAAGTAGAACGCCACCTAGCGAGTTAGGCAAGCAAGTAATGCTTAGGTCGCAGGAGGGTTGAGCGCACCAACCAGCAGTTTATTGCCTGCAAAAATCTGCTATGCCCATCGTGCTGGCTCCATTACGTCGCTAAAGTGTCTATCCATCAGGCTTTTAGTCTAGGCGCCTAGTGTTGATTCCCTGAGCCATTAATTGGGTAAGCCCCCAAGTCAGCGCTGGGTGGCGTGATGGCCGTGGCCCCGTACACGGGATTGATGGGGATGGCGGGCGAAGTAACTAGCGGCTGAAAGCCGACGTAGCCCCGGCCCACCGCCGGCGAGCCTGGCCCGAGGCGGAAGTTGTACGTGCCGACCGTGTTCACGTCGGCCAGCCGCTTGACGGGGGCCGGCAGCGGGAAATTGAGAAATTGCGGGTTGTTTTTGCCCAGCAGCGCGGTGCCGTTGTACACCTGGCCAGGCTTGTAGCCGGCCGGCAGAAAGGAGCCGGGCAGCGGCAGGTCGCTGGCCTGGGGCTTGGTCAGGAAGTTGGTGGGGTAGACTTCGTTGGCCAGGGCCAGCGAGTCGGCGTAGTTGAGGCTGTAGCCGTAGCGCAGGTTGGCCGTATCGGCCACCACCAGCACGTTGCCCAGGTAGTTGCCCGAGCCGACTACGCGCGGTCCATACTTGCAGTTCACCATCAGGTTGTTGTAGTAGAGGCCGCGCGAGCCTTCCTCGTAGTTGAGCGAGCCACCCCGGCCGGCCGAGTTGCGCCGGAAACCGCAGTGGATGTACGTGTTATTGTACATGTAAATGTTGGTCTGCGGGTTTTTGCCACCGTTGTTCGAGGCCTTCGAGCCGTTAGTAGCCGAGCCGATAAAGAGGTTGTAGGCAATGTTGCCGGTGGTGCCCGATTTGATGTTGAGGCACTCGCCGCCCACTTTACCGCCCTTCTCAAACGTGTTGCGCATCACGTTGATGCGCCCGCCCAGGATGCGAATGGGGTCGTCGGTACTGCCGTACACCCAGGAGTCTTCGAGGTCGAAGACACCCTGCGGATTCTGGAAGAAAATTGGGTAGGTATTCTTGTTGTTGAGAATACCAGCCGAGACGGGCGTTACGACCACGTTACCGCCCCCAAACTCGACGTGCGTCCACTTGAGCACTAATAGCGGGCAAGTGACGTCACCCAGGATGCCGCCCCAGGTGCCCTGGTAGGCCGGGTCCTTGGCCGGGTCGGCGCCTACCTGGTCGGTTTTAACCAAGCTCTTCACCGTGAAATACACCGGCTTGGCCTGGGTGCCGAGCGAGAGCAGCGTGCCCTTCACCACGAAGTTATAGTTACCCAGAAAGTTGATTTTTACTCCCGGCTGAATGATGAGCGTGTCGCCGACATTCACAATTACATTGGCGTTTACGTCGAAGTCCAGGTCCTCTTTCATAGTGCCCTTAATGGGGCCGCCGAGCGGGGCCGCGTTGCTCACGGGCTTGCCCAGCGTGACGATGGGCTGCGAGAGCTCCAGCGATTCGACGCCGCTTTTGCAGCCCGCCAGCAGGCCCAAAGCCCCGAGGGCCAGCAGACTGGCCGAGCGACGCAAGGAGTTAAAAATCAATTTCATATTCAATAAAAATTAAAGCAAACGCGGTTAGTTGCCCGGCGCTACCAGCTCCTGTATCTGGAAGAGGGCGGGCTGGCTCGGGTCGACGGTGACGCGCACGGCCTGCACGTCGGCCTCGCCGGGCACCTGCAAGCGGGTAAAATTCTGGAGCACCTGCTTGGGCGAACTCGGGTTGGGGATGGGCTTATCGACGAGCAGGCGGTGCGAGTCGCCATTAATGAGGAGCACCGGCCGCCCAAAGGCCACCGTGAGGCGGCTCAGCGCCGCAATAATTTCGGTGAAGCCGTCAGCATCCTTAGCATCTTTGGCGGAGTTCCACATGTCGGCCTGGGTGAAGAGCACCACCCCAAGCCGGTGCTGGGCGGTAGCCTCGGCAAATACCGCGTCGAGCCAGGCCAGGTTGGCCTTTTGCCGGTCGTAGAACTCGCGGTTCATCCCCTTGGGGTCGTTGGGTACGAAGTTGTTGTTGGAGCCCACCAGGTGCACCGTGGCGAAGGCGATGTTGCCCATCGCCCAGCGGTTGTTTTCGACGTAAGTCGCGAAGCCGGGCATGAGGGCCTGCGAGGTCAGCGGCAGCTTGGTTTTGCCAAAGGAATTGTGGTCGGGAAAGAATAGCTGACGAATCACGGCCAGCCGCTCCTCGGGGTCGTAGCTGCCGGCTTTGGGCCGGATGCAGTCGGTCCACTCGTTGTCGCCGGGCGTGTAGATGAGCGGCTGCTCGAAGGTCTGGAAGTAGTCGAACACCTTGCGATACATCTCCTCGGTGCAGAGCGTCGAGCCCGATTTGATGTCGCCCACATGCACCGAGAACCGAGGCTTGGGCTGCTGCTGATTAATGGCCGCGATGAGGTGCTCGAAGCGTGGGTAGTCGGCGGGCAGGTTGTACGGCATGTCGCCGAGGGCCACAAAATCGAAGGTAGAGACGGGAGTAGGTACTGCTTTGCGCTGCGCCAGCGCGGGGGTAGCGCTGAGCAAGCTGAGCAAGCCAAGAAGGGGTAGGAGCTTCACGAATAATCAGTAAAAGCGGGCAAACGGCTAGTTTAAGCGGAAGCGCAGGCCCAGCAGGTAGGTGCGGTTGTAGGTGTCGCGCTGCACCAGGATGCGGTCATCGCGGGTTTGCTCGGGGGCGGTGAGCAGGCTGGTGGTGGGCGCTTGCAACACGTCCACGATGGTGGCCGTGTTGAGCAGGTTCGTGATTTTGACGAAGGCCGTGAGGCGGCCCGGCAGGCGCTGCTCGGCCGAAAAGTCGAGCTGCGTGGTGGCCCGCTGCCACTGGTCGAGGTCGAGGTAGGGCGATACCACGTTGATGCGCCGCCCGGTGTACACGGCCGCTACCTGGCCATCGAAGCCCAGCTGCTGGTTTTTATACAGCAGCGCCAGGTTGGCGATGTGGTCACTCTGGCCCTGCAGGGGGCGCGTTTGGGTGGGGGGGGTAGGGTACTCGGCCGTGGGCGGCTGGTCGGCCGATACGGTGTGGTACTGCCCATCGGCGGCCGAGCGGTAATACACACGCTTGGTAGTGGTGATGGCCGAGTGCGTGTAGGTGTAGTTGCCGGTCACGCCCCAGTGGTGGAAGTACTTAGTAAACACCAGCTCCGCCCCAAAATTGGTGGCGACGCCGAAGTTCTGGGGTTGATAATACGAGCTGTTGTTGCCGACCTGCGCAAAGCCGTACTCAATCGGGTTGTTCAGGCGCTTGTAGAACACGCCCGCCAGCAGCTGCGAGGCCGCCGGGCCAAAGTGCTCGAAGCGGAAGTCGTAGTTGTCGGCCTGTGTGTGCTTGAGGTAGGGGTTGCCCGACTCCGTATAGTAGTCGTTGTTGACGCTGCTCACGGCCGGCACCAGCTCGTAGAGGTTGGGCCGGCTAATGCCCCGGAAGTACGACAGGCGCAGGTTCTGCCGCTCATTAAGCATGAGCTTGGTATTGACGCTAGGCAGCCAGTCGAGGTAGCTCACGGTGCCGCTGCGGCCCACCTGCGTAGGCGGCAGCTGCGAATCATAGTGCTGGTTGGTGGTTTCCAGGCGCACGCCGCCCAATATTTGCAGCTTATCGAAGAACAGCACTTTGGCCTGTACGTAGCCCGCCCCGATGCGCTCGGTGGCGGTGTAGTTGTTGGCATCGGTGCTCTTTTCGAGGCCGTTATCCAGGTTGAAGCGGAACTGGGCCTGGTCGTAGGTGGTGTACACCTGGCGGTTGTTGGTGCCCGTGCCGGTCGTCACGGCGTCGAGGTCGTAGTAGTCGTAGGCGTTGCTGCGGTCCTTATGGCGCAGCATGCCGCCAGCGGTCAGCTCTACGTTGTCGCGCAGGGCGTAGCTCAGGTTGGCGTAGCCGGCCACGTCCTCATCGAGGCTGCGCTGCCAGAGGTGCGAGTTGGTCGATACGAACGTGCCCTGCTGGGTGTTGGCGGCCGTGGCGCGCACGATGCCGATGTCGGTCTGGTCGGGCGTGGCGAAGGTGGCGCGGGCATACATGCCCGACCACTTAAAGGTGAGGCGCGGCAGCAGCACGTGCTCGCCGGTCATGGTTTCGGACCACAGCTGCTGGCGTTGCAAGCGCGACTGGTCGCTGATGGGCACGTCGCCGCCCGTACCCAGGTCGTTGGTCACGATGTGGCGGTGCTGGGCATCATCCAGGCGCAGCCACAGCGAGTACAGGCTCAGCTTGTTGCGGTCGTTGAGGGCATAGTCGAGCTTGGCGTGCAGGCCGATGCGGGTTTGCAGCAGCGAGTACTCGCGGCGCTGAATCTCGTCGAAGGTGAAGGTGTTGGGCAGCGGCTCGGGCTTGGGCTGGCCCAGCGGGCGGTAAAAGAGCCGGTCGGAGCCCCGGTGGGTGCTTTGCAGGCTGCCGGCCACCAGCAAACCCAGTCGGCCATCGCGGGTGCGGTTGCCCAGCGTGAGGCCAAAGAGCGAGTTCACCGGCACTTTTACACTGCTATAGTTGAGCTGCTGATTGGCAAAGTCGCTGGGCTTGGCTACGTAGTCGGCGCCGTGCAGCTGGCCCGGCGACTGCATCGGAATATTGCTGGTACTGAACCCGGCGAAGGGCCGGTTGGCAAACAGGTCGCTGTAGCCGCCCGCCGCCGTGGCCGCCACCACGAGGTGGTCGGGGGCCGACTTCATTACCATGTTCAACGCCCCGCCGATGGCGTCGCCTTCCATACTGGGCGTGAGAGCCTTCACCACTTCCAGCCGCTCCAGTAGCTCGGCCGGGAAAATGTCGAGCGGCACGTAGCGGTTCTTGGGGTCGGGGCTAGGAATCTTGATGCCGTTGACCAAGGTGTAGTTGTAGCGCCGGTCCATGCCCCGAATGATGGCGTATTGCCCGTCGCCGCCCGAGTTGCGCACCACCGACACCCCACTGGCCCGCTGTACTACGTTGCCCACCGTCACATCGGGTGACAGTTCAATAGTGCGCGCTGCAATGATATTGAGCACGTTATCAGCCTTTTGCTCGGTGCGCCTGGCGTCAGCGGCCGATTCGCGGTCGGCCTGCCCGGCCACGGTCACCTCCGTCAGCTGCTGGCCCGAAGGAACCAGTCGAAACGTTATCCGCTGGGTGGTGCCAGCCGTCAGCACTACGGTCTGCTCCTGAGCCTCGTAGCCCAAGCTTTGCGCTCGCACAACTACAGCAGCGCCCGGCGCCAGCCCACGCAGCTCAAATCCGCCGTCGAGGCCGGCTGCCGTGCCTTGCTGGGTGGCAGGTAGGAGTACGCTAGCCCCTATCAGTACCTCGCCAGTGCGGGCATCCAGCACAGTGCCGCGCAGCAGACTAGTAGAAGAGCTATTGGACTGCTGTGCAGCGACTGGTAGTGAAAGAAAAGCTAATAGCCAGAAAAAACACCAATTGCGCAAATGGTACAAAAAGGTCATACAGTATAAAGTAGTGAAGGCAAAACTACTATCCTTCCTTCTTCACAATCTGTGTTTATTTTGAATTTATAATTTGATAATCAACAGGTTAAATAGTAAATTAAACATAACACGAACGTCACAATAGCTTCATGATTTGTCTGCAAATAAGATGTGTGAGTAGTCCTAATGTTAGCAGATTAACGCGCGTGGGTTGGTCGGGTGGCAGTGGACACGAAGCTAAGGCAGGCTGAAAAGTATAGTGGCGTTCGATTTCGAGCGGGTGTACTGGCTGCCCCGGTCGGCGTGCACGAGCAGACCCGGCGGGGGCTGGCAGACCGCAACGGCTTGGTTGGAGGCGGTCAGAATCAAGCCTGTATGCAGCGACTCGCTCACGTCCCAGCCGACTACGCGCCGGGAGAACGCATTGCGCCAACACGCCAGATAAGTCCACCGGCCGGTGGCCAGGGCCAGGTAGGTGATGTCGCCGACCCAAATCGAGTCGGCCTGGGTAGTGCATTGTGGCCGCATACTTGCGTGGGTGCAGAGCGCGCGTAAGCCGCTGGCGATGAGCCAGCTGCGCAGCCGCTGCCGGCCTGCCGGGTGACCTTCGCGCCGCAGTTGGGCCCGTAGCCGGCGCTGGCCGTAACGGCCAGCGTGGGTAGTAAACACGCGCTGAGCTGCTAGCTGCCAGGCGGGCAGGGCTGGCTCGGCCGCCGCCGTAGGGACGCGTTTACGCCAAGCGTAGTAACCGCTCGGGCTGATACCCAGCAGCTGGCACTGCCGCCGCACGGGCCAACAGGCAGCAGGCAAGGTAATGGAAGTGAAGCGTTTCATCGGCCCGTCGGTTGCGAAAATGCGCGTCAAGCATTTAGGAGATGGTCAGCGCTTTTTTAAACTATCGCGCTCCATCTCGGCGCGGGCCAGTTGGGCCCGCAACTGCTTGTTTTCTTGTTCCAGCGCCTCGCTGCCTGCGGGGCGGGTCGCTTGCGCCCGTGCAGCGCGCACCCAGCGCCCGAGCAGCGCCTCGCTCATGCCTACGACCTGTGCGACGCGTGTGGTCGCCTGGCCGTCCTGGGTTACGCGGCGGACTGCTTTGACCCGAAAGGCCGCATCATACTTGGCTCGTGGCCATTTAGCGGCTGGTTTTCTGCTTCCATGACAAGGGAAAGTTACTTTCGCCGTGTCCAACTCTACCCGACCACCTCAGCTGCCAATTCTTCGCCAAAAGCGAAGCCGAATTTTCGCCAATCGCTCGCAATAAACAGGTTGACGCGCCAATTGGCAGAAATACAGCCTTGCCAACCGGGGTAGGGTGCTCTGCAATGCCTGCGGGCCTGCGCTTTGTGTAGTAAAAGCACGGATTCGTGTAGCCCGGCCCGCTGGCGGCGCGCAGACCTTTGCAGCAGTTAGCTGTTGGGCCGGTAGCCGGCACTCTTCCCAAAATCCCCCGCCTCGTATGAGCCTTACCAATTTTCGCACCCTGGGCCGCTCGGGCCTGGTAGTCAGTCCGCTGGCGCTGGGTACCATGACGTTTGGCACCGCCCGCTGGGGCTCGGCCGACGACGTATCGGCCGCCATTTTCGCGGCCTACGTCGCGGCTGGCGGCAATTTTATTGACACGGCCGACGTGTATGCCGGTGGCCGCAGCGAGGAGCTGGTGGGCCAGTACGTGGCCGACCGCCAACTGCGCGACCGGCTGGTGCTGGCCACCAAGTTTGGCTTCAATGCCCAGCCCGGCAATCCCCACGCCGGCGGCAACGGCCGCAAGCACATCTACCAGGCCCTCGAAGGCTCGCTGCGCCGCCTCCAAACCGACTACGTGGACCTGTACTGGCTGCACGTCTGGGACATGGTGACGCCCGTGGAGGAGGTGCTCCAGACGCTGGGCGACCTGGTGCGGGCCGGTAAAATTCGCTATTTCGGCTTTTCCGACATGCCCGCCTGGTACGTCACCAAGGCCGCCACGCTGGCCCAGGCGCACGGCGTGCCCGGCCCCGTGGCCATGCAGCTGGCCTATTCGCTGGTCGAGCGCAGCATTGAGCGCGAACACGTGCCGGCCGCCCGCGAGTGCGGCCTCGGCATCATGCCCTGGAGCCCGCTGGCGGCCGGCTTCCTGGCCGGTAAGTATCAGCGCGAGGGGGTAGGAGCTTCTGGTGAGGGCCGGCTCAGCGGCCCCAATCCGTTTGGTAATACCTTGTTTACGGACCGCAACTGGCGCATTCTGGACGCGCTGCGGGCGGTGGCCGCCGCCGCCGGCCGGCCCCTCACGCAGGTGGCCCTAGCCTGGGCCGCCGCCCAGCCGGGCATGACCTCGCTCATCATCGGGGCCAGCAAGGTGGAGCAGCTGCGCGATAACCTGGCCGCGCTCGACGGGCAGCTCAGCCCCGAGCAGCTGCATACCCTCGACGAGGCCAGCGCGCCGGAGCCGGCCTTTCCCTACCCCATCTTCACGCCGGCCGGCAACAAGGGCGTCTTTGGCGGCGCCACGGTGCGGGGCTGGCGCTAGGGGAGGGGGTAGGGCGGCGTTTTGTGTAGCAGAAACGCGGGTTTGTATAGACCCGGCCGCTGGCGGGCGGCGGACCTTTGTAAGGTCAAAAGGGATTAACCAAACCTTATATAAGTCACACAAAATGAGCACTATCAAACAAGTAGCCCTAGGCAGTCAGGGCCTGGAAGTACCCGTTGAAGGCCTGGGCTGCATGGGCATGACGACGCTGGCCGGCATGAACGTGTACGGTACCGCCGACGAGGCCGAAAGCATCGCCACCATTCACCGCGCCCTGGAGCTGGGCGTGAACCTGCTGGATACCGCCGACCTCTACGGTCCGCTGCTCAATGAGCGGCTGGTGGGCAAAGCCATTGCCGGCCAGCGCGATAAGTACCTGCTCGCCACCAAATTCGGGTTTGAAGTCGACGACCATGAAACGCTGACCTGGGGCTTCAACGGCAAGCCCGAGTACGTGCGCAAAGCCATCGAGCGCTCACTCCGCAACCTGGGCACCGACTACGTGGACCTGTACTACCTGCACCGCCTGGACCCCGCCACCCCCATTGAAGACACCGTGGGCGCCATGAGCCGGCTGGTGGCAGAAGGTAAGGTGCGCTACCTGGGCCTGTCCGAAGTCTCGGCCGACATCCTGCGCCGGGCGCACCAGGTGCACCCCATCACGGCCCTGCAAACCGAGTATTCGCTCTTTGACCGCGGCGTGGAAGACGACGGCGTGCTGCAAGCCACGCGCGCGATGGGCATCGGCTTCGTGGGCTATTCGCCGCTGGGCCGGGGCTTTTTGTCGGGCGAGATTACGAAGTTTGAGGACTTCGAAGCCACTGATATCCGCCGCAACCTGCCCCGCTACCAGGGTGAGAATTTTACCAAAAACCTGGCTTTGGTGGAAAAAGTAAAGGCCCTGGCCGCGGCCAAAGGTGTTTCGGCCTCGCAGCTGGCGTTGGCCTGGGTGCTGGCGCAGGGTGTGGTGGCCATTCCGGGCACCAAGCGCCGCAAGTACCTGGAAGAAAACGTGGCCGCCGCCAGCTTCCAGCTAAGCCCGGCCGAGCTGGCCGAGCTAGAAGCCATTATGCCTGTGGGCAGCGCCGCCGGCGCGGCCTACGTATAATTTTCGACCAAGCTACCCCGGCCGTCGGGTGACGCCACCGAAGCTTGGCGGCGGCACCCGACG
>CAZZWL010000037.1:30951-39642 GCA_964657755.1 uncultured Rhodanobacter sp.
GCCCGGGTACTTGTTTCGCCAGGGTGTCTCTCTTCTCTTATTCCGATGAAAAACGCTGCCAAGGATTTTCGCGTGCTGCATACCGTGACGGACTACACGCGGTTTTTTGGGCTGCCCGCGCCCGCGCATCCCTTGCTCACGCTCATCGACCTGGCCGAGGCCTGCGGCTGGGCCCGCGACCAAAACCTACCCCCGGTGACGACCCCCGTGGTGCAGCAATTTTACACCATAGCCCTGAAAAGGGGCCTGAAAGGGCCGCTCTACTACGGGCACCAATCCTACGATTTCAGCGATGGAGTGCTGTTTTTTCTGGCGCCGGGCCAGGTCTTCGCGGTCGATGAGGCCCTGGATACTTCCGGGGTGAGCGGCTGGCTGCTGGTATTCCATCCAGACCTGCTGCACAAGTACCCGCTGGCCCAAAAAATCGCTACCTACGGCTTCTTTTCCTACGAAGTGCACGAAGCCCTGCACCTCTCCGAGCGTGAGGAAAGCGTCCTCAACGGCCTCATGCAGAGTATTCAGGGGGAATACGAGCGGCCCATTGATGCTTTCAGTCAGGATGTGCTGATTTCGCAGCTGGAGGTGCTGCTCAACTACGCCAACCGCTTCTATCACCGCCAGTTTCTGACGCGCCGCACTGCCGAGCACGACCTGCTCAGCCGCTTCGAGGCGCTGCTCACAGCCTACTTCAATCAGGCTTCGGAAAAGCCCCTGCCCACCGTGCAGCACTTTGCTGATGCGCTGAGCGTGTCGCCGGCCTACCTCGGCGATATGCTGCGCACGCTCACCGGCCAGAGCACCCAGCAGCACATCCACTTTGCGCTGATTGAAAAGGCCAAGCAATTGCTGCTCAGCACATCGCTCACGATTAACGAAACGGCTTTCCGGCTGGGCTTCGAGTATCCGCAGTACTTTACGCGACTCTTCAAAAGCAAAACGGGCCAAACGCCGGCGGCCTTTCGGTTCTCGACGCAGTAGCCGGCGGGCGGCCTCGTGGGGCGCCGGCCCTACCCCCCCCGCGGCGGCCAAGCCCGCGCTAGCGGCCCCGAATTTTGTCGAGCAGGCTGATTTTGCGCTTGATGAACACGTAGCGAATCGAGAATGCGGTGGGAAAGCGGGCGTAGTCGTCGCCGCCAAACTCGAGGCTGGGCTTGAAATCGAAGCTGAGCGCGACGGGCAAAAAGGCCACTTTGTACTCGACGCCCACGATGCCATCGAGGCCGCTGAAGCCGCCCGTGTCTTTGTTGTGGCCCAGGTGCCCGCCCGCGCCGAAGTAGTAGTTGAGGCTGGGCCCCAGAATGCCGAAGTGGTACTCGCCCAGCACCGTGCCGCTGTACTCGCGGGTGCCCAGCCCGGCAATGCCCTCGATGGTGACGCGCGGCGCCACCAGCTGCTGCACCGTGATGCCGTAGCTGCCGCCCCCCAGGCGCACCCCGGCGGCGGTGATGTATTTCTGCGCGGCGGCGGGCGGCCTCAGGGCTAGCAGCAAACCCAGACTGAGTAGTACGAAACGAATGGACATGGGGGGCTCTAACGCAACGACCCTGCCAAAGGGCCACCTGCTACGGCATAAACGCCCGGCGGCCGGCCGCTAGTACCCCGCGGGAAGCTGAACGGGAGCGCGTGCATAATTCCGGCTTTTACGGCCTTTTTTCGGCCGCTAACGTCTGTTAGCCGGAACTTTGTCCATAATTTCTCTTCCTCCCCCTACTCCCTACCCCTCCGTGTACCTGCACCACGTGGCCGCCTACCTCCCGGCAGCCGTCGTTACGAACGAACATTTTACCCGGCTCAACGGCCTGGCTTCGGACTGGATAATTGAGCGAACCGGCATTCGGGAGCGCCGCAAAGCGGCCAGCGACGAGAATGCGAATACTATGGCTATTTCGGCCACGCGGGCGCTTTTAGCAGAAATCCCGACCTTCGACGCGGCCAGTATTGACCTCATCGTAGCCGGCACCTACACGCCCCACGATACCATCTACACGGCCGCCCACGCCGTGCAGCGCGACTTGGGCATCAACGAAATACCGGTGGTCAGCATCTCGTCGGCCTGCTCGTCGCTGCTCAATGCCGTGGAGATTGTGGAGGGCTACTTTGCCCTGGGCAAAGCCAGCCGCGCGCTGGTGGTCGTGAGCGAGCACAACACGGCCTACAACAACGAGGAGGATACGATGGCCGGCCACCTCTGGGGCGACGGCGCGGCGGCGCTGCTCTTCACCAAGGAAGCCCTGGCCCCCGGCGACCTGCGCGTGGTGCAGGTGCTGACCGGCGGCGCGGCCCCTATGGGCAAGGCCGACGAGGCCGTGACCCTCAAGCCCGTGGACAAGGGCATTGTGATGCCCTTCGGCCGCGACGTGTTTCAGCAGGCCTGCACCTACATGGCGCGCATTACGCAGCAGCTGCTCGACGCCCACCAGCTGCCCGTGGCCGAGCTGAGCTACCTCATTCCGCACCAGGCCAACCTGCGCATCTCGGCCAATGTGGTGAAGCAGCTGGGCCTCGACCCCGCCCGCGCCGTCAACAACATCGACCGCCTCGGCAACACCGGCTGCGCGGGGGCCGCCATCGGCCTGGCCGAAATCTGGTCCAAAATCAAAGCGGGCGATAAAATCATCATCACCGTTTTCGGCGGCGGCTACTCCTACGGGGCCATGCTGCTTACTAAAGAGTTATGAGTTATGAGTTGGCAAAATTGATTCCGCTCAAGACTCATAATTTTTAACTCATAACGCATAACTAAAAAATAATGCTGCCGCCCGCCGCCGCTTTTCTGCCCGAAATTACATTTCAGACCAGCCGGGCCAGTGGGCCGGGCGGGCAAAACGTGAACAAGGTAGAAAGCCGCGTGGAGCTGCGCTGGCCGCTGGCGGCCTCGCAGGTACTGACGGAGGCGCAAAAAGCGCTCATCCTCGAAAAGCTGGCCCCGCAGCTCACGGCCGAGGGCTTCCTGCTGCTCGTGGCCCAGGACGACCGCAGCCAGCTGCGCAACAAGGAAATCGTGCTCACGCGCTTTCACCAGCTGCTCGACAAGAGCCTGCGCCGCCCCAAGCCCCGCCGCGCCACCCGGCCCAGCGCCGGGGCCGTGCGCAAGCGCCTGGAGGGAAAGAAAATTCAGAGCGACAAGAAGGCCAGCCGCCGCCGCCCCGACTAGCCTCTACGCCACTCGGCCCACGCTGCACGGGGCAGTGTGGGCCGGTTTGGGCAGGGAAAGAGGGGGTAGCGCCAGAGTTAGCAGGCAATAGCCTGGCACCTAGTAAGTAGAAGCGGATAAGTGCGTTTTCGTAGCTAGAAAGGCTGAAGGAAATGATTTGGTGGCAACAAGCGGCTAGCCTGCTTGCCTGCGCTTATTGCCCCCTCTTTTTCCGCTACAAATGACTTAAGGCGGCGGCGTAGTTGCTAGCGCAGAAATACTTGTTTTTCAAAAACAGGTATTTCTACGTGCTGCCCCGGCGGGCCTAGCCGTCGAGCAGGCCGTGCCGCACGGCGTACACCACCAGGCCGGCCGCGTTGGGGGCCTGGGTTTTTTCGAGGAGCTTCTGGCGGTGGCCCTCGGCGGTGCGGCGGCTGATGAAGAGCTGCCCGGCAATTTCGGCAGCGGTGCAGCCCTGGCAAATTAGCTTGAGCACTTCGTGCTCGCGGGTGGTGAGCTGCACCAGGTCGGGCTGGCTGGGGGTGGGGGTGCGCTCGGGGTGCTGCACGCCCCGGATGAGGGCCCGCGAGATGCGCGGCGTGAAGTGGTAGCCCGTGCTCAATACCTCCTCAATAGTGAGGCGCAGCTGGTCCTGGTCCACGTCTTTGGGCAGGTAGCTGCGCGCGCCCAGCTTCATCATTTGGGTGATGTACTTATCGGCCGAAAACATGGAGAGCACGATAATGCGCAAGTTTGGAAACTCCTGTAGCAGCAGGCGCGCCGCTTCCGGCCCGTCGATGTGGGGCATTTGCAGGTCGAGCAGCAGGATATCGGGCACGCGCTGGCGGCAAAGCGTCAGCAGCTCGGCAAATTCGCTGGCCTCCACCACTTCTTCTACAAAGGGTAGCGACTGCAAAATGTAGCGCAGCCCCTGGCGAAAGAGTTGGTGGTCGTCGAGCAGCGCGATTTGAATGGAGGTGGTAGATGTTACCATAGCGGAAGGGGGGTAGGGTAGGGTTAAAGGGTGGGGAAAGGGTAGAGTTCAATGAGCGTGCGGGTGCCCTGGCCGGGCGCCGACTGCTGGCTGAAGCGGGCGTGCAGCATCCGCACGCGCACCTCAATGCCGCGCAGGCCCACGCCGCCCGAGGCCGGCCGCGCCAGCGCCAGGGCTTCGGGGTCGAAGCCGATGCCGTCATCGGTCACCGTCAGGGTGAGGTGCGGGCCGGCCTGGTGGAGCTGCACGGCCAGGTGGGTGGCGCCGTGGGCGTGCTTCTGGGCATTGTGAATCAGCTCCTGGCAAATGCGGTACAGCGCCAGCTCCTGGGTGAGGGGTAGGGGCTGCGGATACTCCAGTTTCAGCTCCACGGGCAGCGCGCCGGCGTCGGTGCTCACGTCGGCGAGGTGCTGCAGGGCCTCGGCCAGGCCAAAGCGGTCGAGCACGGCCGGGTAGAGGCTGTGCGAAAGGCCGCGCACGTCGTGCACGGCACTACCCAGAATATCCTTGACGCGGCCCGTGAGGCTGGCGGTTTCGGCGGGGGTAGGGAGGCTGCCCAGCCGGCCCACCAGCAGCTTGGCCGTGGCCAGCGTCGAGCCGATGCCGTCGTGCAGGTCGCGCCCAATGCGCTCGCGCTCACGCTCCTGCGCGTCGATAACGGCCGCCAGCAGCTGCTGCTGATACTCGGCCTCGGCCGCGCGCAGCCGCAGCTGCTGTTGCAACAGCCGCTTCTGGTACGTGACGATGAACACCACCAGCGCCCCCGCCGACAGCAGCATGAAACTGATGCCGCCAATCAGCAGCTGGCCAAACGCTAGTTCTGCGGGCGAATCCATAGGGCCACGAGGTAGCAGCTATACAATATGGCCAAAAGTAGCGCATGAATACTCCAGATGCTTGAGTTCAGCTGCTGGGAGTAGTGCTTAAGGAGAAAGTTGCTGAATAAGTAGATTTGAGACTTGCCCAAGTGATTGATAACCAGGCCTACCGATACCCAAAACATGGGTTCCCGTTCGAGCCGGGTTATGCGCAGCTCGTGCAGCAGCTTGCGAAAATAGAGGGCGACCATTCCAAGTATCAGGACGCTTTCTACTAGTTGCAGCGCGGGCTTAAAGCGCACCACTTCGGGGGCCAGTAAAGAATCGAGGGCGCAGTAGACCACAAAGACCCCCGCCAGCCACGGACGTACCCGCGAAAAATCGGGGTAGCGTACCGTTTTGTCGTACACCAGCGCTAGTAGCCAGAGCTCGCCAGCAGCAAAAAGGGGGTTTATAAATAAGTTGGGCTTATGGTAAAGATGTAGAACATAAGTAACTACCTCCGTTAGTACTTCTAAGCCAACTAAGGCCACCAGATAGCGCAGGTTAGCAGGCAGCTGCCGAAAGCGCCAACTGCCTACCAGTGCCGCTAGGGCCAGGATAATATGCGCAACAAAAAGTATTTTGTCAATCATAAAGAACGTCCGCACGGCGTGCGTTTGTCCAAGTACTACTAATGGCTAGCTGTGGCAGTTGCGATTAGGAAAGAGGGGTAGGCGCGCGATGCGGCTAGCACATAGGAGGGCAAGGCGCACCATTATTCGTAATAGGGTCGTCACCGTCCTGAAAATCATCGGTATACTTCGTGTTTTCAGGGCGCTTGAGGCTCAGCGCTAGAGCAAAGGTGTTTGCCAGCTGGTCGCCGCTAGTGCTAGGGTCGGGCCGGTAATAGTCGTGCAGCACAAAAAAGACTTTTAGCTTTTCCTCCCCCAGCGTTGTCAGCAGCAGGAATAGCGCGACAAATTCGTTCAGCCCGAAGGTATAGCCGCGCAATGGGCCATAGTGCGTGGCAAAGTACTCCGGCAGCACCTCCGTCAGGCCGGCCCAGTTCTGGCGCCAGTGCTCGGCCAGCACGTAGTGCACCTGGTTTTTGTGAATAGGCAGCTTGCCAGGGCTGCTGGGGCGGGTAAAGCCAGCCATGTCGGTATACACTATTTCCGGCACGTAGTAGGACGAGATGCGCGCATCGAGCGCGTCGGTAGCAAATAGTGCCAGCGAGAACTGCGGTGGCGTGCCCGGTTTGGGTGGCTGCATGATAAAGCGGGCTTTGATGTGCACCGCGCCCACCGTAGCCACGAGCCGCGCAACTTGCGTGATAGAAAACCCTACCCCCGTCAGGTGCAGGCCATCTTGTATAAAGCCAGCCTGCAATGCCTCTACATCGGGCTGACTGATAACTTCAAGCCAGCCAGCGCTGTACTGGTCAAATAAACTCTGGCTGATAAGTCCAGCAATGGGCGGGTTCTGGTCGGACATAAAAGGGAAGGTAAGGAGAGTCGGAAAGGTAGTAGACTAACGAAGGGAGTAGTATGCTGACACTAAAAAGCCCCCGCGCAGCTACGCAGGGGCTCTTGACAGGAAGCCTTCACACCAGGCGCGGGGCTCGGTGTTGCGGCTACAAAGGGACGACCAACCCGGTGGCGGCGCCAGCGTAGAACTACGCGGTTTTCAAAACACGTATTTCTACGTGGTGCCAGGGCTACAGCAGCGTGCCGCGCAGCATCACCAGCGCCACCGTGAAGTAGATGATGAGCCCCGTCACGTCCACCAGGGTAGCCACGAAGGGCGCCGACGAGGTGGCCGGGTCGAGGCCCAGCTTGCGCAATATCAGCGGCAGCATGGAGCCCGCGATGCTACCCCACAGCACGATGCCCACCAGCGCTACCCCCACCGTGGCACCCACCAGCACCCAGTGCGGCCCATAAATGGGCGTGATGCTCTGCCAAATGGCGATGCGGCTAAACCCCACGATACCCAGGATGACGCCCAGCATGAGGCCGCCCACCAGCTCGCGCCGCAGCACCCGCCACCACTCGCCCAGCGTGAACTCGCCCAGCGCCATCGCCCGGATAATGAGCGAGGTGGCCTGCGAGCCCGAATTGCCCCCCGAGCTGATAATGAGCGGAATAAACTGCACCAGCACGATGGCCTTCTGCAATTCGCCCTCAAAAAACTGCATGGCCGAGGCCGTCAGCAGCTCGCCCAGGAAAAGCACCACCAGCCAGCCAGCGCGCTTCTGCACCAGCCGCAGCAGGGGGGTAGTCATATAGGGCTCGTCGAGGGCCTCGGAGCCGCCAAATTTCTGAATATCCTCGGTGTCTTCTTCCTCCCGAATGCTGAGAATATCGTCCAGGGTCACGATGCCGAGCAGGATGCCCTGGTCGGGGCTCACCACGGGCAGGGCCACCCGGTCGTTGCGCCGAAAAATATCGATGGCCTCTTCCTGGTCCTGGGCGGCCGTGAGCTGCACGAAGCGGTGGTCCATAATGTCGCGGACCCGCGTGGTGGGCGCGGCCAGTAGGAATTCCCGAATGCGAATGTCGTCGATGAGCTTACCGCGCGCATCGGTCACGTAGAGCACGTTCAGGGTTTCGGACTGCCCGCCGTGCTGGCGCACGAAGTCGAGCACCTGCTGCACGGTCCAGTTCTCGCGAATGGCGATGTAGTCGGGCGTCATCAGGCGGCCCACCGAGTACTCGGGGTAGCCCAGCAGCTGCAAGGTCACGCGGCGCTCGGGCTCGGAGAGGTTCTGCACCAGCTCGGCCACGAAGTTGGCGGGGAGGAACTCGAGCAAGGCCGTGCGGTCGTCGGGCGACATCTCGTTGAGAATGTCGGTGACCTTATCCTGGGCCAGGTTTTCGAGAAAGTGGCGCTGCACCTCCAGGTCGAGGTACTCGAAAACTTCGGTGGCCAGCTCCAGCGGCAGCAGCCGGAAAATGATGAGCTGCTCGCGCTCGTCCTCATTCTCAATGAGCGTGACCAGCTCGCTGGCCTGAAACGAGCGCAGGAGCTTTTTCAGCTTAAAAAACTCGCCCTCCTGAATCAGCGTCGTAATTTGGTCCAAGGTTTCGGGCGCGGTCATAGGCAGAGGAGGAAAACCGGGTGAAGGTTTTGCGTAAGGAGGATTGTTTCGCTAGGCAATTAGAAGTGACGGGGCAAAATTACGCCCGAATACCCAGCCCCTCGGCTGCCCGGCCCGCATTTTTGGCGTACTTCGCTGCCGCATTAGCCCCTCCCCGCTGTTTTGAGTTTAGCTGCTCCTTTGCTTGCCGCGCCCCAGGGCACCTTTGTGTTGCTGGGCGGCGGCCACGACGCCTCCCTGCTGGCCATGCTGGCCCGGCTGTTGCCGCGCCGCACGGCCCCCATCGAGGTGCTGACGACGGCCACCACCTATAAGCCCGCCCACACCCACGCCGCCTACGCCGCCGAGCTGGGCGAGCTGGGATTTACGCACGTCGGCCACCTGCACCCCACCGCCGCGCCCTCGGCCGACGACCCCGCCACCCTGGCCCGCCTGCGCGCCGCCTCGCTGCTGCTGCTGACCGGCGGCGACCAGGAACGCCTCACCGAGTGCCTGCTGGGCACCGAGTTTTTGGAAGTGCTGCGCCAGCGCTGCCAGCACGACGCGGGCTTCATGCTGGCCGGCACCAGCGCCGGCGCGGCCGCCCTCGGCACCCAGATGCTAGTGGGGGGTAGGGGCTGGCGCAGCCTGCTGGCCGGCGGCATCGACGTGCTGCCCGGCCTCG
>CAZZWL010000038.1:0-39431 GCA_964657755.1 uncultured Rhodanobacter sp.
CCCCCCCAGCGGCCGAAGAGGACACGACCGCGGATGAGCTGGCGAAAATAAACGACTTACCCACCGAAGTACCGGGCCCGCCGGTGCAGAGCCTGCCCACGCCCCGGCCCGTGGTGGCCACGGTGGCCTACCCCGCCCGGCCGGTGGCCGTGGCCCCGGTGCCGGTGCGGACGGCTCCTACCCCGCCGGCGCGGGCTAAACCTGACTTTTCGCATCCTTATTTGGTGGCGCCCGGCGAAACGCTGTATGCCCTGGCCCGGCGCGTGGGCGTGCGCCCTGCCGAGCTGGCCGCCTGGAACAACCTATTGCCCAGCGCGCCGCTGCGCGCTGGCCAAGCCCTGCACCTCAGCCCGCCCGCCGCCGAGCCGGTATTAGTAGCAGCGGCCGATGGCTCCTACGTGGTATCGCACGGTGACACGTTCTACAGCATCGCACGGCGCTACAGCTGCACGGTGGCAGCCCTGCTGGCGCACAATGACCGGCCCGACCTGACGCTGCACGTGGGTGAAACCCTGCGGGTGCCGCTGCAATAGCAACGGTAGTGGCTGACGAATAACCCCTTGCGTTAGAAGCTACTTTAACAACCGTTCGCACGAGGTAGAGCGTCTCGGCGTTGAACGAAATTCGAACTCGTGCGCGCCGCCCGAAGAACTGACCTAGCCGGCCCTTGAAGACAGAAGCGAAAGGCCCCCAGCGTTAGCTAACGCTGGGGGCCTGCCTGTTGTAGTGACTCGGAAGCTGTTTGCTAGAGTTTGTTGAGGGCCACGGCGCGGTAAGCAGCGGCCCGGCCGATAGCGGCCTTCAAGTCGTCCTGCAGCGCGCGGCTGCTCATAGTACGTGGGTGCAAGTCGAGCAGGGTGCCGTCTTCGGCCAGCAGCACGGCGGCCGGTAGCCGGTCAATGCCGTAGGCCTGGCGAGCGGTGGCCCGGTAGCTGGCGGGCAGGTAGGTCTGCACCCCCGCGAGGGCGGGAGTAGCGCCGGCCACGGTCTGCTGCCAAGTGGTCAGGTTCTCATCCAGGGCTACCAGGACGATTTCGACCGGCTTACCGGCCAGCGCCACCGCCAACTCCTTCAGGTAAGGAATTTCGCGCTGGCTGGCGGGGTAGTGACTATCCCAAAATAGCATATACACCAGCTTACCGCGGAGGCTAGCCAGCGTCAGCGACTGCCCATTGGCCAGGCGCAAAGGCAGCTCGGGGGCCGGGCTACCAATGGCAAATGACTGATGGTCGGCCAGGTCGGTACGCAGCTGGGCTACCCAGTTGGCGGGGGCGTTGGCCGTGGCGGCGTAAGTAGCCAGCAAGGCCTGGGCGTGGGCCACGTGGCCCTGCCGAATGGTTTCGAGCACGATGCGACCCAGCACTACGGGCCGGGCTTCGGCGTGCAACAAGCTATCGGCCAGGCGATAGCAGGTAGGGAAGTACTCGGGGCTGGTGGGCTGGTGGCCGGTAGTGCGGGCCTGGTAATGCACGTAGTCGAGCAGAAAATCCTGGTAGTGCGGGCTCGTCACGGCTACTTCATTGCCGGGCAGCAAACCGGGCTCCTTCAAAAAGTCGTCGTATTCCGCCGACAGCTCGATGCGGGGCTGGCCCGCCACCGTCTGCTCGCGCAGGTCGGCGTAGGTGAGGCGGTCCTCGGCGTAGGTGTAGGTGATATCGGCTTCGGCGTAGGCGCGGAAAGCGGCCGTGAAGCTGCCCCGGCGGTCGGCTTGTTTAAGCAAGGCGTGCTCGCGGTCGCGCCGGTAGTCCAGAAACGTGACGAAGCCCCGTTCCAGCAGTTTTATATTCTCCGGCAGAATCTGGTAGTCGTCGTTGTTAACAAACCGGCGGCTGTATTCCTGCAAGTAATTATTGGCGGCGGCGGCGGGCCGGTGGGCGGCGCCATCACCTGAGTCAAACTTGGCCGTGGCAGCCAGGTCGGGCGCATCGCCGTGCAGGGTAAGCACATCGCCGGGCTCCAGAAACACGGTCATTTCTTCATCACCATAGCTCAACTGCGCCAGCGTGGGCCGGGCCACCGGTACCGACAGGTCAAAGTCCCCGTTGGGCGCCACGTGCACGGCCCGCTGCTGCTCATGCGTAGCCAAGGGCTGGCCCCACCATCTTACCAGCAACTTTTCGGTACCCGTGTTTATCAAATGACCGTGCAACTCGGCAGTAGTCTGCGCAGCTGCTGGTCGGGCCAGGAGAGTAAGGCCAGTGAGCCAGAGTGGTAGTGCTTTCATTCAGAAGGGTTAAGGGAAAGGGCAACCTGGCGGCGAAGGTACTAACTGCCAGCCTAGGATACGTCATTTCGGCCTTTGCCGTTCCAAAACCACAGGCATTCCCAAATTTCTTGCCAGCTTTGCGCTCCCAACCCCTCATTTTTGCCCCATGTCGCAGCACAAAGAAGTCAAGCTCGTTACCACCCACCAGATGCTGGCTATGAAGCAGCGGGGCGAAAAAATTTCCATGCTTACGGCCTACGACTTTTCGATGGCCCAGATTCTGGACGGTGCCGGGGTAGACGTGCTGCTCGTGGGCGACTCAGCGTCGAACGTGATGGCGGGCCACGAGACGACCCTGCCCATCACCCTCGACCAGATGATATACCACGCCCAGAGCGTAGTGCGGGCCGTGAAGCGGGCTTTTGTAGTGGTTGATATGCCCTTCGGCTCGTACCAGGGCAATAGTAGCGAGGCGCTGCGCTCGGCCATCCGCATTATGAAGGAGAGCGGCGGCCACGGCGTGAAGCTAGAGGGCGGTGCCGAAATCAAGGACAGCATCGTGCGCATTCTCACGGCCGGCATTCCGGTGATGGGCCACCTGGGCCTCACGCCCCAAAGCATCTATAAGTTTGGCACGTACAATGTGCGGGCGAAGGAAGAAGTGGAGGCGCAGAAGCTGATTGAAGACGCGCACCTGCTCCAGGAAATCGGCTGCTTTGGGCTAGTACTGGAGAAAATACCCGCTGCGCTGGCCAAGCGCGTGGCCGAGGAGCTGACCATCCCGGTTATCGGCATCGGGGCCGGGCCCGATGTGGACGGCCAGGTGCTGGTGGTGCACGACGTGCTGGGCATTACCAAGGAGTTTAAGCCGCGCTTCCTGCGCCGCTACGCCGAGCTGCACGATATCATGACGGAGGCCATTCAGCACTACGTGGCCGACGTGAAGAGCCGCGATTTTCCGAGTAAAGAGGAAGGCTACTAGCCTCATTATCACCACTTCATTGCGTAATATATCCCCTACCCCCCGCTGACGGGTCGGGCGCTTTGGGCGCGCGGCCTTACCTTCGCCGGCAGCAAGCCAAATCGTTCGGGTACTGCCACCGGCGCTGAATGTGCCCGCCTTGGCGCGGGCAGGCGGCTACTTACTTTTTGGTGCTTAGAATTACTTTTTCCGCAGCGCGCGCTGCGGCTCTTTTGCTGCGTGAATCGTCCGAACCTGTGGGCCGAAGGCCAAGAAATCATTTTTGAAGACAATCACCTGTTAGTGATTAATAAGCCCGCTGGCATTCTGGTGCAGGGCGACGAAACCGGCGACGAGCCGCTTTCCAAGAAAGCCGAGGAGTACCTGAAATTCAAGTACAAAAAGCCGGGCGCGGCCTTCGTGGGCGTGTGCCACCGCATCGACCGGCCAGTGTCGGGCATCGTGGTGCTGGCCAAAACGAGCAAGGCCCTGAGCCGCCTGAACGAGCTGTTTCGGGACGGCCAGATGAAGAAAACCTACTGGGCGCTCACGGGCAAGCCGCCGGTGCCCGAGCAGGGCAAGCTGGTGCACTGGCTGGTGAAGGACCCCATGCGCAACGTCACCAAGGCCTACCCCGACAAGCACGGCCAGGGCCAGCGCTCCGAGCTGAGCTATGAGCTACTGGGCCCGGCGGCCAACCGCTACCTGCTGCAAGTGAACCCCGTGACGGGCCGGCCGCACCAGATTCGGGTGCAGCTGGCCACCGGCCTGGGCACGCCCATCGTGGGCGACGTGAAGTACGGCTTCCTTAATCCGCTGCCCGACGTGAGCATTGCCCTGCACGCCCGCCAGCTGGAGTTGCAGCACCCCGTCACGAAAGAAGCCCTAAAACTAGTGGCGCCCCTACCCGACGCCCCGCACTGGGACGCGGCGAGGGCTTTTTGTAAAGAGTAATTGGAGTAATGCGCGTAATCGGAGTAATGTCGTTAGCGGTGATAACGACATTACTCCGATTACGCGCATTACTCCAATTACTCTTAGTAGTGTAACATTATGGCATTGTGCAACTCTGAGGCAATTATGGCTAAACAAGGGCCGTAATTTTGTCTTAACGGTGAACTATGCCCCACGAGAATAACTTGTGCGGGCGGCGCAATCCTCACGCTTATTTCATTTTCGAATGGCCATCCTGGTTTTCTTTGTTGCTCACTACTACTTGTCGCTGTTTACGCAGACATTTTACCTGCATCGTTATGCGGCGCATAAAATGTTCACGATGAACAAGTTCTGGGAGCGATTCTTCTACCTCTTCACCTACATTTGCCAGGGTAGCAGCTTCTTGTCGCCGCGCGCCTACGCGCTGCTGCACCGCATGCACCACGCCTATTCTGACACGGAGCTGGACCCGCACTCGCCGCATTTCTCCAACAATGCGTTCGACATGATGTGGAAGACCAAGGTTATCTACAACGATGTGGTGAACGATACTCACGAAGCAGCCAAGCGCTTCGAGGGAGACATCCCGGAGTGGAAAGCCCTGGAGGCTTTTGGCGGCACCGTGTACTCGCGCCTGGGCTGGGGCACGGCCTACGTGCTGTTCTACATCGGCTTTGCCACCGCGTGGTGGCAATATCTGCTCCTACCCATCCACTTCCTGATGGGCCCGATTCACGGCGCCATCGTGAACTGGGGCGGCCACAAATACGGCTACCAGAACTTCGACAACCACGACAAGAGCAAGAACACGCTGGCCCTGGACTTTCTGGCCTTCGGCGAGCTGTTCCAGAACAACCACCACAAGCTGCCCATGCGCGTGAATTTTGGCGTGAAGTGGTGGGAATTTGACCCGACCTACGTGGCCATCTGGACGCTGGACAAAGCTCGCATCATCAAGATTAAGCGCAAGAACGTGCAGTCCAAGCAGCGCACCAAGAAGCTGGCCCAGGCCGCATAACATTGCTGATTCCTAAAAAGAAAGGGTAGCCTCGGCCGAGGCTACCCTTTCTTTTTGCCTCCCGGCACGCTATTTCTGGAGCACCACCACTCCATTCAATAGAAAAGGGTGGCCTTCCTCCGTCACCACATTGTACACCGCCTGCTCGCCGCCCGCGTACTCGCGGGTCCGCAGTACGGTGTACGCCTCGTAGGCCTGCGTGTGCGGGTTGAGGCACAGGAGCTGCTCGCCTACCCCCACTTCGCCGGCCGGCCTGGGGCCGGTGGCGGTGTGCACGGGGTGGTTGGGGGTGGCTTCCAGCACTTGGCTGGTGAGGTGGGCGTGGGTTGCGGCCGCGCCCACCTGCTCGCGCACTGCCACCACGTCGAGTTGCGTGAGGGCGTAGTTTTGGGCGGCGTGCACCACCAGCTCCTGCACGGTGGCCGTGGCGGGCAGTTGGGTAGCCAGGTCGAGGGTAGCGAGCTGGTCGCCGGGTCGAATGTCGCGCAGCGGCTTGTGGCCGCCCGCGGCCAGCGCCACCAATTGGTGGCCCGGAAAGCAGATGTCGCTGCCGTAGGTGCCGGCTTCGGCGTGCAGGTCCTTGCCCTGGTTCAGGTTCTTGAACTGCTGGAAGCTCATCTCTTTGGAGAGCACGTAGGACAGCTTCAGCACGAAGTTTTTCTCCTCCTTATCAATGGCGTGAATGTCCTCGAAGTACTTCTCCCACACCTTGCCATCGGCCGTGAAGTCGGGCAATAGCGCCTGGTAGCGCTTGCCCTTCTCGGTAGTATAGAAAATCATGGTGCCGATTTCCTGCATCCCGGTCTTAGCCACCAACTTATACAGGTCGATGCGCTTTTTCAGGCCATCGTCGCCGGTGATGAAGTAGGGCTTGCGGGCCTCGTAGCGGTCCAATATGTAGGCCTGGTCGAACTTGACGTAGCTCTCCGTATCCAGGTCCTTGATTTGAAAGGCTTTGGCTTTTTGGTATTCGTCGAGGGTGAGCGGGCGCGGGTTGGGTTGGGCCAGCGCGCCGCCGCTGCCCAGCAGCAGCAAGCTCGCGGCAAGCAGTGAATTTCGCATAGTAGTTGGCAATCAAGTAATAAGGAGGGGGTAGGGAGGCGAGTAGTCGCTTCCCTACCCCTGCTCGGTTGGACGAAGACCCAGCTACGACACCTGCGTAAAGGCTTCGGCGAAGGCCTGCATCTCGTCCAGGCGGCCGATGCTGACGCGGCACCAGTGCTGGTTGCTAAACTCCCAGTTGCGGATGCTGATGCCGCGCTTACCCATTTCTTCCACGAAGCGCTTGCCGTCCATTTTGAGCGGAAACATCACGAAGTTGGTCACCGACGGAATGTACTCGTAGCCCTCGCGCTTGAGCGTATCGTAGAGAAACTGCTTGGAGGCCAGCGTTTTCTTGAGCGCATCCTGCATGAATGGCTGGTCCTGATAGCTCACCACGGCCGCCCGAATGGCCGGGGCCGAGATGCTCATCGGGCCCTGCGCATACTGGCTAAGCGTCTTAATCATGGCCGGCTGGGCCACCAGGTAGCCCACGCGCAGTCCCGCAAAGCCGTAGAGCTTCGAAAACGTGCGCGCCACCATCACGTTCTGACCCTGCTTCACGGCCGCGATGAGGGTAGTACCGCGCGGGTCGGGCAGGTAGTCGATGTAGGCCTCGTCGATAAAGACGGGCGTTTTGGGGGAGACCCGCGCCGTAAACGCCTTCAGCTTAGCCGTATCGAGCATCGTGCCGGTCGGGTTGTTGGGGTTGCATAGGTACACCAGCGCCGTGCGGCTGTCGATTTTCTTCTCCATCGCTTCCAGGTCCAGCTTGTAGTCCGGGGTCAGCGGCACGGCCACGATGGGCGCCTTAAACTTCTCGGCCTTGCGGGGCAGGTCAGCGTACGATGGGTCGCCGGTTATGATGGCGCCCTGCTGCCCAAAGTGCATGGCCGCCGCCAGCAGCAGCGGGCTAGAGCCCGCATCAAGCATAATGTGCTCGGGCGTAAGCCCTTCATAATCCGCGATTTTCTGAATCAGGTCCTTGGCCTGCATCGGATACTGATAACAGGTCGCCATCGACTCCGTAATGGCCTGCTTGGCCTTCTCGGAAGGTCCGAATGGATTTTCATTGGCCGAAAGCCGGGCGCGTAGCTGCACCGGCGCGGCGCGCAGCACCTCCTCGTCGGTCAGGCCGTTGGTGAGGGGTAGGGGCGCGGCGGGTGCCATTGGGCGCGGGGTGGCCAGCGCGGGCAGGCTAGTAGGCAGCAGCGAAACACTGCCGGCCAGCAACGCACCCGATTTCAGCCAGTTGCGACGGTTCATTAGGTTTTTCATGCGCGTAAAAGTTTAGCGTTCAAATTTGGGAAAGTAGGTAGTTGACTTCAGCTTTTGACGGTGGGGTAGGCCACGCGCTGCGCGCTCAGGCGGTTATGCACGGCCGCCACCGTGCTGCGCGCCGACTCAAACGCGCCCGCCATCCAGGCGGTGAGGTAAGTAGTATGCTCGCCAGCGAAATACACGTTGTGCTCCGGCTTTAGTAGCGCTTGGTAAATGGTCTGGCGCTCTTCGGGCGAATACAACGCCCAACCGCCCAAGCTATAAGGCTGCTTGTGCCAGCTCACCGAGAACGACTGCTCAAACTCCCGCGGGTACTGCGGATGAATGAGTTGGCCTTTTTGCAGCGCCAGCTGCTCGCGCTGGGCGTAGGTCAGCTCGCCCACGCGCTGGGCCTTCTCGTTGAAATTGTAGTAGCCAATCAGAATCCCTTTCGGACTCAGGTAGTCGTAGGAGGGGTAGAAAATCTGCGTCAACTCATTGTTGGTGTGCGTAATGCCGCCGTAAATCTGTTCGTCCTCCTCCCAGAAGCGGCGCTTGAACTGCAACCCGATTTTGCCCACCTGGATGTAGGGCACGTAGTCGATGGCCCGGCTCACGTCGGCCGAGAAATTGTGGCTCAGATTGCTAAGCACTGGCAGCGGTAAGGTGCAGATGCACAAATCGCCGGCCAGCTCGTGCGTGCCCTGCTGGTCCTGGTAAATGACCTTCACGCCATCGGGCTGGTTCTGAATGGTCGTCACTTGCGCGCCCAGCTTCAGGCAGTCGGCCACGCGGCGCTCCAGCGCCTGCGCAATGCGGTCCATGCCCCCAACAGCCTGGAACATTGTCATTTGCAGCTCATACGTGTACTCGGCCACGTTATAAAAATCGGGGTCGAGCAGGCCCGAGCTCACGATATCGGCCAGGCGGTACGGGTCGGTGAGCTTACCGGCATGGTTGCCCGCGCCCGGCGCCTCCACGTAGCCGCGCCGCGCCGAGGCCTTATACAGTTTGTCAATATCAAGGCCGCCCTCGGCGCGCAGGTATTCCAGCACCTTGGCGCCGTCTTCGGCCGTGAGGGCGGTATCCACCTGATGCTGGCTCACGGCCTTGGCCAACAGCTCGTTCAGGTAGCCGCGCACATCGTTGTGGATTTCGCGGGCGCGCACTTTCTTATTTGATAATGGCCCCTTGCCCTCAGCAAAGTAGTAGCTACCCTCATTCAGGTTGTTGTATACTTCCAGCGGCACGCCCAGCTCCTTGCAGTAGTGCATGGTGAGGTGGTGGTGATGCGGAATCCGCGAGGGTCCCGCGTTGAAGTACAGGCCTTTATCAAAGCCTGCCGTGTGGCGTGGGTTGGTAGTTTCGGCGGTGGTAGCGCCGCCGCGCACGCTCCAGCAGCGGCCACCGCTGCGCTCCCGCGCCTCCAAGATGGTGCAGCGGTAGCCCAGCTTGCGCAGCTCGTAGGCCGAAGTAAGGCCCGCCAGCCCGCCCCCCAAAATGATAACGTGCTTACCCTGCCCGCTGCCCGGCCGCAGGTCGAAGGCGTGGACCGGCGCGGCGGGCAACAGGTTCAGAGCCAGCATGGCCGGATACGCCCCAGCTCCCAGGGTAGCACTCTTGGCCAGGAAGTTTCGGCGGGAGATAGTATTTTTCATCAAACCGGAATATGACCCAAAATTTAAGGGCAATTTTTCAAAAAACAAGTATTTTTTAGAATTTTGGCTATCTTACTTGATGTATGTTTTCGGGTTTTCTACCAAAAAATATCTACTACCCCCTCTTTACACTAGCAAGCCAATCCTTTAACGCGTCCATAACTCGCCCATCTACTTTAAGTAAATAATCGGGCAGGCTTGACTGGTTTGCTTCACTTTCCCCGTACCTTTGCGGCCCGAAATCCTACTTCACCAGACGCACGAGTTGCGTCGCACAACCCCCAAGGTTTATGGCAGTTAAAATCCGCCTCGCCCGCCGTGGCCGCAAAAAGGCCGCGACTTACGACATCGTAGTAGCCGACGCCCGCGCTCCCCGCGATGGCCGCTTCATCGAGAAGCTCGGCACCTACAACCCCAATACCAACCCCGCTACCATCGTCTACGACGGTGACCGCGCGTTTTACTGGGTAATGAATGGCGCGCAGCCTACCGAAACGGTTCGCGCGATGCTGGCCTACCGCGGCGTATTGCTGCGTCGTCACTTGCAGCTCGGCGTTGCGAAAGGCGCCCTGACCCAGGAAGTGGCTGACCAGCGCTACCAGGATTGGCTGAGCGAGAAAGACGCTAAAATCGAAGCCAAGAAGACTGGCCTCGTTGACACCAAGGCCGAGACGCGCAAGCAGCAGCTTGCCGCCGAAACCAAAGTAAAAGAAACCCGCGCTGCTGCCCTGGCGCAGAAGCAGGCTGCCGCCCTGGCCGCTGCTACCCCCGCCGCGCCGGCAGCTGAAGAAGCTACCGAAGGCTCGACGGAAACTGCCGAAACTTCGGCCGAAGCTGCCGCGTAGTTTTCGGGGTAACCCGCTAAGGAAGAACGTCATGTTGAGGTTTTCTCGACATGACGTTCTTTTTTAAGTCCCTACCCCCTCCCCTCAACTGAGCGAACCATGACTCTTGACGAATGCTTTGAGCTTGGCTTCATTGTGAAGCCCCACGCGCTGAAAGGCCAGATGACGGCCCAACTAGATGTGGACGATGCCGCCACTTACGATAAGTTGAAGACGGTGTACGTAGCCCTGGCCACCGCCCCCACCAAGCTCACCGCCTACCAAGTGGAGCGCGTGAACCCGCAGGGCGGGCTGCGGGTGCTGCTCAAGCTGCGCGGTATCGAGCGCATTGAGGAGGCCGAGCCGCTGCGGGGCGCCAAGCTGTGGCTGCCGCTGAGCGAGCTGCCGGAACTGGCGGAACACCAGTTCTACTTCCACGACGTCATTGGCTTTCAGGTCATTGATGAGAAGGAAGGCGCGCTGGGGGTGGTCGAAAACTTCTACGAGCTACCGCAGCAAGACGTGCTGGCCATGCGCTACAAGGGCCAGGAAGTGCTGCTGCCGGTAGTGGATGAGCTGGTGAGCCACGCCGACATGGAAGCCAAACAGCTCTTCGTGAATATGCCCGAGGGCTTGCTGGATATCTACCTGAACCCCAGCGCGCACAAAAACCCGAACGCGGACTAGGTATCCCTACCCCCCTACGCGAAGCAGAGGTTGGGATTCGGCTACAAAATTTGTGTAATCCGTTAAAAATCCGTGTAATCCGTGATGCGTGTCGACATTCTTACCTGCCAGCCGGCGCTGCTCGAAAGCCCGTTTGCCCATTCCATCGTGAAGCGGGCGCAGGACAAGGGACTGGTTGAAATCTACCTGCACCAGCTGCGGGATAAGGCCATCAACAAGCACGGGCAGATTGACGATGCTGTGTTTGGCGGCGGGGCGGGCATGGTGCTGCGCGTGGAGCCCATCGCGGCCTGGATGGACGAATTGCAGGCTCAGCGGCCCTACGATGCCATTATCTACCTCACGCCCGATGGCGAAACGCTGCGCCAGCCGCTGGCCAACCGGCTGTCGCTGCTGGGCAACCTCATCGTGCTGTGCGGCCATTATAAGGGGGTAGACCAACGCATTCGGGACCAGTACGTTACGCACGAAGTAAGCGTGGGCGACTTCGTGCTGAGCGGTGGCGAGCTGGCGGCCGCCGTGCTTGTCGATGCCGTGGTGCGGCTATTGCCCGGCGTGCTGGGCAACGAAGAATCGGCCTTGTCCGACTCGTTTCAGGATGATTTGCTGGCGCCGCCCGTGTACACCCGCCCCGCCGAGTGGCGCGGACTAGCAGTACCGGAGATTCTGCTTTCGGGCAATACGCCCCTGATTGAGGAATGGCGCCACGAGCAGGCCCTGGCCCGCACGCAGGCCCGCCGGCCCGACTTGCTTACTTAATTTTCAGGCTCCTCTGGCGGCCTTTTGACTTGATTACTACTACCTGCGCTTGCATTTGCGCAGTTAATTTTCTATCTTTGCGCTCCGTTTCGCAAAATACCCATCAGCGGGCAGCGGCGCTGTCCACTTTGTAATTCTTTTTTTCGCCATGAGCGTACTACTCGACTTTATCAATGCCGAAGGCCAGGAGCGCCGCGCCAGCTTTCCCAAATTTGCGGCCGGTGACACCATCAACGTGCACGTAAAAATCCGCGAGGGCAACAAGGAGCGCATTCAGCAGTTCCAGGGCGTGGTTCTCCAGCGCCGCAACCCCAGCAGCAACGGTGAGACCTTCACCGTGCGTAAGATTTCGAACCAGATTGGTACCGAGCGGATTTTCCCGCTGCTGTCGCCCAACATCGACAAAATCGAAGTAATCCGCCGCGGTAAGGTGCGTCGCGCTCGTCTGTTCTACCTGCGCGGCCTCTCGGGCAAAGCTGCTCGTATTAAGGAGCGTCGTCGCGACATCGTGAAGGAAGTAGCTGCTTAGGCTGCGCTTCCTCTATTAGCTTAGAAAAAGCCGGCTTCCCTACGTGGGAAGCCGGCTTTTTTGGTTTTATGCAGTGGCTTATGATTTGGTAGCCTTCAATTCGTCCAACGCTTCCTGTGCCTCTTCCCGCTTTTTACGATTCTTAGGCGAGTCTTTTTGCTCTTTTTCGGTGGCTTTGGTGTAGCGGGCGGGCGGCGCGGCGGGCGGCGGGCCGGCGGCAAAAAAGGCCAGGATATTCTGGCGCAGGGCGGGCGTGAGGTGCTCAAACTTGTGCTTGTGCAGGTCGCGCAGGAGGCGGTCGTAGGTTTGGTCGGCCAGGATATAGTCGGTGGGGTGGGTAGGGCGGCCGGTATCGAGGTTGGTATTGGGCAGGTAGGCGGGGGTAGCGGTGGTATCGGTATGCTGCTGCTTAGCCAGGGTGCTGTAGCGGGCCAGCGCGTCGCGGTAGCTGGTCCGAAACTGCGCCCCGTCGGCGGCACTAGGTACCTTGAAGGCGAAAGGCTTGAGCGGGCCGACCTTGGGCAAAATACTAATCACGCCCGACAGCAGGCGCGCCCCCAAGCCCGGCTGCTCGTGGTTGTTGCCAAATTCGCGCCGGTACTCGCGGCGGCTCATCTGAAACACGTAGTCGCGGCGGCGCGCGCGCGGGCTCGCCTTGCGAATCTCCTTGCGCTTGTTGACCCAGGCGGCGCGGGCAGCAGCAGGCAATAACTGATTGACGGCCAGTCGAAAGGCCGCTACCCCCGCATCCACGTTGAACAGCACCTGGCCCAGCTCCAGGCCGTAGGTTTGCAGAAAGGCGCGCTCCAGCACCGGCTTGCTCACCCGAAAGCCGATGTATTTATGATAGTCCTGCGAGCGGTAGCGGCCGGCCGCGATTTGCACCACGTCGAAGGAAAAATCAACCTCCGTGTGGTTGATAGGCGCCTGCTCGTAGGTAACGACCGGGCCAAAGGCGGCCTTGCGCTCAGGATAGACATTAGGCAAAATAAGGTTAGTCGCCTCGGGGTGGCCTATGTTGTCGGAAACGTAGTGGGCCAGCGCGCCCAGGGCAAAGGCGTATTCGTTGCGGTCGTGGGCCTCGCGCAAGAGGTTGCGCACGAAGTCACCCGCCCGCACATAATGCGTGAGGTTCGTGAAAAACTCCGCGCCCAGCGGATAGTAGCCCAGGTCCTGAATAATGGCGCCGCCGTAGGCGTAGCTCTTGGCGTCGTCCAGCGCGGCGGGGGTAGCGCCGGGGTAGCGCTGGCTGAGCAGTGGCAGCAAGGTTTTATCCCAGGTAGAATCGATGACGGCCTGGTGGGTGAGCACCGAATAGGCCGCCGCCGGCACGGCCGGCGCCAGCAACGCGAGGAGAAAAAAAGTCCGGAGTAAGGCGCGCATGAAGTGAAAGGGCTCGGAGTGGGTAAAGCTGAGCAGTCAACGGGAAAACGGCCCGACCGTTCGGCCCGGTAGCAAATTAGTTAGGCAAACCAGGCCACGTCCCTACCCCCCGTTAAGCGGGCCGAGCGCAAGTAAGCTAGACAGTTAGCCAAGCCGAAGGTCGGCAACGATTGCGTAGAAAAACCTGGTGCCGCGGCGGCCTGGCGAGTACGTTTGCGCCCGCACAAGGCGGCGAATAGGCCGCGGCTCGTTTGGCTAACTTTTTTCCCACCCCTTCTTCCACATGCTGTCCCGACTAGCCGCCGCCGCCGCGGTGCTGAGCCTGGGGGCCCTGCTGGCATTTGTGCCCGCCGCCCCCGCCAAGCTCAAGGTATACCTGATTGGCGACTCGACCATGTCGGTAAAGCAGGTGAAGGCCTATCCCGAAACGGGCTGGGGCATGCCGTTCACGGCGTTTTTTGATGAGTCGGTGACCGTGGACAACCGGGCGCAGAACGGGCGCAGCACCAAGTCATTCATCGCCGAAAACCGCTGGCAGCCCGTAGCCGCTGACTTGCACGCGGGCGACTACGTGTTCATCCAGTTTGGGCACAACGACGAAGTACCGACCAAAAAAACCTACACGCCCGAGGCCGAGTTTACGGCCAACCTCAAGCGCTTCGTGGCCGAAACGCGCGCCCACCAGGCGAAGCCCGTGCTGCTGACGCCGGTGGCCCGCCGCAAGTTTGACGCCGCTGGCCAGGTGGAGGAAACCCACGCCGCCTACGCCGAGCTGGTGCGCGCCGTGGCCCGCGAAACCGCTACCCCCCTCATCGACCTCGACCGCAGTAGCCAGGCGCTGCTCCAGCAGTTTGGGCCGGAGAATTCCAAGCTCTTATTCAACCACCTGGCACCCGGCGAAAACCCGAATTACCCCGAGGGCCGCGAGGACAATACGCACTTCAACGAGCTGGGCGCGCGCCGCATGGCCGAGCTGGTGCTGGCCGACATTCGGGCGCTGAAGCTGGGGCTGGCCGCCCACATCGTGCAGGGCACAGTGCAAGCTACCGTGGACGCACAGGCTCGCTAGCACCTGACCACTAGCTTTTTATTGTTCTACTATGCTGATTTCGCTGCTGACCAAAGCCCTGCCGCTGGCCCTGTTGGGCTGGCTGGCCGTGGCGCCCCCTACCCCCCCGCCCAAGACCAAAGTCTACCTCATCGGCGACTCGACGATGGCGCGGAAGATTCCGGCGACGTTCCCGGAAACGGGCTGGGGAATGCCGCTGACAACGTTTTTTGACTCGACAGTGGTGGTGGACAACCGGGCGCAGAACGGCCGGAGCACCCGCACGTTTCTGGCCGAAAACCGCTGGCAGCCGGTGGTGAATAGTTTGCAGCCGGGCGACTACGTGTTCATCCAGTTTGGCCATAATGACGAGTCGCCGGACAAGCCCGAGCGCTACACCTCGCCCGAGGACTACCGCAAAAACCTCGTCAAATTCGTGACCGAAACGCGGGGCAAAAAGGGCATTCCGGTGCTGCTGACGCCCGTCACGCGCCGGTATTTCGACAAGGAAGGACACATCAAAGAAACACACGTGCTGTACTCGGCCGCCACGCGGGCGGTGGCGAAGGCGAGCAACGTGCTGCTTGTCGATATGGACGAACTGAGCCGCGCGCTGCTGCAAAAGCTGGGCGACGAAAACTCCAAGCTCCTGTTTATGCAGCTCGCGCCCGGCGACCACCCAAATTACCCGCTGGGCCGCAACGACAACACGCACTTCAATGAGCTGGGCGCCCGCCTCATGGCGCAGCTGGTGGTGCACGACCTGCAAGCCCAGCACGTAGCTCTGGTGGAGGAACACCTGGCTAAGCCCTTGCCTAAGAACGCCGTAGCTACGCCCACCGGCGCGGCCGCCCAACCCACTACCCCCTGATGAAAGCAGTATTGTTCCTCCTTGCCCTGAGCGGCGGCGCGGTGGCCAGCCAGGCCCAAACCACCGCGCCCACCGGTCCGCTCGTGGTGGCGGCCGACGGCAGCGGGCAGTTTCGCACGGTGCAGGCGGCCATTGATGCCGCGCCTAATCAGTCAGAACGGCCGGTCATTATTCAGCTCAAGCCCGGCACCTACCACGAGAAAGTGACGGTGCCAACCCTGAAAACGCACCTCGTGCTGCGCGGCACCGGCGAGGCGGCCGGCACGGTCATCAGCTTTGCCGACCACGTGGGGATGCCCGGCATCACTACCCCCTCTTCGTACTCGGTGCTGGTGCAGGCCAACGACTTCACGGCGGAAAACGTGACGTTTGAGAACGCGGCGGGCTACACGGCGGGCCAGGCGGTGGCGCTGAACGTGGAGGGCGACCGGGCCATTTTTCGGCACTGCCGGCTGGTGGGCAACCAGGACGTGCTGCTGCTGGCCACCGGCGGCAGCCGGCAGTATTACCAGGACTGCTACATCGAGGGCACCACCGATTTTATTTTCGGGGCCAGCACCGGCGTGTTCGACCACTGCGTGATTAAGAGCAAGAAAAACTCGTTCGTGACAGCTGCCTCCACGCCGGCGGGGCAGGCCTATGGCTTCGTGTTTATGGATTGCCAGCTGGTGGCCGATACTGCTTTGGCCAAAAAAGTGTACCTCGGCCGGCCCTGGCGGCCCAACGCGCAAGTGGTGTACCTGCACTGTACCTTGGGCGGCCACATTGTGCCGGCCGGCTGGGACAACTGGAAAAACGCGGAAAACGAGAAAACCGCCTACTACGCCGAGTATAAGTCATCTGGCGCTGGCGCCAACCCGACGGCGCGAGTGCCGTGGGCGCACCAGCTCACGGCGCAGGAGGCGAAGAAGTACACGTTGAAGCAAATTTTTGGGGGTAGGGAAGGTTGGGAGCCGAAGCAGTAGCGCCGATAAACCGGCCCGCCGCCGCAACAATCGGTACCTTTGGGAGTCTTTACTGCTCTCCCTCCCCTACCTCCTACCCCATGCGTATTTCCCGGCTAGCCGACCAGATGAGCGGCTCCGAAATTATCCGAATTGGTAATGCCGTGAGCGAACAGATTCGCCAGGGCGAAACCATCTGTAACCTCACCATTGGGGATTTTGACCCCCAGCTATTTCCGATTCCGGCCGAGCTGCGCGACGGGGTAATCGCCGCCTACCAGGCCGGCCAAACCAACTACCCGCCCGCCGCCGGCACCGCCGACCTGCGCCAGGCGGCCGCCGATTTCCTAAAGAACCGGCTGGGCCTCAACTACTCGCCGGCCGATGAGTTTCTCGTGGCCGGGGGCTCACGCCCGCTCATCTACGCCGCCTACCTGGCTATCGTGGACCCCGGCGACCGCGTGGTATTCCCGGTGCCGTCGTGGAACAACAACCACTACTGCCACCTCTCGGGAGCCGCGCCGGTGGTGGTGCCCACCCAGCCCGAAAACGACTTCATGCCCACCGCCGCCGAGCTGGCACCCAAGCTGAAGGGCGCCACGCTGCTGGCGCTGTGCTCGCCGCTCAACCCCACGGGCACGGTGTTTTCGAAGCCGGTTTTGGAGGAAATCTGCGACTTGGTGCTGGCCGAAAACCAGCGCCGCGGGCCCGATGAAAAGCCGCTCTATATCCTGTACGACCAGATTTACTGGCTCCTGACCTTTGGCCAGACCCAGCACTTCGACCCCGTGAGCCTGCGGCCCGCGCTGCGCGACTACGTGGTGTACATCGACGGCATTTCGAAGTGCTTTGCCGCCACCGGCGTGCGCGTAGGCTATGCTTTCGGCCCCAAGGTAGTGCTGGACAAGATGAAAGGCCTGCTGGGCCACATCGGCGCCTGGGCCCCCAAGGCCGAGCAGGTAGCCACCGCCCAGCTCCTACCCCAGGAGACGGCCGTGAACGACTACCTCACCGGCCTCAAAACCGGCCTGCAGGCCAGCCTCGAAGCCGCCTACCACGGCCTCAAGGACCTGCGCGCCCAGGGCTACCCCGTCGATGCCATCGTGCCGGCCGGCGCCATCTACCTAACGGCCAAAATCGACGCGCTGGGCCGCACCACGGCCACCGGCGAGGTGCTGGCCACGACCAAGGAAATCACCTCCTACCTGCTCACCGAGGCCGGACTGGCAGTAGTGCCGTTCAGCGCCTTCGGCGCGGAGGCTTCGGACCCGTGGTTTCGCCTGTCGGTGGGGGCCGAGTCGCTGGCCTCCATTCAGGCTGCGCTGCCGCGCCTGCAAGCGGCACTCGATAAGCTAACGTAAGCGGCCGGGGCGGCGGCTGGCCGCCGCCCCGGCCTGGCTAGTTGTAGTTCAGCTCAAAGCCCAGCGGCCCCTGAGGGCGTTGCAACAGCTTTTCGAGCTGCGCGCGCCTTATCAGAAATTCCTGGTTGCTGAGCACACCCGCCCGGTTAAGGTGCGTCAGGTTTTGCAGCTGGGTAGAGTAGTCGACCAGGCTGGTTAGCTGGCCGTAGCGCGCCAACAAATAGGCGTCACGCTGACGCAGCAGCTGAGCTATAAACTCCTCAACCAAGGGGGTTCCATTGCCAAACACTGGCTGCAAAAAGACGGGCCGCAGTGCCTTGGCCGCCGCCGACTGGTTGGGGAAGGTCAGGCCCGTGACGTTGTGGTAGGTGAGCAGATAAACTAGCAGAGCGGCTCCGCCCAGCACGCCATAGCCCAGGGCCGCATCGTAGCCCTCCTGGGTACCGAGGGCGCTCAGGGCCAGCGTAAGGCTGACGGCCAGCAGCCCCAAGCCAATGCCGATGGCCTTCTTGCTGTGCCACTGCGTGCGCACCCGAAAGCCACCGATTTCTTCGTAGGGGATGGCGTGGTTGGTGGTGCTGAATAGCGTTCGGATTTCCACTTGCAGCCATTCTTCCTCTATTTGAAAGAATTGCCTTTTGCCCAAAAATCGCTGGGCCAGGCCAGTAGCCCTTTTTTCTTCCCTGTAGAGCATACTCATTCCCGTTGGGCCCGTTGGCGTTTGCCGCGCGCCCGGCCAAAATACTACCGCGGGCGCTACTAGTTGTAGCTGGCCCGTTCTATTTTAGTCCAGCCTCGGCGCCTGCGCACGCCGGCCGTACCTTTGTTTCCTATTCCCTAACCTGCTTAATGGCGGATTCTTTTTCTCAAAAATCACTGGCGCTGCTGGGCTCCACGGGCTCCATCGGCACGCAGGCGCTGGAGGTAGTGCGCGAGCAGCCGGGCCGGCTGCGGGTGGCGGTGCTCACGGCCGGGCGGCAGTGGCAGCTGCTGGTGGCGCAGGCGCTGGAGTTTCGGCCGGCGGCCGTAGTTATCGGCGACGAGTTTTACCAGGAAGTGCGGGCGGCCCTGGCGGGCCAGCCCGGAACCCAGGTGCTGGCCGGCGACGCCGCCCTGCTCGAAGTGGTGCAGCGCCTCGACGTAGACGTGGTGCTCACGGCGCTGGTGGGCTACGCCGGCCTACCCCCCACCGTGGCCGCCATCCGGGCCGGCAAAGACATTGCGCTGGCCAACAAGGAAACGCTGGTGGTAGCCGGCGAGCTGATTACCAAGCTGGCGCAGGAATACAACGTAAAGCTGCTGCCCGTCGATTCGGAGCACTCGGCCATTTTTCAATGCCTGGTGGGCGAGGAGCTGAACCCCATTGAGAAGGTTATTCTCACGGCCTCGGGCGGGCCGTTTCGGGGGCGCAGCACTGCCGAGCTGGCGCACATTACCAAGGCACAGGCGCTCAAGCACCCCAACTGGACGATGGGCGCCAAAATCACCATCGACTCGGCCACGCTCATGAACAAGGGCCTGGAGGTGATTGAGGCCAAGTGGCTGTTCGACCTCCGCAACGACCAAATCGACGTGGTGGTGCACCCGCAGAGCATCGTGCACTCGCTGGTGCAGTTCCAGGATGGCTCGCTGAAAGCCCAGCTGGGCCTGCCCGATATGAAGCTGCCCATTCAGTACGCGCTGGGCTACCCGCAGCGGCTGCGGAATGAATTCCCGCGGTTTTCGTTCTTAGCCTACCCCACCCTCACCTTTGAGGCGCCCGACTTGGCCACGTTTCGCCACCTGCCGCTGGCGTTTGGGGCCATGCGGCGCGGCGGCACCGCGGCCTGCGTACTCAACGCCGCCAACGAGGTGGCAGTGGCGGCATTTTTGCAGGACAAGGTGGGCTTCCTGGGCATGGCCGACGTGGTGGGCGAGTGCCTGGAAAGGGTGCCGTATCTTGCAGAGCCAACCCTGGCCGACTACGCCGCTACCGATGCCGAAGCGCGGCGCGTGGCGGCGGGCTTAATACAGCGCGCTACCTGAACGTCATGCTGAGCTTGCCGAAGCATCTCGCGTGGCTTGGTAAACTAATCGTTGAACGAGGCGAGCGAGATGCTTCGACAAGCTCAGCATGACGTTCAGGTAGCGCACGACGTACTTGTTTTTTCATTCCTCTTTTTTATACTTTGGAAGTCCTCATTATGATTGGCCAGCTGGTGCTGGGCCTTTCGCTACTAGTTGGTTTACACGAGTTTGGACATTTCTTTTTCGCCAAGCTGTTTAAGATAAAAGTCACGAAGTTTTACATCTTTTTTGACTTTCTCTTTCCCCTACCCCACGTCTGGAACTTCAGCCTATTCAAGAAGAAAGTAGGCGAGACGGAGTACGGCATTGGCTGGTTTCCGCTGGGTGGCTACGTGGCCATTCACGGCATGGTGGACGAGACGCAGGATGCCGACGCACTGGCCGGGCCGCCGCAGCCCGACGAGTTTCGGGCCAAGCCCGCATGGCAGCGCCTACTGGTAATGCTGGGCGGCATCATTATGAACGTGATTACGGGCATCGTCATTTTCGCGGCGCTTACCTATAAGCTGGGTGAGAGCTACTTACCGGCTTCGGAGGCGCGCTACGGCGTAGTAACGACCAAGCTGGGCCGCGATATCGGTTTCCGCGACGGCGACCAGATTGTGAAAATCAACGGCCGGCCGTTCACCGAGTTCAACGACGTGTACAACCCCGACGTGCTGCTCGGCAACGAGAGCTACTACACCGTGGAGCGCGGCGGCCAGCTCATCGACCTGCCCAAGCTGCCCCGCACGTTCTTCGACCAGCTCAACCACCAGGGCGACAGCCTGTTCGTGGAGGCGCGCTCGCCCTTCACGCTGGCCGAGGTAGTGGCCGGCAATCCGGCCGCCAAGGCGGGTATCAAGGCCGGCGACCGCATCACCCAGATTGGCAGCGTGCCCATCAAGTACTACGACCAGCTGCTGCGCACCCTACCCCGCTTTAAGGGCCAGACGGTGCCCATCACCATTGAGCGCGCTGGCCAGGCCCAGACGCTGCCCGTGGCGGTGAGCACGGCCGGCAAAATTGGCGTACGCCCCAAGCCGGAGCTGAACTTCAGCACCCGCTATTTCAACCTGGGCCAGTCGGTGCCGCAGGGTACCAAGCAGGCTTTCAGCGTGATAACGCTGCAAGCCAAAGCGTTTAATAAAATCGCGCACGGCGAGGCATCGGCCTCCGAAAGCTTGGGTGGACCAGTCGAAATTGCCCAACAATTTGGCGGGCAATTTAATTGGCCGCACTTCTGGGGCCTGGTGGGCACGCTGAGCATGGTGCTGGCGTTTATGAACCTGCTGCCCATTCCGGCCCTCGACGGCGGGCACGTGCTGTTTCTGCTCTACGAGATGATTTTGCGCCGCAAGCCGTCGGAGAAATTTCTGGAAGGCGCCCAACGTGTGGGCACGGTGCTCATCCTATCACTGATGGTGTACGTGCTGTTTATCAAGCAGATAATGAAGCTATTTTAGGGCTGTTATTCCATTAGGTAAATAATCGGTTGTCATTGCGAGCGTAACGAAGTGAAGCGCGGCAATCTTTCCTTCACGTCAGGGTTACTACACCAACGAAGAAGGAGAGATTGCTGCGCTTCACTTCGTTACGCTCGCAATGACAACCGGCTTTTAGGCTGTTCATTTCTATCTATATGCGCCAACTTACCATTCTGCTGAGCTTGCTGCTGGGGCTGCCTAGCCTAGCGGGCACCCGGCACGCCTACCACACCAGCATTCTGGAGCTGCGCCTCAACCCGCAAAAGCAGCAGGTGGAGCTGGCACTGAAGGTGTTCACCGACGATTTTAGCCGCGCGCTCTCCCAGGGCCGGCCCAAGGCCGTGGACTTGCAGCAGCCCAGTGCCCTGCCACTGGCCGAGCTCTACCTGCACCAGCACCTCAAGCTGAGCATTCCGGCGGCGCCGCGTCAGCCGCGCCTACCCCTCGACGTGCAGTTCATGGGCCTGCAAGCCGAAAAGGACGCCTACTGGCTCTACGCCAAAGTGCCCCTACCTCGCCCCACCAAAGAAATTCTTATCAACCAGGGGATGCTGCTGGAGCTATTCTCGGACCAGATGAATATCGTGAATGCCGAGGGCAACGACAAGAAAATCAGCGCGCTGCTGCGCAACGGTCACGAAGAGGAAGTGCTGAATTTTTGAGTTCAGCCAGCCGTAATCAGGCATAGAACACAAGAAAGAACGTCATTCCTCGGCAAGCTCGGAATGACGTTCTTTTTACTAGAATATTTGCATTAATCTTTAAAACTCAGCCACTCGCAGAACGGCCCCAACGCCCGCAGCGCGGCCAGGATGTGCGCCCGGAAGACTTCGGGCGAGAGGCGGCGCACGTCAGCGTCGGGCAGCTGGTGCACCAACAGAAACTGCTTGTGGCGCAGCCAGTTGGCTTCGGGGTGGGCGGCTTCGTAGCCGGGCGGCATTTTTTTGAGCTGGTCGCCAGCCAGGCCCCGTGGGAAGTACTGCTGCGCGGCGGGCGTGGCCAGGAGCGCGTGCAGGCCATCGGGCGCGTAGTCGATTTCCTGGCGGATGACGGCCAGCTGCTCTTTGGTGGGCTCGTAGATGCCGCCGGCTACCAGCGTCTGGCCCTGGGGGCCAATTTGGACGTAGCGGCCGGGGCCTTCGCTTTGCTTGCCGCCCACGGCGAAATAGGCCGAAAAGTGCGTTTTATAGGGCACCTTAACTTTGGAGAAGCGCACGTCGCGGTAGATGCGGAAGATGCACTTGCGGGGCTCCAGGCCGGCCAGGGCAGGCTCGGTCTGGGTTAGCTCGCGCAGCCAGAAAGTCACATCCTGCTCAAAGTCGGCACGCAGCTGGTCGTAGGTGGCTTTGTGGTCCTGGAACCAGTCGCGCTCGTTGTGCTGCGAGAGGTTTTCGAGAAAGGTGAGGAGGGCGGCGGGGTTCATGGCCGCAAAGATGCGGTAGAGTCCGCAGCCACCTGTTGGCGACTATACCAAGCCGGGGAAGACGGGCGTTGAGCCAGGTAGTCACCCTTATTACCCTCAAGCACTTGCGTAATTTTCTACTGCTGCTGGGGCTGGGGCTGGCCCAGGTGGCCACGGCCCAGCCGGCCCTACCCCCCTCTACCGGCTGCTGGACGCAGCAGCTGGCTTACCCGCGGGTGCAGGCCGCCTATGGGCGGTGCTGGCCGGCACTGGCTGCCTGCCTACGGGCCCAGCACCTCGATTCGGCCCGGCTGGAAGTATTTTTTCGCCTCATCAAAACTACCCGGACGCTGGAGGTGTGGGCCCGCAACCAGGGCGACGCGGCCTTTCAGCGGCTGCGCGGCTACCCGCTGGCCGCCACCTCGGGCACACTGGGCCCCAAGCGCCGGGCCGGCGACGGGCAGGTGCCGGAAGGGTTTTATTGCATCAACCGCTTCCACCCGCGCAGTGCCTACCACCTCTCGCTGGGCCTCAACTACCCCACCCCACTACCGACGACATCCTGGCCACCGGACTGGCTGACCCCGGCGGCGATATCTTCCTGCACGGCTCCAACGTTTCGGATGGCTGCCTACCCCTCACCGACGCGGGCATTGAGGAAGTGTACCTGCTGGCCGTGGCGGCGCGGGCGGCCGGGCAGGCCAGCATCGGCGTGCACATCTTTCCCTTTCCGCTTATAGAGAGCGAGTTGACTAAGCGGGTTGGTAGTCCGCACCTGGCATTCTGGCGCTCGCTGGCACCGGGCTACGCGTATTTTGAAGCGCATCGTGCCCCCCTCGCCGCCGACGAGCCGGAGGTCGCGCGGTAGGTGCGGGCCGACGGCGGCAAGCTGCCCGTCTTTCCGCAGCGCCGAGCATAAGCAGCCAAAACACGCCAGGGGCCGTGGGCGCCACAGACCTAACGGCACGGTTTTTTCGTTTAGCAGGCTGGCACCTTCCTTTTATTTTGCTGATGCACCGTCTCCTCCCGGCCTTTTTCGCTCTCCTTTTTCTGTTGCAACCCGCTGCTGCCCAGCGCCCTACCGACCTCTGGTACTTTGGGCAGCAAGCCGGCCTGAACTTCGCCAGCGGCGCCCCTACCCCCCTGCTCGACGGCAAGATGACCACCTACGAGGGCTGCGCCGTGGCCACCACCAAGCGCGGCGAATTGCTTTTTTATACCGATGGCCAAACCGTGTGGAACCGCCTGCACCAGCCCATGCCCAGCGGCCGCCACCTCATGGGCAGCGGCAGCAGCACGCAGTCGGCGCTCATCGTGCCCGACCCCGGCTCGGGCAATATCTTCTACGTCTTCACGGTGGCCGCGCAGGGCGGGCATGATGGCCTGCGCTACTCGGTGGTGGACCTGACCCGCGCCGGCGGCCTGGGCGACGTGCCCCGCGCCAACCTGCTGCTGCTGACGCCGGTAGCGGAGAAGCTGGCCGCCGTGCGCCACCCCAACGGCCGCGACGTGTGGGTGGTGGCCCACCGCTGGAACTCCAACGCCTTCGTGAGCTACCTCGTCACGGCTGAGGGCGTGCAGGCCGGCAAGCCCTTGCTCAGCAACGTGGGCAGCATGAACGCCGGCCCCGGCGGCAACGCCATCGGGGCGCTCAAGTTCTCGCCCGACGGCACCAAGCTGGCCGCCGCCCTCTGGCGCGATAACAACAAGTTTGAGGTCTACGACTTTGACCGCAGCACCGGCAAAGTGAGCAACCCGCGCAGCTTCGGGCCCTACGCGGAGGCCTACGGCGTCGAGTTTTCGCCCGATGGCACCAAGCTCTACGGCACCTGCAACGGCAACAGCGCCGGGGCCATCGGCCAGGCCAAAGCCAGCGAAACCCAGGTCATGCAGTTCGACCTCCGCACGAAAAAGGCCGAGGTGGTGGGCCACTCTTCCAACCACAAAATCGGGGCGTTGCAGCGCGGTCCGGATGGCAAAATATACGTGGCCCGCGAGGATAATTCCTTCCTGGGAGTCATCCAGAGCCCTAATGCCAGTGGCCCGGCCTGCGGCTACGTCGATGATGGCCTGAACCTGGGCGGCCGCCGCAGCAAGCTCGGCCTGCCCGCCTTCATCACCGAGCCATAGGGTAGGGCGTTCATTCGGGCAACCTTAATTCGGCCGGCTGCGGAACCTGCGGGCAGTCAGGGTTAGTTTTGCACAAAAAAATCACCTATGAAATCATTTTTTTCGGGAAAATTGCGCCGCTTGCCCGTGGCGCTGCTGGGGCTGCTCACGGCCGGCCTACTCACCACCGCCTGCAACAAAGACAGCAGTACGGCTACCCCCGACTACAGCGCCGCCGATGACGCCACTATCACCAAGTATCTGGCTGCTAATTCGATAACCACGTCGCAAAAGCAAACTTCGGGGCTGTACTACGTGCCGCTGGTGACCAACGCGTCGGCTACTAAGCCCGTGGCCGGCAACACGGTTTCGCTGCTCTACACCGGCAAGCTGCTCGACGGCACCACGTTCGATGCCTCCTCGCTGCACAACAACGTGCCCGTTAGCTTTCAGCTCGGAGCCATGCCTCCGCAGGTTATTGCGGGCTTCGACGAGGGCGTGTCGCTGATGCACCTCGGCGACTCGGCCATTTTCGTCATTCCGTCGGGCCTGGCGTATGGCCCCAACGGCAGCGGGACGGCCATTCCGGCCAACGCGGTGGTGCGCTTCAACGTGAAGCTGACGGACATCAACTTCGCCTTGACCGACGACAAGCTCATCAAGAACTACCTGACGCTCAACTCCATCACTACGGCCCAGAAGCAGGCCTCGGGCCTGTATTTCGTGCCGGGCGTCACCAATGCCACGGCCGCCACCACGCCGGGCAAAACGGTGTCGGTGCTCTACACCGGTAAGCTGCTCGACGGCACCGTGTTCGACGCCTCCTCGCAGCACAACAACGTGCCGCTCCAGTTCGTGGTGGGTGCCACGCCCAAGCAGGTTATTTCGGGTTTTGACGAAGGCATTTCCCTGATGCACAAGGGGGATAAGGCCACGCTGCTCATTCCGTCCAACTTGGCCTACGGCTTCAACGGCGCGGGCACCAGCGTGCCGGCCAACACCGTGCTGCGCTTCGACGTGGAAGTGACTAACGTGCAGTAAGTCGGCGCGCGCACGCAGTGCTAAGCAGGGCGCGGGGGCTGGGCTCCCGCGCCCTGCTTTTGTTTGGCCCCCCACCGAAATGCGTATTTTGCGGCCGTGCCCGCTCCTACCCTCTCCGCCGCCGACTATGCTCAGGGCCTCGCCGCTGGGCAGCGCGGCACCCTGGCCCGCGCCATCACCTTAGTAGAAAGCACCTTGCCCGCGCACCAGGCGCTGGCCCAGCAGGTGCTGCAAGCGGTGCTGCCCCGCACGGGCGGCGCGCTGCGGCTGGGCATCACGGGTGTGCCGGGCGTGGGCAAAAGCACGTTTATCGAAGCGCTGGGGCTGTATCTGGTCGAGAAGCTGGGCAAGAAGCTGGCCGTGCTGGCCGTGGACCCCAGCAGCCCGCGCGGCGGCGGTAGTATCCTAGGTGATAAAACCCGGATGCCGCAGCTCACGCTGCACCCGCGGGCGTTCATTCGGCCCTCGCCAGCGTCGGGCAGCCTGGGGGGGGTAGCGCGCGCCACCCGCGAGGCGCTGCTGCTGTGCGAGGCGGCGGGCTACGACGTCATCTTCGTCGAAACCGTGGGGGTAGGCCAGAGCGAAGTGGCCGTGCACGGCATGGTCGATTTCTTCCTGCTGCTCATGCTGGCCGGCGCCGGCGACGAGCTGCAAGGGGTGAAGCGCGGCATCATGGAAATGGCCGACGCCCTGCTCATCACCAAGGCCGACGCCGGCAACGAGCAAGCCGCCCGCCGCGCCGCTCGCGACTACGCGGGCGCGCTGCACCTGTTTCCGCCCGCCGCCTCGGGCTGGACGGTGCCCGTACGCACCTGCTCGGCCGTGAGCGGCGCCGGCCTGCCCGAAGCCTGGGAAATGATAGCCCAATACGCCGCCCAAACCCAGGCCAGCGGCTACTGGCAGCAGCGCCGCGCCCAGCAGCAGCTGCAGTGGCTGGAAGAAGCCGTGCGCCAGGCCCTGGAAGCGCAGTTCTACGGCCGGGCGGGCGTGCAGCAGGCGCTGCCGGGCGTGCGGGATGCGGTGGCGGCCGGGCAGCTCACGCCGTGGGCGGCGGCGGGGCAGCTGTTGGGTGAAATATAAGGTTCACTTACTTCTTTTATAGAGTGATGGCTACCGTATCGAAAAAGCGATGACGCTCGGCCACGCAGGCTTCTCCGATACCATCCTTTGGCGCGAAGAACAACTCGTAAATCGAGCGGCCTATCGTGAATGTTTGCATGTACTTAACAACTGGACCTCCCCCGATACCAAGCACGCGAAATTTAATTGTCAGAATGTCAACGCCGTTCTTTTCGCTACTGCTGGATGCCAGTAACTCTCCATGCGCACGGGCCACTAGCATAGGTGCCAAACGATTTTTATAGTAGGCTTCACGGCTCACTAAATTACTAGGCACCTGTGATTTGCCAGAAAAAGGCACAATAATTACGACGTATGTAGCAGCTGCGTCTTCACTTCGAAAGGCCCGCGACGCCTGTGCTTGAGGTTCGTGCTGGTTGGGTGCATCGGCGGCCGCTAGGGTTGCTGGAATGTCCATTTCTTGAGCGCCTTTCGGAAAATTGATGCTTACTTGCTGGTCTACTCGCACAAGTACCCAGTGCCCACTCTGAGCCTCAACAGCCATGCTAAGCAGAAAAGAAAAATATAAAAGCAAGTAGCGGTTCATCGGCGGTATGCTGAAATAGGATTAGATTAATTGCTCGGCAGCAGTCTTAATTACCCTCCGCATCAACAAGCAAAAGTGCCAGCCGCTGCTGCCAGGAAGCTGACAAATAAGGCGTGGCCAGCAGCGCCCGCACCTTGGCCAAGTCATGCGGACCAGGCGCGAGGCAGTCCACCATATCCTGAATGGTGGCTGCGAAGGCCGAACGCTGCACCAGCGTAATAGCATCGCCCGCCTGCAACGTGCCGGGCTGCTGCACCCGAAAGTAGATGCCGCTGCGGCGCGCCAGCTCGAATTCGCGCACTATCTCCGGCCGCGCCAAGCGGATGCCCAGCTTGAAGCAGGGGCGGCGGGGCTGCACGGCCATTAGCATGGCCGTGCCGAGCTGGAAGCAGTCGCCTACGCGCACCTCCGTTTCGAGCAGGCCCCGCGTGGTCAGGTTTTCGCCGAAGGCGCCGGGCACCAGCTGGGCGGGGGGTAGGAGCTGCCGCCAGTATTCCCAGTGCTCCTGGGGGTAGGCGTACACGGCTTTGTCGGGGCCGCCGTGCACGCGCAGGTCGGCCTGGCCATCGCCGGCCAGATGCGCGGCCAGCACGGCCACCGGCCCCGCCACGGGCTGCTTGAAGATGCTGGTGCGAATGGTTTTACCCTGCCACGGCACGTCTTGCGGCAGGGCGGTATTGACGGAGAGGAGCTGCATGGTGCGAAGTAAGGGCTCGGGTGTCACTTATTGCGGCCGGCGCTCGTTAGCTGCGCGCACCCTACCCCGCGCCCATGCCCGTTCGCCACTACCCTACCCTGCTCACTTATTTGGAAGGTAACCGCCGCCGCACGCCCGAATTTGACGACGTGGCGCTGGAGCTGGTGGAAGGCACCCTACCCCCCGATTTGGTGGGCACGCTGCTGCGCAACGGCAACGGCCACTTTGAGCAGCACGGCGTACTCTACGACCACCTCTTCGACGGCGATGGCATGGTAGCGCGCTTTCGCTTTGACGGCCAGCGTGTAACGTACCGCAACCGCTACGTGCGCACCGACGAGTTTGTGGCCGAAGAGGCGGCTGATAAGATGCTCTACCGCAGTTTCGGCACCAACCTGCCGGGCGGGCTGCGGGCCAATTTTGGCAAAACGCAGTTCAAAAACACCGCCAATACCAGCCTCGTGGAGCACGGCGGCCACCTGCTGGCGCTCTGGGAAGGCGGCCTACCCCACGCCCTCGACCCGGAGTCGCTGGCCACGCGGGGGCGCTTCGACTACGGCGGGGTGCTGCGCAATCCGTTTGGGTGGCTTGACCGACGCATCACGCCCGAAATGCCGTTTTCGGCCCATCCCAAAGTGCACCCCGCCACTGGCGTGCTGCACAATTTTGGCACCGTGGCGGGCCGCAAGCACCGGCTGGTGCTGTATGAAGTGAGCCCCGCCGGGGTGGCGCGCGTGGCCCACGTGCTGCCGCTGGCCGATGCCCACTTTGCCCACGACTTCGTGCTGACGGCTAGCGGGCACCAGATTTTCTTCCTCACGCCAGTGGCGTTTGACGTGTTTCGGGCGTTTGCGGGGCTGACTTCGCCGGCGGCTTCCATCAAGGTCGATACGGGCCAGCCGACCCAGATTGTGGTGGTGGCCCCCGATGGCACCGTGCACCGGCTGCCCACCGAGTTTGGCTTCGCATTCCACTTCGTGAATGGCTACCAGGACCCCGCCGACGGCACGCTGATGGTGGATGCGCTGCTGCTCGGCAACTACCCCGATTCGGCCAGCATCAAGGCCTACCTGGCCGGCAACCTGCCCGACGACCAGCCGCAGGCGCGGTTCGTGCGCTTCCGGCTCGACCTGGCGGCCGGCACCGTGGCCCGGCAATCATTGGGCGACTGTGAGGGCGAGCTGCCCGAGATTCACCCCGCCCACCTGGGCCGGCCCTACCGCTACACCTGGACCATCGGGCGGCCCGCCAGCTCGCCCCTACCCCTGCTCGACCACCTGATTAAGCTCGATGTGCACACCGGCGAAGTGCGCCACGCCTCCGCGCCCGCCACGCTGTGCAGCGAGCCCGTGGTGGTGCCGCGCCGCGCCGCCCCCGGCCAGCCGCCGCTCGCCGAAGACGACGGCTACCTGGCCTACCTGCGCTTCGACGCCGCCACCAGCACCACCGACCTGCTCGTGGCCGATGCCGCCGACCTGCGCACCCTGGCCCGCCTGCGCCTGCCGCACAATATCCCGCTCGGCTTTCATGGGCTGTGGCAGGAGGGGTAGGCAAATAGCGTTTTAAAAAACAGAACGTCATTCCGAGCTTGCCGAGGAATCTCGCTCGCGCCGTTGGGTTACTACCCCTTACGATGCGGGCAAGATTCCTCGACAAGCTCGGAATGACGTTCTGTTTTTGAGCTACTTCCCCGCCAGCTCGGCTAGGTATACTTCCAGCATGGGGTAGCCGCCGGCGCCAATTTTGGCGCGGTCGGCGGGGTCTTTGGGGTTGAGCTGGTGGGCGGTTTCCCAGGCGTCGGGCAGGCCGTCGTGGTCGGTGTCGGGGGGGGTAGGGCCGGCGGCCAGCACGGGCCAGGCGTGCTGCGAGGTGGCGTAGGGCGTGCCGTGGGGGTAGCCACCCTGCACGTCGATAATGCGGCCGGTGCGGGTGCGCACTTCGCGCACCATCCGCTGGTCGAGAGTGTCGCGCCGGGGGCGGCTGGCGCCGGCGCCGGCCAGCACGAGGTCGTAGGCCTGGGCGGCAGTTTGGGTCGTGACGGGGCCCAGGTCGAAGGGCGTCGTCACTTTCGAGAGGGCCGTGTCGGCGCGGGTGCCATCGTTCATGTCCACGCCGCGCCAGTTGTGGGCGGTCACTTCGGCGCTGGCTTCCTGGTAGTTGCCGCTGAGGTAGAACTTGCCGTAGGGCAGCGGGTTGCTGCCCTTGGTGAGCTTGTAGGGGTTTAGCAGGCGGGCGCGCACGGCCTCCTTGGTGCTGGGGCCGGGCTTGTAGTAGTTGTTGATAATGTTGTAGTTACCACCCTCACCAGCATATACGTTATTCTCGCCCCAGTCGTAGATGACGTTGTTGCGGAAGTCGCAGTTTTCGAAGCCCGCCGGGTGGGTGTAGCGGCTGCCGTTGAAGCGCGGCGTGCGCGAGTTGCAGTGCACAAACAGGTTGTGGTGCATGCTGGCGTGCTGCCCGCCCCAGATGCCACCGTAGCCGTGGTGCTCATAGTCGGTGTCGCCGGTTTCGAAGTGGTACGAGTAGTTGAGCGGCGGGCCGATGAGGTTCCAGCTCAGCGTGGTGCTGTCGCCCTCATACACCGAAAAGGCCTCGTCGGTGCTCCAGCTCATCGAGCAGTGGTCGATGACGAGCCGGTGGTTGCGGTTACCGCCGAAGGCATCGTCGCCGCCCGCCCCGTCCTTAAAGCCCTGGTTCTGATTCTTATCACCCAGCCGAAATCGTAGGAAGCGCACGATAACGTTGTTGGCGTGCACCGTCACGGGGTAGTCAGCCAGGCAAATGCCGCCGCCGGGGGCCGTCTGGCCCGCGATGGTGGTGTTGGCCTTGTTAATGGTGAGCGGCGAGAGCAGGTGAATAGTGCCCGCCACTCGAAACACGATAGTGCGCGCCGGGGCTTTTTTCGCGTTCAGCTGCACGGCGTAGCGCAGGCTGCCGGGCAGGTTATCGTCGTTCAGGTTCGTAACCTCGAGCACCGTGGTGGGCAGGGCCGCCGTGCCGCGCCCGCCGCTGGTGAATCGCCCCGCGCCCTCGGCCCCTGGGTAGGCCAGCAGCGGCGCGGGCGCGGCCGGCCCGCTCAAACGCAGGGCCCAGCCGGTGGCCATCGTGGCTAGCAAAAAACCGTGGCGTAGCCCAAAACCTAGCAGCATATATGTCAGAACAAAGAGGGTGGGAGGAAGCAGGAGTCTGCAAATACGCCCTCCCTACCCCGCCTGTGCGCCCGCGCCCGCGCTTTTCTTTGCGCAATCGTTGTCGGCAACGTTGCCGAGCTACCCGGCGTGCTCATCCTCGGGGTATTTTCCGCCGTAGTAGCCCGCAGTTCTTCCGCTTGCTGATTGTGCCGCAGCCTACCCCCTCCTTTCTGGCCGCCTTTGGCCTGGTGCTGGCCATCGTGGCGCTGGCCGGCCTCGTCGATGCCTACAGCTTCGGGCAGTTTCAGCAGCTCTTCGTGTCGTTTATGAGCGGCAACACGACCTCGCTGGGCGCGGCCGTGGTGCACCACCAGGCCGCTAAGCTCCACCAGCTGCCGCTGGTCATTGGGCTGTTTGTGGCGGGGGTAGGGCTGGGCACGCTGCTGCACAATGCCGCCGGGCGCTGGTCGGCCACGGTCATTCTGCTCGTAGTGGCGGAGCTGCTGGGGCTGGCCTACCTTTTTCCGACGCGGGGCATCGCCAGCCTCACGCTGGCGATGGGCGTGCTCAACGCCTCCGTGCACGAAGTGGGGGGCCTCAAGGTCAGCCTCACCTTCATGACGGGCACGCTGGTCAAGTTTGGGGCCGGGCTGGCCAACCTGCTCAGCGGGCACCACGAGTCGTGGGACTGGCTCTGGCAAGTCACGCTCTGGGTCGCCTTTTTGGGAGGCGCGCTAATGGGGGCGCTGGCCCTGCGGCACCTGCGCGAGGCCACGCTGCTGCTGGCCGCCGGCCTCAGCCTGGCGCTGGCGTTGGCCGCCAGCGTGGTGCACAACCTGCGCCAGGGGCCGCCCAGCGCGTAGCGGCCCTACCCCCGGCTGCGCGGCCGCAAACTCAGGTAGTCGAGGTAGTACAATACCTTGATGGACACGTTGTTGTTGTGCGGCGTGTTGGCCACGTTGGTGAGGTTGTCGAAGTAGAGGGGGGTAGCCTCGTTGCCGAGCAGGTACGAGGCGGTGGCGTCCTTATATACCAGGCTCACCTGCGAGCCGGGCGCAAACCACCACACCAGCGAGGCATCCACGTTGAAGGCGCTGAAGCTGGTGTCGTGGCTGCGCTGGTAGCCGGGCAGCAGCTCCTCAACCCCGCCGGGGTGCAGGCGCGCAAAGTCGAGGTAGTGCACCGTGCTCAGGTAGTGCCGCACGCGCATCGTAAACGAGAGCCGGTTGGTGAAGGTGTAGTTGGTCGTCAGCGTGTTAGTGAACGTGGCCACGCGGCGGCGGCCCAGCAGCACATCGGAGCCCAGGATGTAGCCGTAGAGCTGGTCGATGGGCTGGCTGGGGTCGAGGCCATCATTTACGTAACCTATCTGATTCACCTTCAAGCTATAGTCAAATGCATAGCGAAAGTTCAGCTTGTCGCTGACGCGGTAGCGCGGGCTCAAGCTGAGGCCGAAGCCATAGCGGCGCGGGCGGTCAAGGCGGTCGTCGAGGGCGTAGGGCCGCACGCCGATATTCACGTCGTAGGCCAGCTTCTTGCGGTAGTCCGACGAGGCATAGTAGCCCAGGTTGAAGCTGGTGGGCACCCGCACGAAGTAGCCGCCCAGCGGCGCGGTGCGCGGCTCGTAGTAGTCGTGCTTGGCCAGGTCCAGGTTCAGGTTAAAGCCCGTCGATAAGAAGCTCTTGGTGAAGGTAGTATTGAGGCTGCCGTAGATGCCCGCGTCCTGGCAGAGCAGCGGCCGGAACAGCAGCGACTGGTAGGCGCCGAGCGTGGTGTAGAGGTTATTCACCTTCCAAAAAGGCTCGTATTTATTGTAGTTGACGGTGGCCGACTGGCTCACGTTGTTGTTGCCAAACAGGATGCCCAGGTCGTTGGGATTGTAGGTATCCGACTCGATGCCGTGGTCCACGTTCCAGGTCCAGTTGCCCGAAATCTTGCCGTAGTTGAGGTAGTACTTGTAGCCGTTCTGGTCGCTCACCGGCGTTTCAGAGTAGAGGTTCTTCCCCCGCCGCTGCGAGTAGTTGAGCTGGCCGTTGAAGGCGTATTGGTTCTTTTTATCCACCAGCCGAAACAGGCCGGCCGTCACGTTGGCGTCGTAGGCGGTGCCGGCGCGCGTCACGTTGGTGTTGATGAGCGACACGTAGGAATTGTGCGGCAGGCTCTGGTCGAGCACCACAATATTATAGTTGGTCAGCGGCTGGGTCAGCAGCTGGCGCTGGCGGCCGCTGGCCGAGTCCTGCACCGTGGCGTAGCTGGCCGCCGACACCGCATTGAATACCCCTACCCCCAGGCCCTTGCTGGTGCGCCCCGACACCTTGGTGGCGTTGATGAGGCGCGTCACGCCGGGGTTTTGGTACAGGAATTCGCCCTTGCCCAGCTGCCCGCCCGCGTCGCCAAAGCCCAGCGGCTGGGCCCCTACCCGCCGCGAATAAAACAAGCCGCCCTTGTTGAACAGCTCGGTACCCTCGGTGAAAAATGGCCGATTTTCCTGGTACTGCACCTCGAAGGGCGACAGGTTAAGCACCTGGTTATCACTGATAGTCTGGCCAAAATCGGGTATCAGCGTGGCGTCCAGCGTGAAGCTCTCGTTGATGCCCCACTTGATATCGGCGCCGGCGTTGAAGCTGGTGCTGGTGTTGCGCTTACCCTGCTCGTTGTAGGGGTAGTGGTTGACGTAGGCACTCACGTAGGGCGTGAGGGACAGGCGCAGCGGCGGGTGCAGATTTTCGAGGTTGGTCAGCTCGCCCCACTGGTTCACGAAGCCATCAACGCTGGGCTGAATGGCATTCCAGAAAAATTGCTGGTTGCTGGCCTTACGCTGCCGCATAAAGTTCACGCCCCAGGTTTGGACCGGCGCCTGCGCAAAGCGAATGGCCGAGTACGGAATGCGGATTTCGACGCTCCAGCCCCGGCCGCCGGGCAGCGGCGCCACGTGGCTTTCCCACACCGCGTTCCAGGCGCCGTCCTCGCCGTTGGCGGGCGAGTAGCGGGTGTCCATCTGCACGCCGGTGCTCATCACGAAGAAGCCGTAGCCGTTGAGGTGGTCGCGATAGGGGTCCAGAAACAGCGCGAAGAAATCGGTGTTGCCCACGTTGTCACGCTGGGTCAGCTCCCGGCGGATGCTGTCGGGGCTGGCCTCTACTAGCTTGGCGCCCACGTACATGGCCGCGTCATCGTAGAGCACGCGCACCTCGGTGGGCAGGCGCTCGGGCCGGCCGGGGCTGGGCCGCCGCTCCACAAACTGGCTGGCCACCGGGGCCGTGGCCCAGGCCGCCTCGTCGAGCAGGCCGTCGAGCTTGAGGGGGGTAGCGAGGCGCTGGGCCGCCAGCTGGCGGCGCGGCGCGGCCGGCGCCCCCGGTAGACTTTTTTGGGCGGCTACCCGCGGGGGGCCGGCCAGGTACAGGCAGCCCAGCAGCAGGCCAAAAAGCAGCCGCTTAGCTTGAAGAAACAACATGGTGGGTGGGGGTAGCAGGGGCACAATCGGGCCATAGACGCCCGGCCGGGGCCGGCCGTTGTCTGGCTCCGCGACTATTTTTTGATTCTTGCCAGGGTGCTATTTTTCTTTTCGGAAGAACACGTCGCCGCTCACCGATTCCAGCTTCACGAGCGGTCCCGTCCCATTGCCGTAGCTGCCGTGCAGCTCGTAGCCCACGTAGCTGCGCTGCTTCAGGTTGCTGAAGCTCACGGCCGGGTCGGCGTATACTTCGCCCGTCACGGTGTGCAGGCTCAGCTCGGCGGCCTGGGCGGGCGGCCAGCTCAGGTCCACGTCGCCGCTTACCGTTTTGGCCTCAATCGCGCTGCCGCTGAGATTATTCAGCTTCACGTCGCCACTCACGCTGCGCACCGTTACGGCCCCGGTGAGGGCACTCAGCAGCAGGTCGCCGCTCACGGTTTTGGCCGCGATGGCCCCGCTCAAGCCGCTCAGGTCGATGTCGCCGCTGAGGGTGTTGAGGCGCAGGGCCGCGCCGGTAGGCAGCGTCACCTCGTAGTCGATTTTCAGGCAGTAGCTGTACTCGCCCTGGTGGTAGCTCACGGTGGGCCGCAGCCCGCCCGTTTTGCTCGAGCGGGTGTAGCCGCCGTGCACCCCGCCGCTAGAATTATTGCGGCTACCCCCCTCACAATTACCCTCGTAGTGGCTCGCGCGCAGCTTGTCTTCATCCAGCTTTTCGACCACGCTCAGCTCCGAGCCGTCTTTTTCCAGCGCCAGGCTGTAGAGGTCGTTTTGCTGGTTGTCGTTGATACTGACCTTGGCCTGCACGCTGAGGCTGGCCCCCGGCCGAACCCGGATGGTGTGGGCAAATTTTAGGTCCAGAAAGACGCCCTGCCCGGCGGCCAGGGTGGCAGTTTGGGTCACGAGGCGCTGGGCCAGGGCCGGGCCGGACATTAATAAAAACAGAGCTAGAAATCGGAACATGGGTGATATAGATAAAGTTAAGAAAAAGAAATTACCTAAATTCTACAACCTATTTCACCTGTCTGAATACCACATTGCCACTAGTTGCTTGCAGCTGCACCGGCTCGAACTGCCCATCGCCGCTACCATAATTGGCGAGTAGCTTCTGACCCACAAAACGCGGCGGTTGGGGTAGACCGGGCAGAGCAATCTGCTCAGCGGTTACGGTGCCACTGGTGGTTTTTAGGTCTAGGAAGGCGTTCTGAGTGGATGGCCAGCTTACTCGTACGTCGCCGCTTACGCTACTGGCAGTCAGCGGCGACATGCCAGGACTATCCATGTTCAGGTAACCGCTCATGGATTTAGCTACCACTGGGCCGGTCAGGTCATTGAGTGTTATGTTGCCGCTTTCGCTGCTCACGAATACAACTCCTTTTAGGTCGTGCATGTACACGTCAGCGCTACTCGTGCTCAGGTGCAATTCCGCCCCAATGGGCACCGTAACCTCATATTCAATGCGTGCGCAGTAGCTATAGCGGCTGTCCTGGGCTCCGTCGTTGTAGCGGATGCCGTGGCACTCGCCCAGATAATTGGCCTTTTTTAGTGCGTTTAGGTCTAACTGCTCCGTTACTAGCACTTCATCGGGGGTCGGTTCCATTACTAGTGCATAGGACGCATTCTGTTGATTGTTATCTAGGCTTACATGGGCAGTCACACGCAACTCATCGCCGGGATGCACCTCGATGCGGAATGCCCGGCGTAGGCGCAGATTCACGCGCTGGCCGGCAGCCAGAGTAGCAGTTTGGGTCACGAGGCGCTGGGCCTGGGCCGGGGCCCAGCTGCCGAGCAGTAGCCCAGCGGCGAGTAGAAAGCGGTTCATAAAAAAGCGCGTTAAACTGAGTTTTAAAGAATCATCTACTTGACTTACTTAGCCTTGCGCACGAAAATGTCGCCGCTAATGGTCTTGAGTGAGAAGGTGGCGCCGCCGCCGTTGGCCCGGCCTTCCACGGTTTGGCCACCCACGTGGCGCAGGCCGTTGCCGCCGCCCAGGTTGAGGTCAAAATCGGTGTAGATTTCGCCCGAAATCGAGCGCATCGACAGGCTCACCTTGGCCGAGGGGGGTAGGGTCACATCCACGTCGCCGCTCACCGAGGTCACGGCGCTGGGCTGGGTGGGCGTGCCACTAAACTGCACTTTAATATCGCCGCTGATGGTATTGGCCACCACCGGGCCGCTCACGTTCAGCAGCCGGATATCGCCCGATTTGAGGCTAATCTCGATGCGGCCGGCCAGGTCGCGCAGCGTCAGGTCGTCGGAGCCGCCCCAGGTCGCCTGCTCAAATGACACGTCGGTTTGGCGAGGCAGGCGCACCGTGTAGCGGTCGTCGCCGTGCGTGAGGCCCGTGATGCGGATGGTATTGTTGTCGCCCGGCACCACCGACAAGCCCAGGCGGGTATTATCGCTGGCCCCGCCGCTGTAGATGGCGCGCAGGCCATTGGCGTTGGCCAGCGCGGGCGGCGCCTCGTAGTGGCCCGAGCCCCGAATTAGCAGCTCGTCGCCGTCGTAACCCTCCACCGTGACATCGCTGCCGCGCATGTCAATGACCACTTTACGGTTGGTCGAGCTGCTAAATTTCGTTTTAAACTCCTGAGCGCGTAGGGCGGCCGGCAGGGCCAGCCCGAAGGCCAGCAAAGGGAGAAGAGCAAATTTTTTCATAATAGTTGAAGAGCGAAAGAGACATGGCGGCAGTCTGTAAAACGGAGTGGCACTCCGTTGCCCACGCGCTGCCAAAACCTTCGCGGTGGGGGCTACAAAACGGAGTGCCACTCCGTTTTGTAGTCGGGTTAAATCAATTGCCCCAGGCCGCTCTCGGCCTGCTGGCGCACGGCGGGCAGCGCATCGGGCTTTTTGGCCAGCTCTTCGAGGCCGGGCACGGCGCGCTTTTCGCGCAGCGTCACGAGGGCGTCGATGAGAGTAATCTGCACGTTGGGGTCGGTTTGCAGGGGTAGGGCTTCTACCAGGGCGGGGCCCACGCGGGGGTCGGCGCGCAGGCGCACCAGGGCCTCGCAGGCGGCGAGCCGCACGCTGGGGTTGGGGTCGGTGTCGAGGGTGTGGATGAGGGTGAGCACGGCCGGGTCGTTGGGCTCCGTCACCAGGGCCGGGGCTTGGCTCACCAGCTGCAACCGCTGGCTGGCCGTGGCCGGCTGCTGCCGCGCGGCAGCCAGCTGCACCGACAACGAAGGCGGCGACGGCTGGTCGTTCTGGGCCAGCGGCACGGCGGGTTGGCCGCCGCGCAGCAATAGCCCCAGCACCGCCCCAATGGCCACCAGCGCCACACTGGCCGCCATACGGAGCCAGTTACTGGTGCTCCATGACTGGCGTTCGGGGCTTGGTTGCGCCGCGGGGGGTAGGGCCTGGCCGCCGCGCTGGGCGCTCAGCCCGGTGGGCGAAGCCGCGGCCAGCTTCGCCTTTTCCTGCTCCAGCATAGCCTGGAAGTCGTCGCGCATCGCCAAGGGCGGCAGCTCGGGGGGTAGGGCGTCGAGGTCGTTGAAGAGTTGGCGCAGCTCGGCCAATTCGGCCTGGCAGGCGGGGCAGGCGGGCAGGTGCGCGGCCAGGTGGGCCGCCTCAGGCGGTAGCGGCTGGCCCTCGGCCAGCTCGGGGAGCCAGAGCCGCAGCTCGGCGCAAGCCGGGTCGGTAAGGGGAAGATTGTTAGCGGGAGGCATTTTTATAATGATTACTAAGTAATAAACAGTCAGCGGTTTAATCTAATTTTCAGCTCAAGTAAATCTTACGCAGCGCATCCAGGGCGCGGTGGGCTTTTACGCGGGCGGCGCCAGCGGTGCAGCCCAGCTGCTCGCCTATTTCGGCATAGTCGAAGCCCTGGAAGCGGTGCAGCACCAGCACTTCGCGCTGGGCGGCGGGCAGCAGGGCCAGGGCTTCGTGCAGGGCCTGGTGCTGGTCGGTGGCGGCGCGCTGGGCCTGGGCGGCGCGGCCGTGGCTGGCGGTTTTCTCTACCTCTTCCAGGTCGGCGGTGGGGCGCTGGCGCTGGTAGTGGTCGGCCCACACGTGGCGGGCCATTTGGTAGACCCAGGCCCGAAATGCCTGGCCGGGCTGGTAGCTGGCGCGGTAGCGCAGCACCCGCACAAACACGTTCTGGGTCAGGTCATGGGCCAGGTCGCGGTCGCCATTAGCCAAGCGGGCCAGGAAGCCAAACAGCGGCCCGTGGTAGCGCTCAAACAGCCCGGTTAGCTGGTCGAGGTCGCCGGCTTGCACCTGGGCCATCAGGGCTTCGTCGCTGAACGTAGGGGCGGAGACGGCGGGCATCCGGGCGGTGGTAAGGTGGTCGGTAATAAGGGGGTTTGTAGGGAGTACCGGCAGGGTAGCCATACGTTACAGCGGGGAGTAAAATAATTCACAAAAAGACAGCGAGCGGCCGCACCGGGCACAAAAAAGCGGGCCGGCTATCTGTTTTCCAGACAACCAGCCCGCTCATAACTTCTTGCACCTTAGGCGCTCGTGCGTACCGCGGAATCAAAACGCACTAGCCAGGGCTTAAACCAGCCGCCTAATCCTCATCCACTGAAATAGTGAAGTTTGATTTACTACCCTTGATTTTAGTGGTGGGCAACTTCAGCAGCTGGCGGTACTTGGCAACTTGGTCGGGGGTAAGGTCCTTGCCATCCACGCGCCCGCCCCGGTCGCTGAGCTGAAACGTAAAGTGTTTCTCATCCTTAATCAGGCCGTCATTGCGCAGCATATCACGCAGCTTGATGGTGTTGGGCGCGGCGGGTGGCGCAGGCGGCATGGGACCTTGCGGGGCCATGGGAGCCATTGGCGGCAGCGAAACCCGCGGGGCGCGCGGGGCGCGGGGCGCCTGGGGCACGCGTGGGGCCCGTCGGGAGCCATTTTCGAGGGCGCGCAGCTCGGCAGCGTCGGCGGCAATGCGCGCGCGCAGCTCGGCCCGCCGGGC
>CAZZWL010000039.1:0-36208 GCA_964657755.1 uncultured Rhodanobacter sp.
GTTACTAACCCAGCGGCGCGGTAGAGATGCTTCGGCAAGCTCAGCATGACGTTCTGTTTATTTGGTTAGCTCTTCTGCCCTACCCCCCTATGGACCCGCAAGCCCGCATTCAGGCCCTCGCCCAGCGCCTGCACTACCTCAACAACCAGTATTACCAGCACGACATCTCGGAGGTGTCGGACCAGGAGTTTGACCAGCTGCTGGCCGAGCTGAACCAGCTGGAGCAGGCCCACCCCGCGCTGGCCCTGGCCAACTCGCCCACCCAGCGCGTGGGCGGCACCATCACCAAGCAGTTTGCGCAGGCCACCCACCGCTACCCCATGCTGAGCCTGGGCAACACGTACTCGGAAGACGACCTGCGCGAGTTTGACGAGCGCGTGCAAAAGGGCCTCGAAGGCGCGCCCTACGCCTATGTGTGCGAGCAAAAAATCGACGGCGTGGCCATGAGCCTAGCCTACGCGAACGGCGACCTGCACCAGGGCGTGACGCGCGGCGACGGCACCCGCGGCGACGTGGTGACGGCCAACGTGCGCACTATCCGGACCCTACCCCTGCACTTGCACGGCAACGCCGAATTTCCGGCCGAGGTGGAGGTGCGCGGCGAGGTGTTCATGCCCAACCAGGTGTTTGACGACCTCAACCAGGAGCGCGAGCAAAACGGCGAGGCCCTGCTGGCCAACCCCCGCAACGCGGCCAGCGGCGCGCTCAAGCTCCAGGATTCGGCCCAGGTGGCGGCGCGGCGGCTGCGCTTCTACGCGTATTCGGTGCTCACGCCGGGCCGGCACTTTGCTAGCCACAGCGAGAGCCTGGAGGCCGCCGCGGCCTGGGGCCTGCCCGTGTCGCCCACCTGGCGGCGCTGCGCCAATTTGGAGGAAGTATTGGCCTACATCCACGAGTGGGAGCAGAAGCGCTTTACGCTGCCCGTGAACACGGATGGCATTGTGATTAAGGTCGATAACCTGCGCCAGCAGGACCAGCTGGGCCTCACGGCCAAGAGCCCGCGCTGGGCCATTGCCTACAAATACCCGACGGCGGCGGCCCGCACCCGGCTGCGCGAAATCATCTACAACGTGGGCCGCACCGGGGCCGTAACGCCGGTAGCCCTGCTCGACCCTACCCCCCTGGCCGGCACCACCGTGAAGCGCGCCAGCGTGCACAACGCCAACCAGATAGCGCTGCTCGACCTGCGCCTCGGCGACCTGGTTTTCGTGGAGAAAGGCGGCGAAATCATCCCCAAAATCACGGGCGTGGACCTGGCCGAGCGGCCCGCTACCGCCGTGCCGGTGCGCTTCCCCACCGAGTGCCCGGCCTGCGGCACGCCGCTGGTGCGCCCCGAGGGCGAGGCGCACTTCCGCTGTCCCAACGAGCGCGGCTGCCCGCCCCAGCTCAAGGCCCGGCTGGAGCACTACGTGAGCCGCAAGGCCCTGAATATTGACGGCTTAGGCGCCGAAACGGTGGGCCGCTTCTTCGACCTCGGCCTGGTTGCTACCCCCGCCGATATCTACGACCTGCCCCAGCGGCACCCCGAGCTGGTGGGGCTGGAGCGCCTGGGCACCAAGTCGATTGATAACCTTATCGCGGGCATCGAGAAGAGCAAAACCGTGCCCTTCGAGCGGGTGCTCTTTGGCCTGGGCATTCGCTACGTGGGCGAAACGGTGGCCCAGAAGCTGGCCCAGCACTACCGCACCATCGGCGCTATCATGGCCGCCTCGGCCCCGGAAATGGCCGAGGTACCCGAGGTCGGCGGCGTCATCGCCGACTCGATGGCGCTGTGGAGCCAGCAGCCCGAAAACCAGGCACAAATCGCTCGGCTGCAGGCCGCCGGGGTGCAGCTCGAAGCCAGCGGCGAGCCGCCGCAGGCGATGAGCGACCGCCTGGCCGGCCTCACCTTCGTGCTCTCGGGCGTGTTTGAAAACTACAGCCGCGAGCAGCTGCAAACCCTCATTCAGCAGCACGGCGGCAAAATCACGGGCTCCATTTCCAAGAAACTAAGCTACCTGGTGGCCGGCGACAACATGGGCCCCGCCAAGCGCGAGAAAGCCACCACGCTGAAGGTGCCGATTATCTCGGAAAATGAATTGCTGGCGTTGCTGCCGGTAGAATAAGCAGCGCGCAAGGTTTCGCTAGGTAAAAAGAGGTTTCGCTAGGTTTGGCCAACGTCAACCTAGCGAAACCTCTTTTTCCCTAGCGAAACCTTGCGCTCACTTCGTAAAATCGGGCACTACTTCCAGAAACATGGGCGAAGGCAGGCTCACCGACTGCGCGGTGGGCGTGAGCTTACCCGACTGTTTATTAACCCGATAGGTGAAAATATTGTCGGAGTTTTGGTTGGCCACCAGCAGCAGGCGGCCGCTGGGGTCGAGGGCGAAGTTGCGGGGCGTTTTGCCCTGGGTGCTCACGTGCTGCACCACCGCAAGGCGGCCATCGGCCGGCGCGATGCCGAACACGGCAATGCTGTTATCGCCCCGGTTGGAGGTGTAGAGGAAGCGGCCGTCGGGCGACACGTGCACGTCGGCCCCCGAGTTTTCGCCCGTAAAGCCCTCGGGCAGCGTGCTCAGCGTCTGGATTTCGCGAAACGTGCCGGCGGCCGCGTCGTAGGCCAGGGCCGTCACGGTCGAGTTCAGCTCATTTTCGAGGTAGGCCCAGCGGCCATTGGGGTGAAACGTGAGGTGGCGCGGCCCCGCGCCCGGCTTGGCCGCGAAGGCGGGGGTAGGGAGCGGCCGCAGCTGCCCGCCGGCCGCATCAAGCTGGTAGCCATACACTTTATCGGTGCCCAGGTCGGCCGAAAAGACATAGCGATTATCGGGCGCCGGCAGAAAGCTGTGGGCGTGGGCGTGGTCCTGGTTTTTGTGCGGGCCCAGGGGCGGCTCGTGCTGGTCGGTGGTGGCGGGCGGGGCCAGCTGGCCATCGGCGCGCAGCGGCAGCAGCGCCACGTTGCCGCCGGTGTAGTTGGCCACCAGGGCATTCTTACCCGTGTGGTCGAGGCTGATGTAGCACGGCGACGCCCCCAGCGAGGGCTGCTGGTCGAGCAGCGTAAGCGCGCCGGTGGAGGCATTTACCTCAAACGCGCTCACGCCCCCGCTGTTGGTGCGCCCCTGGAAGGTGCCGGTTTCGCTCACCGCGTAGAGGTGGCGCAGCGAGGCATCCATGGTGAGGTAGCTGGGCTGGCTGCCGCCGTGCTGCACGCTCACGGGCGTAAGCTCGCCGGTGGCCGAGTGCAGGCGGTAGAGGTAGATGGTATTGGCCTGGTCGCCACTCACGTTGGTACCCACGTACACCAGGTAGTTGCGGTCGGCCGAAGCAGCCGCCGACTTACCCGTGTTGGTACCAGCGCAGCCACCAAGGGCGGCTACCAGTACTACCGCCCCCAGCGAGGCCAATCTTCGAAATGGCCCGGTGGCCGCTAGCTTATTCATAACAAAACCCAATGGGGGCCCGCAAAGATGCTACGGCCCGTTGCTTTTAGCGACGCAGCAGGCGCAACAGCACCACCTCGTTGGTCCGCAAAGCCAGCGTTTGGGTGAAAGTGGCGCCGGCGGCCAGCCGCTGGGCCGGCAGCGTGACGGGTGCCGCCTGGGTCGCCGCCCGCAGCGTGCGCACCCGCGCCGGCGTCAGCTCGGCGGGGCTGCCCAGGCGCAGGTAGGCCGAGTAGGCATCGCGCTGGCTGTAACCCACGCGCTGTATTTCCAAGGCATACGTACTTGCTGGCAAATTTTTTAGCACCAGGCGCACCGTTTCGGCGGGCGCGGCGGGGTGCGCCTGGCGGAAGTACACCTGGTTAGCTTCACTGCCCTGGGCGGGGGCAGTAAAATTCCAGAGCAGCACCTGCACGTTGCCGGCCGCGTCGCGGGTGGCCCACGAGGCCGGGTCGGCGTTTTGCAGCTCGGTGGGCCCCAGCTGGTGCAAATACTGGTAGGCGAAGTACGCCGGCTTCTTGATAGCCTGGAGGTTGAGCAGCCCAAAGCCGCCGTGGAAGGGGGTAGGCGGCGGCCCGGCCTCTTCGAAGATGTCGGTAAACGTCCAGTACGACATGGAGGTGGCCGTTTTTTCGGTCTGCTTCAGCGTGTTGAGAATGTACGCGGCGCTCTGGTACGCGTCGTGCACGGGGTCGCGGGACGAGTACGAGGTGCTCCACTCCGTGATGTGCAGCTCGATGTTGGGGAAGGCCGAGGCCTTGATTTTGGCGCGCACCGCCGCCACGTTGCGCGCAATGCCGTTGGGGTCGCCGAGCCGCTGCTGGCCCTGGCCAAACTCGTCGAGGCCGCCCTCGGTCACGCCGTAGTCGTGGGTCGAGATGAAGTCGATGGGCACCTGGTTTTGAGCGCAGTAGGCCAGAGTTTCGGTTATCCAGCCGGTGCCCGAGCTGGCCGGGCCGCCCACCCGGTAGCTGGGCGACACGCTTTTCACGGCCCGCGCCGTGGCGGCGTAGAGCTTGAAATACTCGGCCTGATCGCCGGCGAAAAACGCCGGGTAGTTCGGCTCGTTCCACACTTCAAAATACCACTTGGCCACCTCGGCCCGGCCGTAGCGCTGCTCCCAGTGGCGCACCAGGGCCGTTATCAGGGCCTCCCACTTGGCGTAGTCCTTGGGCGGCGACACGTTGGCCTTCCACCAAAAAACCGTTTTGTCGGTGCTGCGCAACGCGTGGGGCATGAACGATAACTCCACGAATGGCCGCACGCGCACGCTCAGCAAAAAGTCGTAGAGCTGGTCGATATACTGCCAGTTGTACACGGCCCTGCCTTGGCGGTCCTCGCCGTACACGCCCATATCGTCGTGCAGCAAGCCGTGGAAGCGCAGGTAGCGAAAGCCGCAGTCGCGCTGCACTTGGCGCAGCTGCTGCTGCCAGTCGGCGCGCAGGCCCTCGTTGGCCCGGCCGGCGCCCACGCACAGGTCGAAGCCGTGGTTGAGCGGCCCCTTCACCTGGCTGGCGTCCAGGCTGATAACGCGCGGGGCGGGTGCCTGGGCGGCAGCGGTAGTCAGCCCCAGTACGAGGCCAAAAATCAGGAATCGCATAGGTAGCGGTACACTGTTAAGATGAAGTAGCCCTCCGTTCTCGCGTGGTGCCGAAACGGAGGGCTACTCCGTTTTACAGCAGCTAGCGGCTCCCCAGGCTGCCTTTGGCGGCCGGCGCCGACGCGCTTTCGGGCGGGCCGAGGTAAGTGGCGGGCACGCTGCCCTGGCTTACCACCAGCTTTTCGAGGACCACGCCGGGGTCCACGCGCCAAAACTTGAGCACGTGCGCGCCGGCCGCGGGCACCTGGTGCTGCGAAGTTTTGAGGATGATATTCTGGGCCACGGCCTGCTCCCAGGGCCGGTTGCCGTTGTCAGGCTTGAGGCCGGTGTGCAGGTTGATGAGTTGCGGCGCCTCGTCATCCAGCGACACCGCGTAGCGCAGGCCGGTGGTGGTGGTGAAATCCAGGGTGGGGGCCAGGTAGGCACTCACCGTCACCGGGCCGGCCTGGGCCAGGCTAACGCGATACTCCAGGTGCGGGCTGTTGCCGCCCGGCGCGGGGGTAGGCGCCGCCGTGACCGGAAACGTGGTGACGGCCCCGCCGGTGCGGCCCAGGTCGGGCAGGCGCTGCCAGGTAATGGGGCCGGCGTTCACGGCCTGGGTGTAGTGCTCGGCTGCCAGCGAAACGTACCCGGCGTTGGTCGGCGCGGGGGGGGTAGGCGAGGTGGCCGTTGTGCCCGCCGGCAGGGTCACTACGTCGGGCATTTTATCGGCCTCCGGCTGCTGCCAGTAGGTGTAGCCAATGTGCGTCTGGTCCATCATATGGTTCCACTTGCCACCAGCAATGGCGTGGTAATGCTGCTTGATTTCGGTGTCTTTGGCGTACAGTACCTTGGCTTTTTCGGCCAGCGCGTTGGTGTTGGGCTGGCCCGTTTTGGCGGCCTCGCGGTTGAGCGCCACCGTGTAGTACAGCTCATTGAGGCTGGCGCAGGCCTGCACCGGATGCAGCACCAGCTCAAAAAAGGCGTCGTGGTCGGCGGTGGGCAGTTGCTGGTTGATGACCTCGGCGCAGGCCAGCAGCTGGTTGTAGTCACGCACCACCGTGGCCCACTCGCCGGTGGCCAGGCTGTAGGTGTCGGCGTCGAGCAGCTCGGGCTTGCGGCGGCCGTTGTACTTGGCATACTTGGCCAGAATGTCGGCAATGTCAACCGCGTATTTCGGGCCAAACTGCTGGGCGGCCCAGCGCTGGGTGTAGGCCCCTACCCCCTCGGCTGGCAGCGCATCGGGGTTCCAGGCGTAGTCAAGAAAGAAGGAAATCGGCAGCTCCATCGGCTTCAAATCACCCACGTTCACAATCCAAATCTGATTGACCCCGTACTCGTGGGCCAGGTGCAGCTGCTCCCAAATTCGCGGCAGCGGGTTCGTGTTCAGCCACTTGTAGTTGCGCGGGCCACCCACGTAGTCGAAGTGGTAGTAGATGCCGTAGCCGCCCTTGCGGGGTTTGTCGCCGAGCTTGGGCAGCTTGCGCAGGTTGCCCCAGTTGTCGTCGCAGAGCAGCAGGGTTACGTCGTCGGGCACGCGCATGCCCTTGTCGTAGTAGTCCTGCACTTCTTTGTAGAGCGCCCACAGCTGGGGCGTCTGGTCGGCGGGCCGGTGGGTTTCTTCGGCCAGAATCTTCCGCTGGTCGGCCACTATTTTTTCGAGTAGGCTGATGTTGTTTTCCTCGCTCATGGGCTCGTCACCATCGCCGCGCATGGCCATCGTCACGATGCTTTCGTGGCTGCCCATGTTCTTGATGCCCTGCCGCCAGAACTCTTGCAGCACCGGAGCATTGGTCTGGTAGTTCCAGGGGCCTTTGCCGTAGCGCTTCCACTCCTGCTGGGCGCGCAGCATGGGCTCGTGGTGCGAGGTACCCATCACGATGCCGTAGCTGTCGGCCAGCGCGGGGTCGGCCTTGTCGTCGTCGTTGAAGGCATTCCCCCACATGGCGGGCCACAGGTAATTACCTCTGAGCCGGAGAATTAGCTCAAACACATGCTCGTACATCTGGGAGTTGATGCCGCCAAATTTTTCCTTGGCCCAGCCGCTCAGCGCGGGCGCTTCGTCGTTGAGGAAGATGCCCCGGTACTTCACCACCGGCTCGCCCAGGGTGTGGCGGCCGGCGGCCACGTACAGGTTTTTTTGGGGCGCCACGGGCACGTCGGCCCACCAGTACCAGGGCGACACGCCCATCTGCTGCGACAGGTCGTAGAGGCCGTAGATGGTGCCGCGCTTGTCGCTGCCCGCCACCACCAGGGCCTTCCCTACCCCCGGCAGCGGGTTGTCCACGGCCTGCACCACGAAAGTTTCCCAGCGCCCGGCCAGGTTAGCCACGTCGAGCTTACCAGTCTGCACCAGCTTATCAATCAAGGCGCTATGGCCCAGCGTACCCACGAGCACCACCGGCTGCGCGCCCTGCGGCGCATCGGTCAGAAAGGCTGGCTCCTGCCCGGTCACGCGTTGCACGTCGGCCTGCACGTCGCGCACGGTGCGCAGCACGCCCGGCCAGTCGGCTTCGCTGGCGTAGAACGTGGCCGCCCTACCCCCCCCTACCAGCGGGAAGCTCCCGGCCGTTTTTTTGGCCGAGATATAGTGGTCGGTAAGCGGGGCGGCGGGCTGCTGCGCGCCGGCCAGCAGGGGCAGCAAGAGCAGCAGGGCGGCGGAGCGGAGGCGGGTAATTCGCATCATAGGGTATCGTTTCAGCACCACGTCAAAACTTCACCACCTCGTAGTAAGCGGGCTTGGGCTTGAAGTTCGCGTCAAACAGCAGCGGGTAGTTTTTGCGGCCCGCCACGGGGTAGGTGTCGAGCCAGGAATAATGGTCGGAAATATTCCAGAACGTTACGCCAGTCAGGTATTTAGCCTCGTCGCGGAAGACCTTAAAAAACAGCGCGTACTGCGCCGCTTGTTTGGTCTGCATCTCGGGCGTGTAGGCGTCCGCCTCGCCGGGGCGCTTGGCGCGGCGGTCCTTCTCCCACGGATACACCGACACGTCGAGCTCCGTCACCTGCACCTTCAGGCCCAGCGAGGCAAAGCGCTCAATAGTAGTGCGCAACTCCTGCTCGGTGGGCTCAACCAGCGACCAGTGTCCTTGCAGACCCACCGCGTCGATGGGCACCTTGGCATCTTTCAACTTCTTGAGCAGCTTGTAGATGCGCGCGCGCTTCTCGGGCCGCTCGGTGTTGTAGTCGTTGTAGCAGAGCACGGCCGTTGGGTCGGCCGCGTGGGCGTATTTGAAGGCTTCGGCGATAAAATCCTCCCCGCAGATTTTGTACCAGTCCGAGTTGCGCAAAAACTCGTTGGGGTTATCGGCAATGGCCTCGTTCACCACGTCCCAGGCGTAAATTTTGCCCTTATAACGCTTCACGACGGTGTCGATGTGGTCGTGCAAGCGCTTGAGGAGCACCGCTTTACTCACCTGGCTACCGTCGGCATTTTTGAAAAGCCACGGGGGCGTTTGCTCGTGCCAGCACAGGTTGTGGCCGCGCACCTTCAGGTGGTGCGCCTGGGCAAAGTCCACGATAGCGTCGGCCGGGCCCCAATTGTAGCGGTTCTCCTCGGGGTGAATGGGGCCCATCTTCATGTCGTTCTCCGGCGTTAAGCTATTGAACTGCTGCAAGATGAGCGCTGCTTCAGCCGGGTTCTGCAAGGCGCGCGGCGACACGGCCACGCCAACGGGAAAATAGAACTGGTAGTAATCCTTGAGGCCCTTTTCGGCGGGCGGGCGCTGGCTGGAAGTAAGGGCTACCGCGCCCAGTAAGCCAGCCAGGGCGCAGCCACACAGGTTGATGTTCATACGTCTGACGTGCTTAATACTTGTTTGGTAACTCTGCGCCCTACCCCCCTCCACGGCTGGCAAGCACACAAAAATGCCCGTAGCTGGGCTGGCCGCTAGCCCCAAAGGATAGCAACCAGCCCAGCTACGGGCATAGTAAACAGAGCCGGCTCAGCCGCTCAAATAGGGCCCTTTCGGCAAGGGCAAGCCAGTAGCGGCGACCAGCGGGCCGCCGAAAAATCGAGTTTTTGGGCACGAACGGAGTTGATTGCGGGTGGTCAGTTATCGAAATGCAGGGCCGCATTTGCGACGCGCCCGGCAGCCGATACCCGGCCACCCGCAACGCACCGTTTAGTTGCCCTTAGCTACTATTTCTTTTTTCTCCATTTCGGGGTCTTCGGGGTGGCCGGCGAGCACGCCCTGGGCGCGCTTCACCACATTGGCCACCGTGAAGCCGAACTTCTCGAACAGCTCCTCGGCCGGGGCCGACTCGCCGAAGCGGTTCATGGCAATAATGCCACCTTCGTCGGTGGTGTACTTGTGCCAACCGATGGGCGAGCCCGCCTCAATGGCCAGGCGCTTGCGCACCGTGGGCGGCAGCACCTTTTCGCGGTAGGCTTTATCCTGGTGCTCAAACAGTTCCCAGCTCGGCATGCTCACCACGCGGGTGGGCGTACCGGCTTTTTGCAGCTCAATTTGGGCCTCCATCGCCAACTTCACTTCCGAGCCGGTGGCAATGAGGATGAGCTTCGGTTCACCACCATCCGCTTCGCTGAGGATGTAGGCGCCCTTGGCCACGCCTTCGCGGGCCGAGCCGAGCTTGGTCTGGTCCAGAATCGGCAGCTTCTGGCGCGAGAAGATGAGCACGACCGGCGACTTGGGCGTGGTCATGGCAATGCGCCAAGCCTCAGTGCTTTCGTTGGCGTCGGCGGGGCGCAGCACTACGATGTTCGGAATAGTGCGCAGGGCCAGCACTTGCTCTACCGGCTGGTGGGTAGGGCCGTCTTCGCCCAGGCCGATGCTGTCGTGAGTAAACACGAACGTGGCCGTACTCTCGGCCAGGGCCGTGAGGCGGATGGCCGCGCGCATGTAGTCGCTGAACGTGAGGAAGGTACCGCCGTAGGTGCGCAGGCCGCCGTGGTGGGCGATGCCGTTCATGGCCGCGCCCATGGCGTGCTCGCGCACGCCAAACCACACGTTGCGGCGCTCCAGGTGGAGTGGTTGGAACGAGTCGTCGCCCGATTTATCCATCTCGTTCGACGAGGCCAGGTCGGCTGAGCCACCAAACAGGAAGGGCACCGCTTTCTTGATGGCATCCAGGGCTTTACCCGACGCCTGACGGGTCGCCAGCTCGCCATCGGCGGGCGTGTACACGGGCAGGTCCTTGTCCCAGCCTTCGGGCAGCTTGCCTTCGAAGGAGAGCTTGAACATAGCGGCTTCGTCCTTAAAAGCTTCGGCATAGGTGGCGAAGTCGGCCTCCCACTGCTTTTGCAACTCGGCACCTTTCTTGCCGGGCTCGCGCAGGTGGTCATACACCTCCTGCGGCACCTGGAACGACTGCTCGGGGTCGAAGCCGTAGAACTTCTTGGTAGCCTTCACATTATCAGGTCCCAGGGGCGAGCCATGCGACTTGCTGGTGCCCGCCAGCGGCGAGCCGAAGCCGATAATCGTGCGTACCGCGATAATCGACGGCCGGTCTTTTACCGACTGCGCCACCCGGATAGCGTTCTCAATTTCATCCAGGCTGTTGCCGTCCTGCACGTGCTGCGTGTGCCAGTAGTAGGCATCGAAGCGCTGCATCGGATTCTCGGTATAAGCAAAGCTGGTGGGCCCGTCGAGCGAGATTTTATTATCGTCGTACAGGTAAATCATCTTGCTCAGCTGCAAGTGGCCGGCCAGCGAAGCCGCCTCCGACGCAATGCCTTCCATCAGGTCGCCGTCGCTCACCAGCACGTAAGTGTAGTGGTCCTGCACCGGCGCGTGGCCTTCCTTGTTGTAGAGGGCGCCCAGGTGCGCCTCGCTCATGGCCATGCCCAGGCCGTTGGCAAAGCCCTGGCCGAGCGGGCCGGTCGTCACTTCCACGCCGGCCGTGATGTGCGACTCGGGGTGGCCCGGCGTCTTGGAGTCCATCTGCCGAAACTGCTTCAAATCATCCAGGCTCAGGTCGTAGCCGTAGAGGTGCAACAGGCTGTATAATAGCGCCGAGCCGTGGCCCGCCGACAGCACAAAGCGGTCGCGGTTGGGCCACTTCGGGTCTTGGGGGTTGAAGCGTAGGAAGCGCGACCACAGCACGTAGGCCATCGGGGCGGCGCCGAGGGGTAGGCCGGGGTGACCCGAATTAGCTTTCTGCACCATATCTACCGACAGCAGGCGGATGGTGTTGACGCTCAGTTCGTCAATCGAAATTTGGGGGTTGCTCATGGTTGAAGCGAAAATGATTGGTAGCGCAAAGGAACGCGGCGCAGACGGGCCGCCCCGCGTTCCCCTACGGATTTTTCGCTAGATGTACTGGTTGATGATGCTCTCCAACCACTCTTGCTTGCCGCTACGGGGGGTAGGCTCACCCGATTCGTGCGCGATTTTGTGCAGGTCTTCCAGCGTGAGGCCGCCCTTGGCGAACTCAGCACCAGGTCCCTGGTCGAACGAGGCGTAGCGGTCGGTGCGGAATTTCTTGTAAGCCGACTTCTCCAGAATGGCATCGGCCGTCACGAGGGCGCGGGCAAAGGTGTCCATGCCAGCGATGTGGGCCACGAAAATATCCTCCAGGTCGGTCGAGTTGCGGCGCGTTTTGGCGTCGAAGTTGATGCCGCCCGGCTTGATGCCGCCGTGTTCCAGGATGATGAGCATGCTCTCGGTCAGCTCGTTGAGGTTGTTGGGAAACTGGTCGGTATCCCAGCCGTTCTGGTTGTCGCCGCGGTTGGCGTCGATGCTGCCCAGCAGGTTGGCGTCGGCAGCCACTTGCAGCTCGTGCTGGAAGGTGTGGCCGGCCAGCGTAGCGTGGTTCACTTCCAAGTTTAGCATGAAGTCCTTCTCCAGGCCGTGCTCCCGCAGGAAGCCGATGACGGTGGCGGCGTCAAAGTCGTACTGGTGCTTGGTGGGCTCAGCTGGCTTGGGTTCAATGAAGAACTTGCCGGTAAAGCCCTGCTTGCGGGCGTAGTCGCGGGCAATGCCCAGGAAGCGGCCCAGGTGCGCCTGCTCGCGCTTCATGTCGGTGTTGAGCAGGGTCATGTAGCCCTCGCGGCCACCCCAGAAGGTGTAACCCTCGCCGCCCAGCGCGATGGTGGCGTCGATGGAGTTTTTTACCTGCGTGCCAGCGTAAGCCACCACCGCGAAGTCGGGGTTGGTGCTGGCGCCGTTCATGTAGCGCGGGTTCGAAAACACGTTGGCCGTGCCCCACAGCAGCTTCACGCCGCTCGCCTGCTGGTGCTGCTTGAGGTAGTCCACCACGGTGGCCAGGTTGCTTTCGTACTCGCTCAGCGAGCCGCCCTCGTCCACGAGGTCGATGTCGTGGAAGCAGTAGTAGGGCGTGCCGAGCTTGGTGAAGAACTCAAACGCGGCATCGGCCTTGTCCTTGGCGCGGCCCACGATATCAGTCTTGGCATCCCAGCCATACTTCTTGGTGCCGGGGCCGAACGGGTCGCCGCCGGTGCCCACGAAGGTGTGCCAGTAGGCGGTGGCGAAGCGCAGGTGGTCCTTCATGGTCTTGCCCGCCACCACGCGGTTTTCGTCGTACCATTTGAAAGCCAAGTGGTTGTCCGACTCGCGGCCTTCGTATTTAATCTTGTCGATGCCTTTGAAATACTCGGAAGTTGCCATGTTGAATGGGGAATTGAAGGATTTTAGAAGTCAATAATCGTCTGTCATTGCTTCGCAGGCTCGCAATGACAGACGCAGAGTTTTTATACTGAGTGAAGCTTTACGCCAGCAGCAATTCTGCCGGCCGGGTTTCGCGGGCCAGCAGGGCCTGCCAGTCGCTGTACGTTTGTTGGTATTGGGCCTGTAAGGAGGGGGTAGGCTCCACGGTACTGATGAGAGCCAGGCCATTAAACGCCTCCTTGGGGCTGGCATAGATGCCCGCCCCGATGCCCGCGCCGCGCGCCGCGCCCTGGGCCGCGTCGGTGTCGTAGAGCTCCAGGGTCACGTTGCCGCAGTTCACAAAAGCCTCGCGGAATACGGGGCTTAGGAACATATTGGCGTGGCCGGCGCGCACTTTCTGCACTTGTACACCCGCGGCGCGCATAATGTCCATGCCGTAGTTGAGGGCGTACACGATGCCCTCCTGCGCGGCCCGGAGGAGGTGCGACTGACCGTGCACGTTAAACTGCAAGCCGTGGAGGCCGGCAGCGGCGGGCCGGTTTTCGAGAATGCGCTCGGCGCCGTTGCCGAAGGGTAGGAACAGCAGGCCCGCAGCCCCGACGGGCGCCTGGGCGGCCAGGGTGTTCATCTGGTCGTAGGGAATATTGCCCACCACTTTGCGCAGCCAGCTATTAAGAATGCCGGTGCCGTTGAGGCACATCAGCACGCCGTTTTTGGGCTGCTCGCGGGTGCTGTTGACGTGCACGAAGGAGTTGACGCGCGAGCGGGGGTCGGCCGTGGTGGTCTCGTTAATGCCGTAGACTACGCCGCTCGTACCGCCGGTGGCCGCCACCTCGCCCGCGTTCAACACGTTCAGCGAAAAGGCGTTGTTGGGCTGGTCGCCGGCGCGGTAGGCGATGGGCGTGCCGGCCGCCAGGCCCAGCGTCTGGGCCGCTTCGGCGGTGAGGTGGCCCTGGATGGAAAACGTATCCACCACCTCGGGCAGCAGCTCGGCGCTGATGCCATAGTAGTCGAGCAGCTCCTGGGCGATGGCCTGCCGCTTGAAATTCCAGAACACGCCCTCCGACAGGCCCGACACGGTGGTTTGCAGCTGGCCCGTGAGCTGGTAGGCGAGGTAGTCGCCGGGCAGCTGAATCTTGTGAATCTGGGCGTAAATCTCGGGCTCATTCTCGCGTACCCACTTGAGCTTGGAGGCCGTGAAGTTGCCCGGCGAGTTCAGGAAATTCTCCAGGCAAAACTCCTCGCCTAGCCCGGCAAACGCCTCATTACCAATGGCCACGGCGCGGCTGTCGCACCAGATGATGGCGGGGCGCAGCACGTGGCCGGCCTTGTCGAGCAGCACCAGCCCGTGCATCTGGTAGGTGATGCCGATGCCGGCCAGCAGCGCGGCGTCGAAGCCGTACTGGGCCTTGAGCTGCTGGGTGGCGTTGATGACTTCCTGCCACCAGCGCTCGGGGCGCTGCTCGGCCCAGCCGGGCTGGGGCACGTCCATGCCCATCTCGGTGGTGGGCGAGGTCACGGCCGCCACGCAACGCCCGGTGGCAATGTCAAGCAGCGAGGCTTTGATGGAAGAGCTACCGATGTCGTAGCCGAGAAGGTATTTCATTTCTAATTATGAATTATAAGTTAAAAAGCGAACGTCATGCTGAGCCTGTCGAAGCATCTTGGCTGCTTCATCCGAGTCGTTCAATGAAGCGGCCAAGATGCTTCACTATGTTCAGCATGACGTTCTTTTTCATTCATTCACCCATAACTCCTTACTTAATCATGAGCACCGCCGACGCGGGCTTGGGGGCCCCTAGCGCCAGGCTGCGGGCGCTGGGCAGGCTGCCGCCCACCCACACCGTGACGGGGCCGCTGGGCGCCACGGCATTGCCGTCTTTACCAACGAGAGCCAGGATTTCGGGGGTGAGCGTGAACTTGACGGTGGTGCTGGCGCCCGGCGCCAGGCTGACGCGCCGGAAGCCTTTGAGGGCGAAAAGCGGCGTTTGGGCCTCGGCTTTGGGCGCGTGGGTGAGATAGAGCTGCACGACTTCGTCGCTGGCCATTTTGCCGGTGTTGGTGACGGTGGCGGTCAGCTCAACGGGCTTGTTCTTAGCGGCTTTATTGGTCGAGAGCCTGGCCGCCGAGTAGGCAAACTTGCCGTAGCTGAGGCCGTAGCCGAAGGGGTACATGGGCTCGGCGGCGAGGTAGCGGTAGGTGCGGCCGGCCATGCCGTAGCTTTCGTAGGCGGGCAGCTGGGCTAGGCTTTGGGGGAAGGTGACGGGCAGCTTGCCCGAGGGCGAGGCCTTGCCGAAGATGAGGTCGGCAGCGGCATTGCCGCCTTCCTCGCCAGGGTACCAGGTCAGGAGCACGGCGTCGGCCAGGTCGTGTACTTCGCTCAGGTTCATGGGGCTACCCCCCGTCACGACGGCGATGATGGGCGTTTTGCTGCCCTGGCGCAGCTTTTTGAGGAAGTCAATTTGGTTCTGGGGCAGGTTGTAGTCGAGGCGGTCGCCGGCGTGGGCCGAGGCGATGGACTCGCCCTCCTCCCCTTCCAGCACGCCCGTGATGCCCATCACCACGATGATGGCGTCGGTCTGCTTGGCCTCGCCGGTGGTCCAGTCGATGGGGTTGATGTTGGGCCGGTTGAGTAGCACGCCCTGCTTGTACTCAATCTGGCTGCCGGGCTGCACCGCGCCTACCAGGCCTTCGAGCATGGTCGTCAGCTGGCTGTTCACGCCGTAGTAATTGCCCAACAGGGCCTCCACACTGGTGGCGTTGGGGCCGGTCACGAAGTACTTGCCCAGGTCGGGGCGCAGGGGTAGCACGCCGTTGTTCTTGAGCAGCACCATCGACTTAAGCGCCACTTCTTTGGCCAGGGCCCGGTGAGCGGCGCTGTTCACCACTTCCGGCCCGAGCTTGTCGTAGGGGGTAGCGTTTGGCCCGTCAAACAAGCCTAGCTTGAAGCGCGTGCGCAGCAAAATGGCCAGGGCGCTGTCCACCTGGGTTTCCTTGAGCAGGCCCTGGCGCACGGCCTCGGGCAGCTTGGTGTAGGTGTCGCCGCAGTTCAGGTCTACCCCCCGCGAGAGGGCCAGCGCGGCGGCCTCGGTCTTGGTCTTGACCGTTTTGTGGCCCTGGTAAAGGTCGTCCAGGGCCCCGCAGTCGCTCACTACGTGGCCCCGGAAGCCCCATTCTTTGCGCAGCACCTGGCCGAGCAGGAACTCGTTGCCGCAGCAGGGCTCGCCGTTGGTGCTGTTGTAGGCGCACATCACGGCCTCCACCTTCGCCTCTTGCACCAGCGCCTTGAAGGCGGGCAGGTAGGTTTCGCGCAGGTCCTGGGGCGAGGCTTCGGCGTTGAACTCGTGGCGCAGGCGCTCGGGGCCGCTGTGCACGGCATAGTGCTTGGCGCAGGCCGCCACTTTCAAATATTTCGGATTGTCGCCCTGCAAGCCTTGCACCAGGGCCACGCCCAGGCGGCTGGTCAGGGTGGGGTCTTCGCCGTAGGTTTCCTGGCCCCGGCCCCAGCGCGGGTCGCGGAAGATGTTGATGTTGGGCGTCCAGAAGGTGAGGCCGCCGTACTTCACGTAGTGGTTTTTGGCGATGGCGGCGTTGTATACGGCCCGCGCCTCGTCCGAAATGGCGGTGCCCTCGCGCCGGGCCAGGTCCTCGTCAAACGTGGCGCCCAGCCCGATGGGCTCGGGAAACACCGTAGCCGGGGCCGAGCGGCCCACGCCGTGCAGGGCCTCGTTCCACCAGCTGTAGGCCGGGATGCCCAGGCGCGCAATGGCCGGGCTCTGGTCGAGCATCTGCTGCGCTTTCTCTTCTAGCGACAGTTGCTTAATCAGGTCGTTGACCCGCGCGCGCAGCGGCTGCTTCGGGTCGCGGAAGACGGGCGTAGTCTGGGCCTGGGCCACAAAGCCCAGCACCCACAGCGCCGCGGCGCTGGGCAGGAGTCGAGGTAGCTTAGAAGTCATCGGTGCGGAAAGTGGAGGTGGGAAGACCTTCTTTATTATACAGATTTGCCCCCTCGGGGTTGTCGGCCCAGCCGTAACGCACGGCCACGGGCGCGGCCACCTGGTCGCTCTGCACGACCACCTGGCTGCCCGCAATGCGGGCCTGGGCGGGCACAAACTTATGGTCGGCGCCGGCCACCGTGAAGCCTTCGAGCGGGCCGCCACCCTTAGCCACCAGCCCGCTCCCTACCCCCCCAAACGAGAGCGTAGCCTGGTTGCCAGCGGTTTTCATCGTTTGGTACAGGGGCCCCGAGGCGACCACTTTGGCATCGCCATAGGCCACTTTTTCGGCGGCCAGGGCCAGGCGGTGGCCCACGGTCTGCTTGTCGAGGGGGTGAATGTCGTTCCACTCGCCCACGTCCGATATCACGGCCATGCCGGTGCGCGGCAGGGCCAGCAGGCGGCGCTGGGCATCGCGCACCAGGGCCTGGTTGCTTTCGCCAGGCTCTTTTTTGGCGGCGTTGATATTGGCCAGCTGCACGTAGAGAAACGGCAGCTTGGGCTGGGCAAACTGCTTGCGCCAATCCTGCACCAAGCTGGAAGTCAGGGAGTAGTAGTCAATTGGATGCCCGACGTTGCTCTCGCCCTGGTACCATAGCACGCCCTTGAGGGCGTAGGGCAGCACCGGCGCCACGAGGCCATTGTAGAGCCCGCCGGGTTGGTACTGAAACGTGGTGGTGCCCGGCGTGGGGGGTAGGGCCGCGCCCAGCTTATACTGCCAGGGGCCCCGCAAATCGAGCGACTGACCGCCGGCCGTGAGCTGGTAGTTCTTGTCTGGCGTGAAGCCCCCGCGCCCGCCGTTGCTGATGAGGCGCACGGTCACCACGTTTTTACCGGCTTTCAGCACGCCGGCGCCAAAGTCGTACTTGCGCGGCGGGTAGCGGTAGCCGGTGCTGCCCACCAGCCGGCCGTTGATATACGTCGAGTCGGCATCGACCAGCGTGCCCAGCTCCAGGCGGCCGGGCTGGCCCACCATCGCGGCGGGCACGTCCACTTCCCTGCGAAACCAGAGCACGCCGTTCACGGGGCCCAAGGGCGTTTGGTCGGCCCACTCGCCGGGCACCGGCATGGTAGCCCAGCCGCTGGCGTCGTAGCCGGCGCTGCTCCACTTGGGCTGGCCGGGGGCCTCGCCCTGGTCGGCCCGGTGCAGCTGCTGGTACCAAGCCGTTACGGCGGCGCCTTCGCGCTGCTTGGTGCTGGCTACCGCGGCGCTGTCGCGGTAGGGCGCGACTTGCTGCTCGTATTTGGGAAACTGCTTCAGGGCGTCGGCGCTCAGCCAGGCTTCGGCGGGCGAGCCGCCCACGGCCACTTTTATCAGGCCTACCGGCACCTGGTATTTGGCATTGATTTCCTTGGCGAAGAAGTAGCCCACGGCCGTGAAATTCAGCACTGTTTCGGGCGTCACAGCCACCCAGCCGCCGCCGGTCACGTCGGCCTTGGGGCCGCGGAAGTCGTAGCGCATCGGCACATCGAACTGCCGGATGCGGGGGTTGCTGGCCGTGGCTACTTCCTGCGGATACTTGTCGCGCACGCGCCGCATAGGCAGCTCCATGTTCGACTGCCCCGCGCAAAACCACACGTCGCCCACCAGCACGTCCTTCACCACCAAGTGGTTGCTGGCGTCGATGCTCAGCTCGTAGGGCCCGCCCGCTTGGAGGGGGGGTAGGGCCACGCGCCACTGGCCATCGGCGCCGGTAGTGGCGCGGTAGGTGTGGCCCTGGAAGGCCAGCGCCACTTTTTCGCCGGGCTGGGCCCAGCCCCAGACCCGCACCGGCGCCTCGCGCTGCAGCACCATGCCGTTGCTGATGAGGCGCGGCAGGCGCACCTGGGCCTGGGCGGCGAGGGCCCCCAGCAGGCCAGCCGCCAGGGTGAGCGCGCCGCGCCACGTACCGAAAGAGGAAACCCGTATCATGCGCTGCTGCAACTTAATAGGTGTAGATTTTTACGTGCTGAATCATGTACTCATTGCCCGGCACGCGCACGTGGCGGCCCTGGTGGTCCTCGTCGCCGTTCAGGCGGCGGCCGGGCACCCACTTGTCGCCGGCAAAGTGGCCTTCCTCCACGCTTACGTAGCCGGCGCGCTTGCCCTTGGCCAGGGGCTCGGCGGTGAGCACGATGCCCGTGCCCACCAGGTAAAACTCGTCGGGGGCCACGGCGATGAGCAGGCCGCCGCCGGGCGTCCACTCGGCCTTTTTCGCCCCCAGCGACCAGCCCAGCGTGTACTCGTGCCGGGCCGTGAAGCGGTAGCTGCCGAGCGTGGTGGTGCGGGCGGCCGAGTCTTTTTGCACCAAAAAGCCGCGCACCTGGCCCGCCGGCTGGTACTTGCCCAGCAGCGGCGCCACTTGCTGCAACAGCTCGTAGGCCCGGCCGATGGGGGCCCCTTTCAGGGTGTCGCTGCCCTCGATGGCGAAGGGCGAGAACGAGAGGCAGTTGTAGTTGCCAAAGGCAAAAAACGCCTTGGCCGCCACGCCGTCCTCAAACCGAATTTCGGGGATGAACAGCGGGTTGCCGCCGCGGGTGTACAGGTCGCACCAGTGCGCGAAGTTGGGGTTGTAGAAGTCAGGCGCCAGCATATCGATGGCGGGGGCCCCGGCCCGCCACACGTCCATGACGTGCGGCAGCGGGCCGGCGCTGGGGTACTTGCCCGGCGCCACGCCGGGCCGGTTCAGGGCCGCGTTCACATACATGGGGAGGGGGTAGGCGGCCTTGCCGGCCGCCGCCACGGCGTTGGTGTACACGGCGTAGTACCAGGCCATGAAAATCTCGTCGGTGGCTAAGCTTTTGCCGAATACCTCCTCCCAGTTGCCTTTGGCCCGGTAGCCCTGGCGCTGCCAAATGGCGGCAAACTCCGGTTTCAAATTTTTACGCTCGCGCTGCAAATAGCTCATCAAAGCGGCCGGTACTGGCTTTTTAAAAGCGGCGTTGGCCCGCGCGTCGTAGCTGCGGGCGGTGGGTAGCATCCCAATCTCATTCTCGACCTGCACCGTAATTACGGTGTGCTGGCCGTCGGTTTCCTTCAGGTGCCGCATCAGGCGCACAAAGGCTTTGCGGTCAGCGTCGAGGTTGCGCTCGTCGAAGGGCGTCATGATTTCCTCGGGCACTCCCCGGTCGCTTTCCACGCGCGGGAAGCGCTTGGGGTCAGTTTTCACCCAGGCCGGGGCGTAGCACGACATGCTGTTTTTCCAGGCCCCGAACCAGAGCAGCACCAACTTCAACTGATTTTTGCGGGCGTCGCGCAGCAGGTCGTCCACCAGCGCGAAGTCGAACGTGCCCTCGCTGGGCTCCAGCAGCTCCCAGTACACGGGCGCGATAACGGTGTTCAGGTGCAGGGCCTTGAGCCGGGGCCACACGGGCTGCATGTAGGCCGTGCTGGAGGCGGCCGAGTTGCCTAGCTCGCCCCCCAAAATAAAGTAGGGTTTGCCATCGACTACCAGCTGCGTGCTGGGCCCGACTTTCACGAGGTGGGGCGGGGCGCTCTGGGCTTGGATACCCAGGGCGCCCAGCATAACCAGGATACCAGTCAACAGGCTGCTTACTACTTGCTTAGCATTCAAAATATTCTGCATTAAAAAAGCTCCTCTATAGTCCCTACCCCCTCCTGCCCAGGTAGCCAGCGGCTACCGGGCCACCCTGCGGCAGCCCGGTAGCACTGACTAGCAACGACTAATACCCCGTATTCTGGGTGATTTTGCCGGACGTGCGGTCTATTTCCGTCTGCGGAATGGGCCGCAGCACGTGGAAATCCTTGATGTTGATGGCCGCGTTGGAGCCGTAAATTCCGCCCTTGGTGAAGCCGGCGGTGGTGACCGACATCAGCGCGGGCGAATAAGCAGTGTTCCGCTCCCGCGCCAGCAGCTGGCCGGTGCGCTTAAGGTCGTACCAGCGCGTGAACTCGCCGCACAGCTCCCGCGAGCGCTCGTTCAGGATGAAGTCGAGGTTGACCTGGCTGGCCGTGATGTCCATCGCCGCCTTCAGGCCGGGGGCGGCGGCGCGCTCGCGCACCACGTTGATATACGTGGCCGCCTGGGCCACATTGCCCAGGTAGAAATAGGCCTCGGCCGCCATCAGATACGTCTCGGCCAGGCGGTAGATGATGTTGGGCCGGGTCGAGAAGCCGTTGACCGACGTGCGGCTGCGCGAGTCAAACTTGTTGAGCGTGGGGAAGTATTCGGTGGTGTACTGGCTGGGCGCAATTACCACGTAGGGCACCGGCTTGCGGGCGGCAATCTGGGCCAGCTTGGCCGCCGACAGCTCCCGGCCGGGATACCAGATGGAGGTGTCGCCCACCACGGCGCTGCTGCTGCCGCTGTTGCCACCGGGCGAGTTCACCCGGTACACCGTCGTGAACCACTTGTTGTAGCGCGTGTCGGTGGTGCGCAGCGCGGCCCCCGACTCCAGGGCGTTGCCGCTGGCGTCGCGCAGGATGTAGTTGTCCTCCAAAAAGTGCGTCACGCAGTGGCGGGCGAAGGGCCGGCCGTTGTTGATGTCGCGCACCATGTTAGGCAGCTTGTCGTAGCGGCTGCGGTACTGGAAGGCCAGTACGTTTTCGCCCCCGAAGGTGAAGCCGTCAATGCGGTTGAACGTGGCGTCGCCGCTGAACTGCACGTTCATAATCACTTCCTTGCCGTTCTCATTGCCTTCGGCCACCACAGTGGCCGGGTCCGTTTCCAGGCCCAGGCCGTAGCGGGCCTGGTTGTCAATCAGCTCCTTGGCATACTGGGCGGCGCTGGCGTAGTCGCCGCTCTGCTTGGCCGAGGAGGTGGCGCGGGTCAGGTACACCTTGGCCAGCAGGTGCAGGGCCGTGGCGCGCGTCACGCGGCCGGGCTGGGCGGGCTTGTCGGCAATGGTGCCCAGGGCATCGGTCAGGTCCTTGATAATCTGGGTGTACACATCGGCCAGCGGGGCCCGCGTGATGTCCTTGGTGGGCGAGTCCACGAAGGTCACCGACAGCGGCACGTCGCCGAAGTCCTGCACCAGCACGAAGTAGTACTGGGCCCGCAGCAGCTTGGTTTCGGCCACCAGCTGCGTAACGCGGGCCGGCGTGAGGCCCTGCACCGTGGCCGAGTACTGCAACACGGCATTGGCGGTGTTGATGGCCGAGTAGCATATGCCCCATTTGAAGGAGTGCGCGCCGTCGTTGACCGGGGTCAGGTCGTTGGGGTTGTAGTCGCTCAGGCCGCTGCTGGCCGTGATGCCGTTGGTCCACTGGTCGGTGCCCGCCTCGGTGGTGAAGGTGCCCGAGTCGTTGCCATAAATCTGGCGCAGGGCCGAGTACACGCCCGTCACGCCGGCCTCTACCCCCTGCGACGTGCTCAGGAAGGACGGCGTGAGAATGGAGGTGGGATTTTCATCCAGAATGTCCTTTTTGCAGCCACCCGCCGCCAGCAGCAAGGCCGTGCTCAGGGAGACTAATACTAGCTTTTTCATATAAGATTGGCGCGGGGCGCCGTAAAACCGGTTGGGTGAGAAGGGGGGGGTAGCCGACTAGAAGCCCAGGTTGAGGCCCACAATGAAAGCGCGCGTCACGGGGTAGTTGACCCCGGTGCCGGCCAGGCCGGCACTCGAGCTATTGGGGTTGCCGCCCGTGAACTCGATGCCGCCCGCCTGGCCCACGTTGCCGGCGTTGAAGCGGGACGAGTAGGACAAGGCATCGGGGTCAATGGCCTTGTTCGCCTTGAAGAAGGGGTCCCGGGCCCAGATGAGCGGGTTTTGCACCTGAATGTAGACGCGCGACGAGCTCATGAAGGCCGCTTTGGCCCAGGCGGCCGGCAGGGTATAGCCCAGGTCAATGCTGCGGATTTTGATGAACGTGCCATCGTGGTAGCCCAGCGTCTGGCCGTAGGTAGGCCACTCGTTGGCGCGGGCTGACTGGTCGGGCTCGGGGTAGGTATTGCTGGGGTTGGTGGGCGTCCAGTAGTCGAGGTTCACCTGGTTGCGGCGGCCGGTGTTGGTGTAGAAGTACGCGGGGCCGAACAGCGTCGGGTCAACCACCGTGGCGCCCACGCGGGTAAGGGCCACTGCCGTGAGGTCGAAGCCTTTGAAGCGGAAACGGTTGGTGATACCGGCCTCAAAATTGGGCTGGCGCGAGCCGATAACTACGCGGTCACTGGCGTTGATAACGCCGTCGCCGTTCGCATCAAGTACCTTAATCTGGCCGGGTTTCGAGCCGAACTTCTTGGCCTGGTCGGCCTCCGACGTCTGCCACACACCGATGTTTTTGTAGTCGTAGATAACGTAGAGCGGCTGGCCGATAAAGCGCTGGTTGCCCACGTCGCTGAGCTTGTTGCCGGCGGCGTCGCTCAGGCCCAGGTCGAGCACTTTCTCCCGGTTGATGGTGAAGTTCCAGTCCATCTGCCACTCAAAGCCATTCGTGTCCTTAGGCCGCACGTTCACCGTGGTCAGCGAGATTTCGAGGCCGCGGTTCTGGGTCTGGCCAGCATTGCGCACGAAGGAGGTGTAACCGCTGGCGGCAGGTAGGGCGTCGGGCAGCAGCAGGTCGCTGGTGCGCTGCTGATACACCTCAATGCTACCCGTGATGCGGTTTTGCAGGAAGCCGAAGTCGAGGCCGAAGTTGGTGGTCGTGGTGTATTCCCAACCCAGGTTCGGGTTCGGAATGCCGGTGGGCACCACGCCGATGGCACCGGTGGTGCCATAGTTGTAGTAGCCCGACCCGATGCCGGCCGACAGCAGGCCTAGTGTCTGGTAGGGGTTCACGGCGGTGCTGCCCACCCGGCCCAGGCTGGCGCGCAGCTTCAGGGTGCTGACATAGTCCTTACCCTGCATAAAGCTCTCGTTGGCAATATTCCAGGCCACGGCGGCCGAGGGAAAGGCCTTATACTTATTGCCCGGCGCCAGGCGCGACGAGCCATCGGCGCGCACCGTTACGGTGGCCGAGTAGCGGTTATCGTAGGCGTAGTTCACGCGGGCCATGTAGGAAATAATATCCCACTGCTGCGCCGTGCTGGTGGTCGACACCGGCGTACCGGCCCCCATGTTGTTGTCGAGCTGGTAGTTGGTAGGCAGGTTGCGCACGGAGGCGTAAAAGCCGTCGTAGTTGTACTGCTGGGCGCTGTAGAGGCCCGTGAAGCCCACCGTGTGCTTGCCAAAGGTGTTGTTATACAGCAGCAGGTTTTCGGCCAGCAGGTTGAAGGCCAGGTTGGTCGAGCGCTGGGCCGTGCTGGGGCCACCGCCGTTCTGCGGCGTGTTGGAGGCGTAGTACTGGCCGTTGTTTTCCGAGCGCGCGTCCAGGCCCAGGTTCAGGCGGTAGTCCAGCCCTTTCAGGATGTTGACCTGGCCGTAGAGGCTGTTGAAGGTGCGCAGGCGGCGGTTCTGGTCCTTGTGCGCGTCCTGAGTGTAGAGCGTCAGCGGGTTAGCGCCGGCCGTATCCTGGTTCGGGAACAACACCGGCAGGCCGTTGGCGTCGTAGGCCGAGGCCAGCGGGCTGGTGGTCAGAATCTGGTACAGGATGTTGATATCCGGGTCGTCGGCCACGGTGTAGGTGTTGAGCGTGTTGATGCCCACCTTGATGCGCTTGCCAATCTGCTGGTCGAGGGTAGCGCGCAGCGAGTAGCGCTGAAAGCGCTGCACCGGCACGATGCCCGACTCGTCGTAGTAGCCCAGCGAGGCTGAATACTGCGTTTGGTCGGTGCCCCCGCTCACGCCCAGCACGTGGTTCTGGGTGTGGCCGTTCTGGAACAGCAGGCTCTGGTAATCGGTAGAGTTGCCGGCGGCGTAGTTGGCCCGCTCGTCGGCCGTCAGGAAGCTGGGGTTCGACGGGTCGAAGGTCGGGCTCTGCGCCTTGTAAGCTTCGAGCTTGTAGTTGTAGTACTGCTGGCCGTTTTGCAGGTCGTAGCGGCCGTAGATTTTCTTGAGGCCACCGTAGCCGCTGTAGGTGGCGCGGGGGGCGCCGCTCTTACCGTGCCGGGTCGTGATAAGGATAACGCCGTTGGCCCCGCGCGCCCCGTAGATGGCCGTGGAGCTGGCATCCTTCAGCACCTCCAGCGAGGTAATATCGTCAGGGTTCAGGTCGTTGAGGCTGCCGTCGTAGGGCACGCCATCCACCACCAGCAGCGGGTCGTTGGAGCCCGAGATGGAGCGGTTGCCCCGGATGCGGATAACCGGCGCCTGGCCGGGGGTAGTAGACGAGCTCGATACCGTGATGCCCGCCGCGCGGCCCTGCAGGGCCTGGCCCACGTTGGCCACCGGCACGTCGCGCAACTGCTCGTCGCTCACCGTCGAGATGGCGCCCGTCACCTGGCTCTTCTTCTGGGTGCCGTAGCCCACCACCTGCACCTCGTTCAGGGCCTGGGTTTCGGGCACCAGCTGCTCGCTCAGGTTGGCGCGCTTGCCCACGGCTATTTCCTTCCGGGCAAAGCCTACCGAGCTGAATACCAAGATGCTGTTATCATCGGGCACGGTCAGCGAGTAGGTGCCGTTCACGTCGGTCGTGGCCCCGTTCGTGGTGCCTTTCACCACCACCGTCACGCCGGGCAAGCCCTCGCCGTTGTCGGAAGTAATTTTGCCAGTCACCACGTGGGGGCCGGTAGTCGATACGGGCGCTTGGGCCAGGGCGGCGGCGGGAGCCAGGCTGCTAGTGAGCAGCAGCAACGTCACCAGGCGCGACCATTTCCAGCCCCGTTGCGGGCGGGAGGAAGGTATAGGTGTGTTCATGGGGTGGGAAAGTTAAAAAATAAAAAAAGCGGGAAGACAGTATATTTTTCGCTCTTTACCAAGCAGTTGGCACCGAGCGAACGGCGCAGCAACTAGAAGCCAATCGAGTTGCCGCCGTCCACGGGCAGCGACACGCCCGTGATGTAGCGCGCGCCTTCGGAGGCCAGAAACACGGCGGCGTGGCCGATGTCGGCGGGCCGGCCAAAGGTGCCCATCGGGGTGCGGCGCATGGCGCGGTCGCGGCGCTCGGGGTCCGAGTTCATGGCCGTGCGGCTCATCTCAGTTTCGATAAAGCCGGGGGCGATGGCGTTCACGCGCACGCCCTGGGCGGAGAACTCGGAGGCCAGCACCTTCACCATGCCCTCCACGGCCGACTTAGAGGCGGCGTAGGCCACCACGCGGTCGATGCCGTAGTAGGCGGCCATCGACGAAATCATGAGAATGACGCCGCGGCGGCGGGCCACCATGCGCTTGGCCGCGGCCCGCGTGAGCGAGAAAACGGCGTTCAGATTGGTGTGAATAATGCGGCTGAAATCCTCGTCGGTGACTTCGAGCGCGGGCTTTTTCATGTTGATGCCGGCATTATTAACCAGGATATCCAGCGGCCCGAAGTCGGCTTCGAGCCGCGCCACCAGGCCCTCGAGGCCGGCCAGGTCGCAGATATCGTTGACGTAGAAGTGCGCCCGCTCGCCCAGGTCGGCGGCCGAGGCTTGCAGCACCGCTTCGCGGCGGCCGGTGATGATGACCGTGGCCCCGGCCGCCACCATGCAGCGGGCTATTTCGAGGCCAATGCCCGTGCCGCCGCCCGTGACGAGCGCCACCCGCCCGGCCAGCGAAAACACGTTGGACTGCGCGGCGGAGGGGATGGGCACGGGCGCGGCCTGGCCGTTGGGAATCAGTACCGAAGGGTTCATGGGCAAGGTTAAAGGCGGCAGGGGGGGGGTAGGGACTACTTGAGCTGGTAGAGCTGCACGAGCTGCTTGATGTCGGCCAGCGAGCGGGCTGGTGGCGCGAACGGCGCCGGCACGGGCTGCCGGGCAAAGGTTTGGAAATAGAGCACGCAGGCATCGCGCCACCACAGGGCCTCCTTGCGCTGGGTGACGAGGCGGGCGGCCACGTCGGCGTACAGGGCGGGGTCGAGGGCGGGGCGGGCGGCGGCCCATTGCTTTTGCAGCCACCGCACCGAGTCGGCGCCGGTGTAGTAGCGGGTGGCCAGCTCGTTCCAGAGGGTACGGCCGGTGCTGAGGCGCTGCGTCCAGGGCACGTGGTGAAACCAGAGCAGGTAGTTGAGTGGGCAGGTTTGGGCACTGCCCCACTCCTGCTGCACCTCGGGTTTATAGAGGGCCAGGGCATTGCTACCCACCTTGGTGCGGTCGAAGCCGAGGCCCAGGGAGTCGGCCCGGTGGTAGTACACAGCCGTCCAGTCGGGCCGGCCGGCCTTGGCCAGCCACGGCTGCGGGCCGTAGTGCAGGCTCTCGCCCATGATGTGGTGCAGGCCCAGCGGCACGGTGTAGCGCACGTAAATGCTGCGCGACTGCCCCAGCAGCCGGGTGAGCGTGCGCACGGCGGCGGGCTCGGTGGTCAGTGTCATGCGGGTCCATTCGCGGGCAATGGCGTCGGCGCTCAGGGTGTGGTCCCAGGCCAGGCGGCCGAAGGCGTACCAGTTGGCCTGGCCCACCGGGTGGCCGGTCCAGTTGCGGTCGGCGCCGATGTTGGCTACCCCCGCGATGGCGCTCAACGCGTGCGCATCCAGCGAGCCATCCACGATGTGGGCCACCGTCGAGCCGGGACCTTTCGCGTAGGTATCGGCCTCCAAAACCTCTTTGATGAGCGGGCCGAGGTACACGAGGTGGGTAGCGAAACCCAGGTACTCCTGCGTGAGCTGCACCTCCAGCACCAGCGGCGTGCGCGGCATGGCGCCAAACAGCGGGTGAAATGGCTCGCGGGCCTGAAAATCAATCGGGCCATTCTTCACCTGCACCAGCACTCTGGGGTCAAACTTGCCATCAAGGGGCTGAAACTCTTCGTAGGCTTCCTTAAAGCGGTCGCCGTTGCTGTTGGCCTTGTACACGAAGGCGCGCCACATCACTACCCCCTCGTGGCGGCCCAGGCTCTGGGCCAGCATGTTGGCGCCGTCGGCGTGGGTGCGGCCGTAGTCCTGCGGGCCGGGCTCGCCCTCCGAGTTGGCTTTTACCAAAAAGCCGCCAAAGTCGGGGATGGCTTTATAAATCTCGTCGGCTTTGGCGGTCCACCACTGCTTCACCGCCGGGTCGAGCGGGTCGGCGGTGCTCAGCCCACCAAGTACCTTGGGCGCGGCCCACAGCACCGACAAATACACCCGCTGGCCGTAGGGCCGCAGCACGCCCGCCACTGCTGCCACCTTGCCGATGTACTCGGCCGAGAGGTAGCGCGCGCTGGCGTTCACGTTGTTGAGCACTACCCCGTTAATACCGATTGACGCATTGGCGCGGGCGTAGTCGGTGTAGCGCGGGTCGAGGCGCTCGGGCAGCTCGTACCACTGCCAGATGCTGGCGCCCGCGTAGCCGCGCTCCACGGTGCCGTTGGGGTTGTCCCAGTGGTTGAGCAAGCGGAAATTGATGCGCGGGTTGCTGCGCAGGTCAAGGCCGGCCAGCGGCTGGCGCGTCTGCACCTGCCGCAGCAGCGCGAAGGCGCCATAGAGCACAGCCCGGTCGGTGCGGCCGGTGATAACGAGGTTATGCTGCTCCTCCACAATGCGGTAGCCCTCCGGCTTCAGCGGCTGCCCGCCGGCGCTGGCCTGAGCATCAACCCGCAGCACCACGCCGCCCGTGCGGCGGCCCGCCGCGGCCACTACTGGTACCGGCTGGCCCAGCAAGCCACCCAGCCCGCGCCGCAATTCGCCGCTAGCGGCGCGCAAAACGGGGGTAGCGCCAGGGCTGGCCACGAACCGCAACGCCCGCGCATAAGCCTGGCGTTCAGCTATATTAGCCACGCGGTCGTACTTCAGCCACAGCCGGTAGCCATCGTCGGCCCGGCTACGGGGGGTAGCGGCCACCAGGCAAAGCAGTAGCAGGAACACGTTGCGCAGCAACATGGCGGGTGGGTGGGAAAAGTGGAATGAAGAAATTAGAATGAGGGATTGGGAATAAGAAGCAACGAGGTATCAATTCCTCATTCTTCATTCCCAATTCCTCATTCCAGCATGCGGCGCAGGCCGTATTCGAGGCCGCGCAGCTCGGCCAGGCCGCGCAGGCGGCCAATGGCCGAGTAGCCGGGGTAGGTGCGCTTGGCGGTGTTCAGGTCGTCGAGCATCTGGTGACCGTGGTCGGGGCGCAGGGGCAGCGGCGGGCGGGTTTCGCCGGCGGCGGCGCGGCGTAGCTCCTCCTCCACCAGCGCCCGTACCACGGCATACATGTCCACGTCGCCGGCCAGGTGGTCGGCTTCGTGAAAGTTGCGCGGATTTGCTTCGCGCTTGGTGGCGCGCAGGTGCACGAAGTGAATGCGCGGGCCAAAGCGCGCAATCATGCCCGCCAGGTCGTTGTCGGGCCGCACGCCCAGCGAGCCGGTGCAGAAGGTGAGGCCATTGGCCGGCACGTCGCAGGCGGCCAGCAGACCAGCCAGGTCGGCTTCGGTGCTTACCACGCGGGGTAGGCCCAGCAGCGGGAAGGGCGGGTCGTCGGGGTGAATGCACAGGCCGATGCCAACTTCCTCCGCCACCGGCGTCACTTGCTGAATGAAGTAGTGCAGGTTGGCCGTGAGCGCGGCGGCATCAATCGCCTTGTATTCATTCAAATAATCCTGGAAATGGCTCAGCTCAAACGTCTCCTCCGAGCCGGGCAGGCCCAGCAGGGTCGTGTTGGTGAGCTGCGCTATCGCCGCGGCGCTCATGCCGGCAAACTGCTGGCGGGCGGCGGCCGCAACGGCGGGCTCGTAGTCGGCCTCGGCGCCGGGACGCTTCAGAATGCACAAGTCAAACACGGCAAAATCCTGCCACGCGAAGCGCAGCGCCCGCGAGCCATCGGGCATTTCGTAGCCCAGGTCGGTGCGCGACCAGTCGAGCACCGGCATAAAATTGTAGCATACCGTGCGGATGCCGCAGGCCGCCAGATTGCGCAGCGACTGCTGGTAATTGGCAATGTAGGCGTCGCGGCTAGGCCGGCCTTTCTTGATGTCCTCGTGCACGGGTAGGCTCTCTACGACAGCCCAGTGCAGGGGCGAATGGGTCTGATTGTCGGCCTCCACTAGCTGCTGCCGAGCCTGGATTTCGGCCACCGGCCACACTACTCCCACCGGCAGCTGGTGCAGCGCCGTGACCACGCCGGCGCAGCCCGCCTGGCGAAGGTCGAAGAGGGAAACGGGGTCGTTGGGCCCGAACCAGCGCATAGTGTGCAGCATGGCAGATTATCGTAAAAGTACAATTTTTAACCTATCGTAACGAGCCGTTTTACCTATCTCTAGGGTGGCAGTTGGTGGTAGGTTGGGGAGGAATCTTAGTCAAATGTAACGGCACTGTTACCACTTGCAAAAAGTTAAAAAGCTAAAATTCAAGGAAAATACCAGCAAAAACTATCGGCAACGTTTCCGAAAACGTTGCCGATAGTTAATTTTCGCGAATTATTTTTTTAAGCACTACTTTCTGATAGCTACTGCGTAGCTTCTATTCGAACTTCGCATTATCTAACTTTCTTCCCACCCCTGCATTATGGTTAAATGTGTTAAGTGTAACCTGGCCGATGAGGTGCTGAAAGCCGGCTTCGTCCGGGGGCGGCAGCGCTTTCTCTGCAAGTCCTGCGAGTATCATTTCACGGCCGAGCGGCCGGCGGGCGCGCCCAGCCGCAAGCGCCACCAGGCCACCATTGCCGACGTGGCCCGGCAGGTGGGGGTAGCCCCGTCCACCGTATCCAGGGCGCTGAATGGACACAGCGACATCAGCCCCGTCACGCGGCAGGCCATTCTGGATGCCGCCCGGCAGCTCGACTACCAGCCCAACCTCCTGGCCCAGAGCCTAAAAAACCGCGCTACTAACACTATCGGCGTGGTAATACCGGACCTGGAGCGGCCATTTTTTGCTACCGCCGTGAGTGGCATTCAGCAGGTGGCCACCGAGGCGGGCTACCGGGTCATGATTTGCCAATCGAAGGAATCGTACGCCACGGAGGTGAGCAACGTGCAGGCGCTGGTGGCCAGCCAGGTCGATGGCCTGCTCATCTGCCACTCGCGCGAAACCGAGAACTTCGACCACATGAGCTCCACGGCGTGCCGCGATATTCCCATCGTGCACTTCGACCGGGTGTACAACCAGGAAAACGTGTCCAGGGTGATGATTGACGACTGGAGCGGGGCCTTCGCCGTGACCGAGCACCTGGTGCTGGAGGGCTGCCGGCGCATCGCCATCCTAGCCGGGCCCTCGTCGCTGCTCATCAGCCAGCAGCGGCAGGCGGGCTACCTGGGCGCGCTGCGCAAGCACGGCCTGCCCGTGGAGGAAGAATTGATTGCCCACATCAACTTCCGCACCGAGTCGGCGGTGGCCTGCCTCGATGCCTGGCTGGCGCTGCCTAACCCGCCCGACGCCATTTTTGCCATCAACTACACCAATGCCTTCGACCTTATTCTGGCCCTGCGCAGCCGGGGCCGGCGCGTGCCCGAAGACATGGCCATCGTGGGCTTTGGCGACGAGTTTCTGGCCAGTCTCATCGAGCCCGGCCTCACCACCGTCGACCTCCACCCCTACCGCATTGGCCAGCAGGCGGCGCGCTTATTCCTGGAGCAGGTGAAGCTTCAGGAGCGCTTTGAGCCCCGCACCTGCGTGGTAAAGAGCGAGTTGATTATCCGGCAATCATCGCTGCGGGGCCGGGGGCAGGGGTTTCAGCTGGCTATTTGAGCGATTTTACTACCCATCCCGCCCACGTCAGCAGCGCTACCGCGAGCAGGCCTACCCCTACCAAAACCAAGTTGGTACTGCGCTGGCTGAAGTGCTGGCGGGCGGCGCGCATACTCGTGCTAATCGCCCCGAACAATATGAAGAACGGCAATGCTACGGCCCAGGCCGGCAGCACAAAATAGGTATTGTGCAGCTGAATGTCTAGCTGCTTAAATGCTAGTGGGTTAATCTCAAGCAGCCAGCCCACTAACGCCAATGAAATAGCCCAGCTACCGAGTAGCCAGGCTATTTCTATGAGCGCACTCCGAGCATAATTCCTCCCTTTTGAGCACACAAGCTAGTAGCGCTAGAAGCTCTGCACCATATTGTTGTGCAGGGTGCGGGGGCTCCAGTAGCCGCTGGCGATGATGCGCCGAATGGTGAAGAGCGGGTCCGTCTGGTCGCGCTTTTCGGCCAGGCTGAAGGCGGCCACGAAGCCGCGCTTTTTCAGCTCGGGGAAGGCCTGGGTATTCCAGAGGCCGAAGGGGTAGGCGAAGTACTTGATTTTCTTGCCCGTGATGTCTTCGAGCGTTTTGGTCGGCTTGTCGAGTTGGGTCACCCAGTCTTGGCCCTGGTACTTCTTCACGTTGTGGTGGTCCCAGGTGTGCGAGCCAATCTGGTTGCCTTCGGCGGAGAGCTGCTTCACCATGTCCTTGGTCATGTAGTGCGGCCGGCCGAGACTCACGGTCATCACAAAGTACACGCCCTTGTAGCCGTACTGCGCCAGCGTGGGGCGGGCAATAGTAAACTGGTCGAGGTCGGTATCGTCAAAGGTCAGCATCACCGGCTTGGGGGGTAGGGGGGCGCCGGTAGTGAGGTAGGCATAGAGCTGGTCGGGCTGAATGCTGTGGTAGCCGCTGTCGGCCAGCATCTTTACCTGGGCTTTGAACTGGGCAATGGGAATGATGTAGTCCTTGGCGCCTTTTGAGTCGCGGGCCGTCCAGTCGCGAATCTGGTGGTAGCACAAAATCGGCACCTGCGGGCGGGCGTAGATGGCGGCCGCATCGCCGGCCTTGGCGGCCGGGATGGTGCTGGGGTCGGGGCCGGGCTTGGCGTTGGCCTCGTCGGCGGCCACGGCGGCGGTGCCCGAGGTGGGGGCGGCTTCATCAATTTTGGCCGAGTCCGCTTTGCCCATGCTTTCGGCGGTAGAGGGCGTTTTAGCCTCGCCGGTGGTGGCAGTTTTGGAGTCGCAGGCGGCGAGGCTCAGGGCAGCTGCCAGCAGGCTGGCGGCGGGAAACAGGTTTTTCAAGGAAGCTATTAAAAAGCCGGCGGGGCGCAACGGCGGACAAGGAGTGTACTTTTGCACAAAGCAACAACCCCCACAGCGGATGAACAAACTACACGGCACCGGCGTGGCCCTGGTGACACCCTTTACAGCCACCGGCGCGGTGGATATGGCCGCCTGGCGGCGCCTGCTCGACTTCAACCTCGCGGGCGGCGTGGAATACCTGGTTATCAACGGCACCACGGGCGAGTCGCCCACCGTTACGCATGATGAAAAGACGGAATTGCTGCGCGTGGCCCGCGAGCACGTAGCCGGCCGCGCACCCCTCGTGTATGGCATTGGCGGCAACGACACGGCCACCGTGGAGCGGCAGCTGCGCGAAACGGACCTGACGGGCGTGGTGGCCATTTTGTCGGCCAGCCCGGCGTATAACAAGCCCAGCCAGGCCGGCATAGTAGCGCACTACCAGCGCCTGGCCGATGCCTCCCCCCTACCCCTGCTCCTGTACAACGTGCCCGGCCGCACCAGCTCCAACCTCACGGCCGATACTACCCTCCAGCTGGCGCAGCACCCCAACATCATCGGCATCAAGGAAGCCAGCGGCCTGCTGGACCAGTGCCTGGTTATTCTAGCCCAAAAGCCGGCCGATTTTCTGTTCCTGAGCGGCGACGATATGCTCACGCTGCCGCTCATTGCCTGCGGCGGCCAGGGCATTATCTCGGTGATGGCCAATGCGTTTCCGCAGCGCTTCAGCGACATGACCCGCGCCGCGCTGGCCGGCGACTTCGCCCGCGCGCAGCAGCTTCTTTATGGTCTGGTGCCGCTCAACCCGCTCCTATACGAGGAGGGCAACCCCGTGGGCGTGAAGGCCGCGCTGGCCCTGCAAGGCGTGTGCGAAGCCGCCGTGCGCCTACCCCTGGTGCCCGCCAGTGAGGGGCTCACGGCGCGCATTAAGGCGCTTTTGTAACTTATATTCGCCTATGCAGCTAACCAAAGTAGCCGACTCCATTTTCACGGTAGATGACTTCCTGACGCGCGCTGAGTGCTTGCAATACATCGTGCGCAGCGAGGAAATCGGCTACGAGCTGGCCAAGGTGAACACGGCGGGCGGCAGCAAGGTCAAGACCGACGTGCGCAACAACAGCCGGGCTTTTTACAATAGCGAGGAGCTGGCTCAGATGCTGTGGGACAAAATTCAGCCTTTCGTGCCGATGCAACTGGCCAACAGCACCGCCTGCGGCCTCAATGAGCTATTCCGTTTCTACCGTTACCAGCGCGGACACAAGTTCAAGGGTCACATTGACGAGAGCTACGTGCGTAACGAGCAGGAAATGAGCTTTTTCACCTTTATGGTGTACCTCAACGATAATTTTCAGGGCGGCGACACTACGTTTCGGGGCGTGCGCATTCGGCCCCGGCAGGGCATGGCGCTGCTTTTCCTGCACAGCCTCTACCACGAGGGTAGCGAAGTGACGCAGGGCGTGAAATACGTGCTGCGCTCGGACGTGATGTACAAGGTCATTTAACAATTATCAGTCATCAATTATCAGTTATCCATTCGTTTAACCTGACTGAACAACCGATAATTGATGACTGATAATTGTTAAATGAAAAATCACCAGCCGCTGGCCAACACGTCGGCGATGTGCAGGGTTTTGATGGGCAGCTTCTCGCGGCGGATGTAGGCCTCCAGGTGCATAAGGCAACTCACGTCGGTGCTCACGATATAGTCGGCGCTGGTGGCCAGGGCGTGTTCGACTTTTTGCTGGGCCATCGCCACTGAAATAGCCTCAAACTTCACCGCGAAGGTGCCCCCGAAGCCGCAGCAGGTGGTGGTTTCGGCCATTTCGAGGCGGCGCAGGCCGGCCACGCCGTCGAGCAGCCGGCGCGGGGCCTCGCGGATGCCGCACTCGCGCAGCGCCGAGCAGGAGTCGTGATAAGTGTAGGTGCCAGCCAGCTCCGCGCCGGGGATGGTGCTGATATTCAGCACGTCGGTTAAAAACTCGGTTAGCTCGTAGGTGCGGCGCTGCACGCCCTGGCAGCTGGTGGCCTCGGGCGTACCGGCAAACAGGTGCGCGTAGGCGTTGCGCACCATGCCCACGCACGAGGCCGAGGGGCTGACGACGTAACGCGCTTCGGCCCCGGCGGGGGGGGTAGGGAAATCGGTGAGAAATTTGGCGGCGATGTCGCGGCTTTCTTCCTTATAGCCAGCGTTATAGGCGGGTTGGCCGCAGCAGGTTTGGGCGGGGTTGTAGTGCACCTGGCAACCGGCTCGCTCCAGCACTTTCACCATGTTGAGGGCGGTGTGCGGGTAGAGCTGGTCCACGAAGCAGGGAATGAAAATATCAACTTGGGGAATGGGCATTAGTTCTTTTTCTCCGAATTAGTCAGATTAAATAAATACCCGCTGAAAGGGACTATAGCAATAAAAGCAGCCAAAAAAGACAGCAATACGATTTCCCCCACCGCATCTGAATGTAGTTTTTTAATCGAGTAGACTACTCGTGAAGGTGTTTCAATTTGATATACTTTATTTTCAGAGTCACGATTGACTTTCTCAAAGTAAACTTTTAACGCTGTGTTATTTGGCAGCAGTTGCCTAAGCTCTTCTTGCCTGGTTATGCCGGTACCTTCTTCTAGTGTAAATAGCTCTGCCCTGGATTTCAAGTAAAATTCAACATAATAAAGCGTCGTTCTTCCGGTCGATTTTCTTATTTCGGCTTGCTTAAGCACGCCCGTTGCTTTTTTTAAGTCGCTGAGTTGCTTGGTAGCATCTGCATACTCCAAAAAACCGACCCAACCTAGCAAGCTCAGCATAGCTACCACTACCAGGTAAGTGGCTGGCGAAGGAGGCTTTACATTATCACTCATGCGATTACTTAAAACCAATGGCTGTTAGTTGAATGCTAATTGATTCGCCGTTTGGCGGGCTTTTTCCAGAAGCTCTAAATCCAACCCCAATACCTCCCCTACCCCCTCCAGATACGCCACCAGATTCTCGGTGGCCATGTTGCCGGTGAGCACGTCGGCGGCCATCGGGCAGCCGCCGATGCCGCCCAGGGCGCCGTCGAAGCGGCGGCAGCCGGCCCCGTAGGCGGCCTGCACCTTTTCGCGCCAGGTGCCGGGGGTAGTGTGCAGGTGCGCGCCAAACTCAATCTGCGGGAAGGCCGGAATCAGCTCTTCAAACAAGGGCGTGATGAGCGCCGGCGTGCTCGCGCCAATGGTGTCGGACAGGGCCACGATGCGCACGCCCAGCGCGGCCAGCTTCGCGGTGAACTCGGCCACGATGGCCGGGCCATAGGGGTCGCCGTAGGGGTTACCGAAACCCATTGACAGGTATACCAGCAGCGTTTTGCCGCGGCGCTCGCACAGCTCGTGCATGGCGGCCACGTCGGCCAGGGCCGCGGCGATGGTCTGGTTGGTGTTGCGGCGCTGGAAAGTTTCGCTCACGGAAAGCGGGAAGCCCAGGTAGTGGATTTGGGGGTGGCTGGCGGCCTGCTCGGCGCCGCGCTGGTTGGCCACGATGGCCAGCAGCTTGGTGCGGGTGCGGTCGAGGTCGAGGCCGGCGAGCACTTCGGCCGTGTCGCGCAGCTGCGGAATGGCCTTGGGCGACACGAACGAGCCGAAATCGAGCACGTCGAAGCCCACGGCCAGCAGCTGCTGGAGGTAGGCCGTTTTGACGGGGGTAGGGATGAACGCGGGCAGGCCCTGCATGGCATCGCGCGGGCATTCGGTGAGGACGACGGGGTGGGTGGGCATGGTAGGGCGAAGGTAATTGGTGCTTGGTTGTTGGTGCTTGGGAACGGTTGTCATTCCGAGCTTGCCGAGGAGATCG
>CAZZWL010000039.1:36218-39412 GCA_964657755.1 uncultured Rhodanobacter sp.
GGCAAGCTCGGAATGACGTTCTTTTACTACTCACTGACCAGAACTTGCCCGCGCCGGCCGGCGTTTGCCGGGTATGCTTTTTTCGTTCTTCTCAACCCCTGGCAGGCGGCAGGCCGGGGGCTTTTTCGTGCTGCTGGCCCTGCTGGCCTCGTGCAGTAAGCCCCAGACGCTGGCGGCGCTCTTCCAAAAAACCACCCCGCACGACGACTACGCCCGCGCCCTCGACCGGGCCGGCTTGCAGCAGGCCGCCCTGGGCCAGCAGTGGCAGCGGGCCGCCGACCTAGCGCTGCGCGACTCGCTGACCGTGACGCTGCCGGTGCTCGAAACCGGGTATTTTCGCCCCGAGCAGCCCACGGCGGCCAGCTACCGCTACGCCGTGCGGGCCGGCGAGCTGGTGCACGTGCGCCTCACGCTGGCGTCCGGCCCGGTGCTGGCGCCCCGCGTGTTTGTCGATGCCTTCGCCCTACCCCCCCACCAAAAGCCCGAGCCGCTGAAGTGGACCGCCACCGACACTACCGCCGCTGGCTCTTACGACTACAGCTACCAGGCCACCGACGATGCCCAGCACCTGCTGCGCGTGCAGCCCGAGCTGCTGGCCGCCGGCCGCTACACCCTGCGCCTGTGGCGCGGGCCAGGGCTGGGGCTGTTTCCGGTGAAGGGCCGCACCGACCAGGCCATTGGCAGCTTCTGGGGCAATGAGCGCGATAATGGCGCCCGCCGCCACGAGGGCGTGGACATCTTCGCGCCGCGCGGCACGCCCGCCGTGGCCGCCGCCGACGGCACCATCACCCGCACCGGCGAGAGCCAGCTGGGCGGCCGCGTGGTGTGGCTGGCTGATAATCAGGGCCAGCACCTCTACTATGCCCACCTGGACCGGCAGCTGGTGCAGCCCGGCCAGCGCGTGCGGGCCGGCGACACGCTGGGCCTTGTGGGCAACACGGGCAACGCCCGCACCACGGCGCCGCACCTGCACTTCGGCATCTACCGGGCCGGGCGCGGGGCCGTGGACCCCTGGCCCTTTCTGCACCGCGAAGACCCCGTTCCTACCCCCCTCGCCGGCCCCGACCGCCGCGGCGAGTGGGTGCGCCCGCGCCCCGCGCAGGCCACCCGGCAGCTGCCCGCCACCCTGCCCCTGCTGGTGCTGGGCCAGCGCGCCGGCTGGCTGCGCGTGGAGCTGCCCACTGGCCAGCGGCGCTACATGGCGGCCCGCCTGGTGGCCCCGGCGCAGCCCCTGCGGCGGCTGGTGCTGGCCACGGCCCACGAAATTCAGGCGGAGCCAACGGCTGGTGCGCCGGCGCTGGCGGCGTGGCCCCTGCGCACGCCAGTGGCCGTGCTGGGCGAAAGCGCGGGCTACGCGCTGCTGCGCGGCCCCGCCGGGCAGCAAGGCTGGAGCAAGATTTAAGGCGCCGTGACAGCCGTTTTTGCGTAAGTCCTAAAGAGTAAGCACCACCACGTGCTGCTTACAGCTCCACCAGAACCACCCGGCCCAGCTGGCGCGCATATACCAGGCGCGTTTCGCCCTTGCCGCCGGGGTAGTCGAAGCCCACGGCGGCGGGGTCCTTGCGCAGGCTGGCCCAGGCTTCGGCGTCGAGGCCGGCGGGGGGGGTAGCGGCGGCGGGCACGGCGGGCCGCACGAAGTGGCTATCGCTGAAAAACGTATTCATGTTGCGCAGCACGTTGATTTCGCGCGCGCGCACCGAGGCCGACTGGTTATCCTTCAACGTGGGGTCGGTGAGCAACACGCTGACGGGCAGCACTTCGTGGCGCAACGTGTCGCCCTGGCTGCTGAGCACGAGGAGGTGCAGGCGGCCGGTGAGCACGCGCGGACCCCGTAGTTGCAGCACGAACGTATCGGGGGTTTTGGGGTCGGAGAACAGGTGGGTGGCGCGCACGGTATTGAGGACCGTAGCCCCGCCCACGCGCTCGCCCTGCCCCTTGGGGGGCGTAAACTCGGTGCGCGGGCCGCGGCTCGACGTAGCGGTTTCGCGCTCGGTACTCACGCAGGAAGCTAGGGTGAGCGCAAGCAAGGCAACAGCTCCCAGGGAGCGTACAGAGAATAGCATAACGGGTCAATTACAGCAGTTTACGAGCCAGGGCACAGGGCTTAATTATTAATCCTCCGATGCAAGCCGGGCGACCAGGAGCAGGTCCGGTGGTGCCCGCCGCCGTGTACGCCCCACGGCCGGGCCAGGGTTCAAAACCAGCCCAACTCAATGCCCAACACCCAGCGTGGCGGCTCGGGCAGGCGGGTGCCCGGCAGCAGCTCGCTGAGGCGATAGCGACCCACCAGGGCCAGCGAGTTGCTGCCCAGGCGCAGCCCTACCCCCCCCTGCCAGCGCGCCAGGTAGGCCGGCTGGTGCTCCACCACCTCGCGCCGGCCCCCGCTGGGCGAGGGGCCAATGGCGGTGTAGTTGGCCGCCAGCGTGGGGCCGCCGTAGGCCAGCAGGTCGAGGTAGCGGCCCACGGTGTTGCCCCGGCGGCGGTAGGGGCTGAGGCGCAGGCTGGCCTCGCCCTGCAGCTGGTGGTAGGTAATGGTTTGGCTATCGAAGCCGGCGCCGAAGGGCGCGGGCCGGGCCACGTCGGGGGCCAGACCATAGCGCAGGTAGGCGTAGCGCAGGTCGGCATTAAAGGCCAGGTACGGCCCCAGCCGGCGCTTGAGCCGCCCGCCCACCTGCACCTCAAACGACGAAAAGCCCTGCTTTATCCCCAGGTCGCTGGCGCCGGCGGCCAGCCCGTAGCTGCCATACAGGTGCCCGAAGTAGCGGCGGTTGGGCCCCGTGCGGGGGGGTAGGGTGTCGGTAGCCACGTCGGTTTGGAGCAGCACCTGCTGGGCGCGGGCGGCCGGGCCGGCCAGCAACAAGCCGAGCAGCAGCGGGCCAAAAAAGCGCTGCTGAAGCCGTATTCGCGTTGCCTGTCTATTCTGCATATTGCCCCGTATAACCTTGATAATAAACCCGCAGCACGTTGCCGCCGCGCGCCAGGCGGCGCGGCACCTGCACCACCAGCCGCTGGGTGGTGGCGCGCACCTCGTAGCGGTGCAGCACGCCGCGGGCATTGGCCAGGTGCCAGTAGAGGCGCGCCGGATACGCGGGGTAGGGCGGCAGGGCGGGCGCGGCCTCGGCGGGCGCGCCCTTCTCCTGGCCCACGGGCGCCACGTTGGCGCTGGTGGCCGTGGGCGTGCCGGGCGGGCGGGC
>CAZZWL010000040.1:0-38479 GCA_964657755.1 uncultured Rhodanobacter sp.
AACCTCACTCACTTCTTTAACGCCTTAAACTAAAGACGATTTACTCAGTTGTTTCCCGCACCGAAATGCTTGAGAAACACCTTTCTATTTTTGTCTATTTCCGTCATTCAAAGAACGAGTGCGCCGCTCAATTAGCGATGCTTGGTTGGCGAGTTGAGGCGCCTTATTCTGTTTGGGAGTGCAAAGGTAAGAAGATTTTTTGATTTTCCAAATTTATTTTTTAGAAAATCTTTACCGTGTCTTCTTTTACTCTTGGCTCTTTTTGTTTGGGAGTGCAAAGGTAAGAAGATTTTTTGATTTTCCAAATTGATGTCGCATACTAAATTATTCTCTTCATTTTATTTTATAAATAGAGCAATGTAATGAATAGGATAGTTTTAACATAATTGTATTTTTTAATATATAAAATGCCCTTTTTTGCATTAAAATTAAATAATAGAAAATAATTTTAAATTCTATTACTAAGATTACTTGGTAAGCATGCACGAAAGCTTCGTAGTGGCCCAAACTGGGATAGTTCAGTAAAAACAAATAGTGCACCGAGGTAGGATATTCAGGTGGTCGGTTTCAAATTGGTGGGGCGAGCGGTGGCCGAGGGCAGAATGGCAGCGGTCAAGGTTGAAGTAGGCGTCGAGGTACTGGTCGATTTCTAAGCGTGCTTCTTCCAGAAAAGCAAAAGGAGTGTTGCCGGGCAAGAGTGCGATTCTGAGCGTGCTTCAGGCCGCTTCGGCTTAGGCGTTGTTGTGAGCGGATTACCGAGCTGACTAAAGCTGGGTAGAAAACCCGCCCGTAATAAACGGGCATAATACGTAGAAGTAATTTGCCCGGCTGCCTGCCATGCGGCCGCCGACAGGGCCAGTGGCTACCGCCACTCGTAAATAATAGCTGGCTGAGCCCCTCGCTAAAAGGCGGCAGAATAGGGGTATGAGCTAGGACTCGGTGCAGGAGTGGACAAAGTGGTAGCGGCTCATGACTGCGGCAGTTAAGAGAGCCTGTGCTTACATCAGGCAACTAGTTAAGACTCTTGTTTAAATATCAGGCTCCATTTCCACGCAGTGGGGCTCGGCGTGTAGCTGCTCAAATTCGTCCCGCTCGGCGCTGCTGGGTACGGCTTGTCTCAGCGCCTGACGCTGCCAGTAGCCCGGTGGGGCCAGCGGAATACCTTGGGCACAAGCCACATCGTTTTGCCGGGCACCGGCCGCTACTTGGCGCACGCACTCAACCTTAAGGGCGGCCATGTATTTTTTGCAAGTGACGGGTAGGCCGCTAGGGTTTAGTTCCCCAGTTGTGAACCGTGGAAGTTGATTCTTCGCACTGTCCGTGTTAGTTAGACCACCTCCGCTTCCGGTTTTACAGCTGGTGAGCATCCTGAACGGTGGAAACTACCTGTTTGAAGAAAAGCCAGCCCAGATACTGAAAGCCATTATAACCTTTTTGCACCTGGGCCGCTAATAAACATAGGTTTCTTGAATATTTACTCGTGTAGCAGAATAAGTGCTACTGATAATTGGTTAGAATACCAAATTAATTCCTGGGAAACACGGTAATCCAACTACCTCTAGCAAGGATTCTCGGCACGTTATCTGTTGCAAATAAGGCGCGCTTTAGCCGCTGTAGCCACCACCGCTTTCGGGCTCGGTAGCGCTGCCGCCGGCTTTGTCGGGGGTAGGCAGGTCCGATTCGGTGTGAATTTCGAGGTGGCTATAGTCGGGTACGCCGTTGCCTTCAGTGGGTACGGGCGGCGCGGTGTGCGGGTCGGGGGCAGGGGTAGGCTCGTTCATGGCAAGAGAAACTAGGATGAAAATAGGCTCGTGTACGGCCCTGCCTCGCCAATGGCTACCGGGGACCGCGCCACGCCAGCCGGGACGCGTACTTTTGCGACCATTGCCAGCGGCAGTTTTCCCACTCCTTACTTCGTTCAAATGAGCCAGTTCCGCACCGAAAAAGATACTATGGGCCAGGTGCAAGTGCCCGCCGACGCCTATTGGGGCGCCCAAACCCAGCGCAGCATCGAAAACTTCCCGATTGCGCAGGATATCAATAAGATGCCGAAGGAAATCATCAAAGCCTTCGCTTATTTGAAGAAAGCCGCCGCCCTCACCAACCGCGACGCGGGCATTCTGGACGCCGACAAGGCCGACCTCATTGGCCAAGTGGCCGACGAGATTCTGGCGGGCCACCTGGCCGACCAGTTCCCGCTGGTAGTATGGCAAACCGGCTCGGGCACGCAGTCGAACATGAACATGAACGAGGTGATTGCCTACCGCGGCCACGTGCTGCACGGTGGCTTGCTAGGCGATGAAAAGAAGTTCTTGGCGCCGAACGACGACGTGAACAAAAGCCAGAGCAGCAACGACACCTTCCCAACGGCCATGCACATCGCGGCCTACAAAATCTTGGTTGAGCTGACGATTCCGGGCATCACCAAGCTGCGCGATACGCTGAAAGCCAAGGCACTAGAGTTCAAAGACATCGTCAAAATCGGCCGCACCCACTTCATGGATGCCACGCCGCTCACGCTGGGCCAGGAGTTTTCGGGCTACGCCTCGCAGCTCGACCACGGCCTGCGCGCCATCCATAATTCCCTACCCCACCTCAGCGAGCTGGCGCTGGGCGGCACGGCCGTGGGCACGGGCATCAACACGCCGCCGAATTACTCGGAGAACGTGGCCAAGCACATTGCCGACCTCACGGGCCTGCCCTTCGTCACGGCCGAGAATAAGTTTGAGGCCCTGGCCGCCCACGACGCCATCGTGGAAGCCCACGGCGCCCTCAAAACGGTGGCCGTGAGCCTGATGAAAATCGCTAACGACGTGCGCATGCTCAGCAGTGGCCCGCGCGCTGGCATCGGCGAAATCTCGATTCCCGACAACGAGCCCGGCTCCAGCATCATGCCCGGCAAGGTGAACCCCACGCAGTGCGAGGCCATGACGATGGTGTCGGCCCAAGTGATGGGCAACGACGTGGCCATCACGGTGGGCGGCGCGATGGGCCACTTCGAGCTGAACGTGTTCAAACCCGTCATGATTTACAATTTCCTGCACTCGGCCCGGCTCATCGGCGACGTGTGCGTGGCTTTCAACGACAAATGCGCGGTGGGCATCGCGCCCATCCTGCCCAACATCAAAAAGCACGTCGATAGCAGCCTGATGCTCGTGACGGCCCTCAACCCGCACATCGGCTACTACAAAGCCGCCGAAATTGCCCAAACGGCCCACAAAAACAACTCGACCCTGAAGGAAACCGCCGTGCAGCTCGGCTACGTCACGGCCGAAGACTTCGACCAGTGGCTGAAGCCCGAGGACATGGTGGGCGAGGTGAAAATCGGCTAGTCAACTCTTTTGCTAGGCGCATATCCTTTTTAAAAGAGCGTCATGCTGAGCTTGTCAAAGCATCTCGCTCGCGCCGTTGGGTTACTGACCTGATGATGCGAGCGAGATGCTTCGACAAGCTCAGCATGACGTTCTTTTTTCATAATCAGACTATTCCGCTATGCGCTACCAATTGCTTCTTAGCTTATTATTGACCACCCTACCCCTGCTTAGCCATGCCCAGCTGACGCAGGCCACGCCCGTCGATTCGGCCACGGCGCGGCAGGTGCTGGCGCAGGCGGCGCGGCAGTACCCCAAGTTTACCCAGGCCCTGGCCGATGTGCGCCAGCACGACCCGCTGCTGCTGCGCTTCGTGGTGGTAGATGCCAACGGCCCGCTCGGTAGCCCGGCGGCGGCCTTCCCCAACGGCGCGGTGCGGCTGGACCAGCGCTTCCTGGCGCACCCGCAGCCGGACTTTGATGACAACCGGCTGGTGGTGGTGCTATACCACGAAATCGGGCACCTGCATTACTTCCGCACCGTGCCGCCCGGCCAGCGCACACCCGAGGCCAGCGAGCGGGCGGCCTTCGATTATTCTTTGCTGAAAACCAAGGAGCTAGCCGAGGCCGGCGACTGCGGGCCGCTGCAAACCGGCCTGCGCTTTATGCTGCTGCGCAGCCAGTCCAGCGACCTGGCCGACCCGCACGTGCGGGCCCTTAAAAGCCTGGTGCAAGAGCCCGCCTACGCCGACTACCGGCGCTACGTGGCGGCGCGCTGCCCGGCACGGCCGTAACGGGGGGGGGTAGGGACAGTGTTTCCCACGGGCTGGCAACTTTCTTCAGGCCGGCGCTAAACCTCGCGCGCTACTCAGCATCCAACCCAAACAGCCTCATTAAGGAAGCTATTCTTCACTTCTTTCCCCCTAATTCCCATGAATAACCGCTTGTTTTCAACCGCTGCCGCCCTGCTCGTAGTAGCCGGTCTGGCCACCGCCCAGGCCCAAACCCGCACGCCCGTCGTGAATGCCCGTGAGCAAAACCAGCGGGCGCGCATTCGCCAGGGCGTGGCTACCGGTGAGCTCAACCGCCGCGAGGCCGCCCGCATGCGGGGCCGCGAGGCCGGCCTCACCGCCGAAAAGCGCGCCGCCCGCGCCGACGGTGTGGTGACGCCCGGCGAGCGCCGCGACCTGCGCCAGACGGAGAACCGCGATAGCCGCGCCATCTACCGCCAAAAGCACGACGCGCAGGTGCGCTAGCCCAGCGGCCTGCCCGGCAGCCCCGCGCCCGCCCGGCGCGGGGCTGTTTGTGTTTAGGGGATTTGGCAATTCGCCGCTGGCGGGCATCTTTGCGGCTCGTATCAGCCCTTGTCATCTGTATGGATTATTCCCAAAATATCGTACTGGAAAACAGCCGCGTGCGGCTGCGGCCCCTCGAAGCCACTGATTTTGAAGAACTGAAGCTCGTGGCCTTCGACCCCAACATCTGGCAGTACACCATCACCCGCGCCGACGACGTGCTAAGCCTGGCGGCCTACATAGCGGCGGCCGAGCAGGCGCGGCAGGCCGGCCAGCGCTACCCCTTCGTTATCGTTGACCGGGCCAGCGGGCAGTTGGCGGGCAGTACGAGCTACTACAACATCGACCTCGATAATGATAAGCTGAGCGTGGGCTACACCTGGGTGGGCACGGAGTTTCAGCGCACAGGCCTCAACCGGGCGGCCAAGCACCTGCTGCTGGGCTACGCATTCGACCAGCTGGGCTGCGAGCGCGTGGAGCTGGAAACCGACAGCCGCAACCTGAAGTCGCAGACCGCCATGCGCCGCATGGGCGCCACCGAGGAAGGCACCCTGCGCAGCCACCGCATCTTAGCGGATGGCTACCGACGCGACACAGTCATTTTCAGCATTTTGCGAACCGAGTGGCACCAGCTGCGCCACACTACGTTTGCCGAGTTCAATGTCTGAGGGCGGCCTACCCCCCGCCGGGCGGCCGGGGCTGCTGCGGCGCCGGGCGGCCAGCTTCGGGCACGCCTTTCGGGGGGTGGGCGCGGCGCTGCGCTCCGAGCTGCACCTGCAATTTCATGCGGTGGCCACGGGGGTAGTGCTGGGACTGGGGCTATATATGGGGTTGAGCCTGACCGAGTGGGCGCTGGTGGCGCTGGCGGTGGCCGGCGTGTGGGCCGCCGAGCTGTTCAACACGGCCATCGAAACGCTGACTAACCTAGCCTCGCCGGGCTACCACCCGCTGGCCGGCAAGGCCAAGGACGTGGCGGCCGGTGCCGTGCTGCTAGCCGCGCTGGGCGCGCTGGCGGTGGGTGGCTGCGTATTCGGCCCCAAAATATGGGCCTTACTGCCGCGCTAACTATGCGGGCTGGTTGACGTAAGACTACTTCTGAGTCCCGTGTTTTCCTACCCCCTCTCATGCGCCTTTCGCTTATTCCCGTTACGATTACCTTCTTGGCGTTGTCGCTGAGCGCCTGCCAGCAAGACGTGGTGGTGAACACCCCCACTACCCCACCCGCCGAAACCTTTGTTTCGGACAATACCGTGGCCCCCACCAGCGCCAACACCGTGGATGGCGTACCCACCCGCGACATGCGCCTCGACAGCACCGCCCGCCCCGCGTGGCTGGAGCGCCGCATCCAGGGCATTATGGCTACGCGCAAGCGCAACCCCATTATCCGCATCACGCGCTACCGCTACGATGGCGAATCGGTATACTATGAGTCGGCGCCGTGCTGCGACCAGCAATCGACACTCTATGACTTGAAAGGCAATGTGTTGTGCCACCCCGAGGGCGGCATCACGGGCAAGGGCGACGGCCGCTGCGGCAACTTCGACAAGCGCAAGACCAACGAGCAGCTCGTGTGGCAAGACCCCCGGTGAGCTAGTTAGTCATCAATTAAAGAAGAACGTCATGCTGAGCTTGTCGAAGCATCTCGTATGGGATAGTAATCAATGTCGTTGTGCAAGACTGTTATAACGATTGAGTTACTATCCCACGCGAGATGCTTCGACAGGCTCAGCATGACGTTCTTTTGCGAACAGAACCTTCTTATTATTCCTCCTTCTCACCTAATTCATGATTAACACCATCGCTAAGCTCGGCGCGTTCAACGTGTGGGCCAACGAAACACTGCTGCGCCGCCTCGACTCGTCGGTGGCCGCTGGCAAGGAGGCGCCGCAGCCCGCATTGCGCATCTTCAGCCACGTAATTAATGCTCAGGCCATCTGGATTGCGCGCCTCAGCGGCACGGCCAGCCCGCTCAAAGTGTGGCAGGAGCACGACCTGGCCGGCCTGCACCATTGGCACGAGCAGACCTCGCAGCGCTTTGCCGACCTCTGCGCCACTGCCGACGAGGCCGAGCTACTGCGCCACATTCAATATTCTAATTCCCAGGGCGATGCCTTCGACTCACAGGTGAGCGACATTCTGACCCACTGCGTGGTGCACGCCAGCTACCACCGCGGCCAGGTAGCCACCAAAATGCGCGAAGGTGGCTTGGAGCCCGTCAATTCCGACTTCATCACCTACTGCCGCGAGCAGAGCGGCCAGGTGCAGCCGCAGCTGTAGGCGGCCCCTACCCCCTCCTTATTGCTCAGGCTGCCCGGCGCGTTGCGGCTGGGCAGCCTGTTTGTTTTTTGGTCTGGGCTGCTACCAGCAACTTTTCGTGCTTCGCTTGTTATCAGGGCTTCATACTTTACTCGCCTTCATGCCTACCCCCGTTCTCACGGCCGAACAGCTCGCTACCGGCCTCTCTTACCCCGCTTACCGCCAGCACATCAGCGAGGCGCTGGCCACCGCGCAGCCCGATGAGCACTTGGCTAAAATGCTGCCGCACTACCAGCAAGCCGTGGACCGGATGGACCGCGTCGCGCCCACGGTGGCGCTGCTGCCGGAGCTGCAAGCCGCCCTCGGCCAACTGACCGGGCGCTACCTCTGGGCCATTATTACGGAGGGCTGGTGCGGCGATGCTTCGCACACCGTGCCGGTGATGGAGGCGGTGGCCCAGGCTAGCGGCGGCCACCTCGAAACGCGCTACTTCCTGCGCGACTCCCACCCTGAACTCATTGATAAATACCTGACTAACGGCGGCCGGGCCATCCCGATTGCCGTGCTGCTGGCCGCCGACTCTCTCACCGAGGCCGCCGTGTGGGGCCCGCGTCCGGCCCCTTTGCAGGCCATTCAGCAAGACCTCAAGGCCCGCGAAGTGCCTTTCAAAGAGCTGGTAGCCACGGTAAACGCCTGGTACGACGAAGATGCTACCCGCACTACCCAGCACGAGCTGCTGGCGCGGGTGCAGCAACTGGGCTAGCGCGGCTTGTGCACGTAGGTGCAGACTTTGTAGTCCGCGCCCGCGCGGCCAAAAGTGGACTACAAAGTCCGCGCCTACGTGCTCTTCCTGAAAACAAGCGAAGGCCCTACCCCCTCCTTACTTCTTGGTGGTGTCGGCCGGGGCCGGGGCGGCGGCTTTTTTCCGGCCCCCAAACAGGCTGTTGAGGCCCGCGCCGATGGCTTGCTTAGCCTTTTCCTGCGCTTCTAGCTTCTTCTTCTGCATTTCGAGGTTGAGCTGCTCCTGCGAGTTTTGCTGGGCCGTGGCGGTGGCTTTTTGGGTGCTGTCGGTTTTTGCCCGGTTCTTGGTGGCCAGGCCCAGCAGGGCGTCGGTGAGCTTGGTTTTCACCACGTTGGTCACGATGGCTTTGCCCTGGTCCTTAAGGCTACCGCTGGTGAGCTTCACCACCGGGCTCGTCATGGTGCCGCCAATGTTGAGGCCCAGCGTCACGCGGTCGGTGCCCTGGATGTTCGACACGCCGGTGAGCTGCGTGAGCTTGCTGCTCAGGGCATTACCCAGCTTGCCGGTGGGCGCGTTGATGGCGGCCACGTAGGTCAGCAGGCCCGCCAGGCTGTTGGTGCCGCCGAGCGTCATCTTCACGTCGCCCACCGTGAGGTCGAAGGGCTTCACCACGAACTTGCCGTCCACAATCTGGGCATCGACAATCTTGTTCACGATGCTCAGGTTCTTCAGCTCAGGTAGGGTAGTGAGGCTCGAAATCTGCGACAGCACCGGCGACTGCAACACGCTGGCTTTCACAATATCAAATAAGCCCGCGCCGCTGAGCGAGGCCAGCTTGGGCAACATGTCCTGGCCCATTTCGCCGTTCACGCTGAAGTTGGTGTTGAACACACCCTGCACCGCGGCGGCCAGCGGCACCAGCGCCTTCACCGAGTTGAACGACGCGAACGCCTTCTGAAAATCGAGGTTCTTGATGTTCAGCCCCAGGTCAAATTTGGGGTGCGCCAGGTTCTGGGTATTGTAGCTGCCGGTGGTGCCAAAGGTGGCGCCCAGGGTATTGAAGGTCAAATCTTTGAGCGTGGCCACTTCGTTTTTCACCGTCACGGTGCCGCTGGCGTTATTCAGCTTCAGGTTGTCGTAGGTCACGTTGTCCACCTTGCTGTTCAGCACCAAGTCAAAGAACTTGGGAATGGGCACTACCCCCGTCGCCTTGGTCGGGGTAGCCTTGCCAGTGGCCGTTGATTTCTCGCTCACCGGGTCCACCATAAACTCGTTCACGTTGAAGTTGTGCGAGGTCACGTTCATCGTCCCTTTCAGGGCCTGGCCGGGCGTGAAGAGGTAGCCCAGGTAGTTGCTCACCGTGCCATTGGCGGCAAAGTCGGAGCTACCAGCCGTGCCGTTCAGGCTCTGAATCACAATTTGGTTGTTGTTGAACGTGCCGGCTGCGCTGTTGATATTCACGCCCTGCGGCAGGTCTTTACTCTTGTAGGTCACGTTCTTAGCCTGCACCGTACCGCTGGCCTTCACGTTCTGGTAGCGGCCGGCGTCCACGTCGGCCATGTTGCCGGCGGCGGCGATGTTGCCACTCACGCGGCCGGTCACGGTCATACCTTGCAGCGGGAAAATCTTGGTGATTTTAGTCAGGTCCACCGTGCCTTTCACGTTGGCGTCGAAGATGGGCGAGTTGATGTTGTGCGCCGCCAGGCGGCCATCGAGCGGCTCGCCCTCCAGCATCATGTGAAACTGCGGCAGGTTCACGTAGGTATCGTTCACCTGGCCGGTCGAGTTCACCACCGTGCCACTCAGGTTAATATCCTCAATCGGGGCCGGAAACTTATCCGACTTCACGTAGCCATTCGTCATCTTGATGGCGGCGTTCACTACCGGCATCTGGGTTTTCGAGTAGGTGCCTTTGCCGGTGGCATCCACGAAAAGCTGGCCGCGCATGTTGAGGCCGGCCACCGGGTACACTTTCAGCGCCTCGGCCAGGTTCACATTGGCCTTCACGCGGCCATCTACCTTCATGGGGTCGAGGCCGTCGATGGCCACGTTGCCATCCACCGGGTTGGTACCCAGGTCAAGGTGAAACTTCGATACGTTGACCTTCACGTTGTTAGTGAAGCCCGAGGGATTGTCCACCACCATCGCCACATTGATATTCCTGGCCTCCTGCGGCAGCTGCGGGTACTTGAAGCGGCCGTTGGTTACGGTCAGGTTCAGGCCGTAGCCGGGCATGCGCAGCTTGTTTTGCACGCCCTTGTAGTAGCCGTTGAAGGCTACCTGCCCACTGGCGGCCACGTCCTTAAACTGGGCATTGAACACGCCCGGCACCAGACTCAGGATATTCTTGAAGTCGGTTTGCAGGGCCTTAAAGGTGATATCATAGGTGATGTCGGTGGCGTTGGGTAGGCCAATGGCGCCCGCGAAGCTGAACGGAAAGTCGTTGAGCTTCACCTGATTCTCCTTGAAGGTGTAGAGGTTCTTGTTCAGGTCCATCGCCATCGCCACGTCGGCGTTCACCTGCTTATCGGTCAGGTAATCAATGCCGTTGTAATTGGCCGTCAGCTTGTCGATGGTGGTGTTCGAGGTCAGGTCGAAGATGTTCTTCGCAAAATCACCCTTGCCGGTGTGGTTCACGCCGCGCGCGTCCAGGCTGACGGGAATGCTACGGTCGTCGTAGCGCAGGCGGCCGTTGGTGATTTTCCAGCCCTGAATGGCTAGGTTCACCGAGCTGGTATCCTGCCCTTTCGAGGCGGCGGCCGAATCCGAAATCATGATATCCCAGTTGGCCCGCCCGCTCTTGAGCACCTTGATGGCAATATCGGGCTGGTCGAGGGCAATGCTTTTCACGTCAATCTGCTGGCCCTTAATTACGCTCATCAAATCGAGCCCTACCCGCAAATCGGGCAGGTAAGCCAGCGTGTCGCGGCTAAACGAGTCGAGGCCAATGACGCGCAGGTTCTTGATATCCAGGCCCAAATCCGGGAACGTGCTGAGCAGCGTCACGTCGATATCGGCGGGGTTGTACTGCACCTTGGCCCGCACGCGCTGGGCTATCTGCTTGTCGGCCAGCGCCCGCAGCTTGTCTTTAAACAGAAACGGCGCGGCCACCAGCGCCACCACCAGCAGCACGACAAACACCAGAAACCCAAGCAGAATTTTGCGCATCAGAGGAGATAATTAAGGACGTGGGACAAAAGTAACCGCCCGGTCAATTCCACTTTAACGCGAAAATGCGGCCAACTGCACGCAGCCGCCGCATTTTTCTACCAGCGCGCCCTTTTCACCCATTAAACAGCCCGGCCGGGAGCATCTCCGACCGGGTTAAGCAAGCGTACTCCGTTGAGAGACTATTTCCCCGCGTGCTGCTCCAGATACTGATAGCGGGCGCGCGTTTGGTCGGGCTCGGCCTGGGTGGTCACGTCGAGGCGCAGCACCTGGCCATTCTGCTGGCTGGCCTTGGGCCACTGGGGCAGGCCCGCGCCGTTGGGGTTGCCGGTCTTGATAAAGTTAGCGAAGTAGCCCTGCATCACTTTTGACACCTGATAATCATCGGGTGTCCAGGCAAATACCTTATTGGTGGGCAGGTTGCCAAGCGCGTACTCAATCTCGGCCGAGTGCACGGCGCCCTTGGCGGGCGGAGGGGGGGTAGCGGCCCCCGTGCCCTTGGTAACGCCGCCGGCCAGGTTGGCGGTGGCGTTGCCCATTTCGGGCGTCATGGCCGGGCGGGGGCGGGCGTAGAGGTAGCGGTACACCGGCTGGCCACCGGTCTGGAGCTGGGCGTCGGCGAGCTTCCAGGTGCTGTAGGCAATGAAGCGGTCGCCGGCCAGGTCGGTGGCGGCCTGCTCGGCCTGCGCGTCGGTGGTGGCGGGGTAGAGACGCTGAATATCAGCGGCCTGCTCGCCGTACAGCTTTTGCACGGCGGCGCTGTAGTTGGCCACCGTGGGCGCATTCGGGCCCATCACCATCTGGTAGGCCATCTCCTGCGAGTTCCAACCCACCAGCAGCGGCACGTGCGCCTGCTGGCCGGCGGCGAAAATCTCGCTGGGCGAGCGCGGCAGAAAGTAGCCATCCACGATGGGCGCAAAGCGCGGCGCGCCCTGCTTGCCGCTGGCTTCCAGCACCTGCTGGGCCGGCAGCGCCCGCAGCGCGGCCAGCGAGGTGGCGCTCAGGCTGGCGGCAAACCCTACCCCCGTCTGCTCGCCCTGCGCCAGGGTAGGCAGCGGCTGCAGGCCCAGCAGCGAGCCGCTCTCGGCAATGGCGCCCACCAGCAGGTTTTTGGAAGCTGGCGCGGCCAGCTGGGCGCTCACCGACCACGAGCCAGCCGACTCGCCGCCGATGGTGATGTGCGTCGGGTCGCCGCCGAAGGCCGCGATATTGTTTTTAACCCACTGCATGGCCGCTTGCTGGTCGAGCAGGCCGTAGTTGCCCGAGGCGTGGTGCGGCGATTCCTTGGTCAGCTCGGGGTGGGCCAGGAAGCCGAATACGCCCAGGCGGTAGTTCACCGTTACGGTCACGATGCCTTGCTTAGCCAGGCTCTCGCCGTCGTAGCGCGGCTCCGAGCCATCGCCGGCCACGAAGCCGCCGCCGTAGAAGTACACCAGCACCGGCCGCTTTTCCTGGGCCGTTTGGGCGCCGGTCCACACGTTGAGGTACAGGCAGTCCTCGCTAACGCCAGCGGAGCGAAAGTTCATGTCGCCAAACAGCGGCAGCTGCATGGCCCGCGGGCCAAACTGCGTGGCCGGCCGCACGTTGGTCCACTTCGGGGCGGGCTGCGGCGCTTGCCAGCGGCGCGCGCCCACCGGTGGCGCGGCGTAGGGAACACCTTTAAACTCGTGGATGCCGCTGGGGGCCGTGGCGCCGGCCAGCCGGCCGCCGGCTACTTGCACTTGGTTGTGGGCCAGGTCAACGGCCGGCTTTTGGGCCACGGCTGCGATGGATAGAAAAAGGGTGGGTAGGAAAAGAAGCTGTTTCATCCTGAAAGGTAGCAGGGCGAAGCGAAAGCGGTGCGCCGCACGCAAAAAGCCCCGCTACCTCTTCGGCAGCGGGGCTTTTATTCACTTATAACCTATTGCTTACAGCAGCTCCGTGCTGCGCTTCACGAAGGCCGTGAGCGCCTCGCCCTTGAGCATGCCCTGCGTGAGCAAAGCCAGGTCGAAGGCCTGCTTGGCGATGGTTGAGCCGCCGTCGGCCAGTACTTTTTGCACCAGCGGGCTGTTGGCGTTCACCGTCACGTCGAACGAGTCGGGTAGGGAGCCGAACATCTGCATGCCGCCCCCGCCGCCGGTCCGCTGCATGTCCTTCATGCGGCGCATAAACTCGTTTTGGGTGATGACCACCGGCGCGTCCTGCGGCGAGAGGGCCGCCACTTTCACGTGCATCGCGGGGTTGTTGATGGCGCCCTGAAACACTTCTTCCAGCTTCTTCTGGTCGTCCTCATTTAGCACGCTGGCCGGGGCTTCCTCCTTTTCAATGAGCTGGCTGGCCGTGGCCGAATCCACGCGCTTAAACGTGGTTTTTTCTAACTTTTGCTCCAGCTGACCAATAAAGTGCGGGTCGAGCACCTGGTCCAGGTCCAGCACGTCGTAGCCGCGCTCCTGGGCCGCCGCCACGAAGCCGTGCTGGCGCTCAGCATCAGTGGTGTAAAGCACCACGGTGCTGCCGTCCTTGTCCTGCTGGTTGGCCTGAATGTGCTCCGTATACTCGGTGAGCGTGTACAGCTTGCCCTCCACGCTTTTCAGCAGCACAAAGTCCTTGGCACGCTCATAAAACTTGTCGTCCGAGAGCATGCCGTACTTCACAAACATGCCAATGTCAGCCCATTTCTCCTCGTAGCCGGCGCGGTCCTTACGGAATAGCTCGGCCAGCTTATCGGCTACTTTGCGGGTGATGTAAGTGTTGATTTTGCGCACGTTGGCATCGGCCTGCAGGAAGCTGCGCGACACGTTCAGTGGAATATCGGGCGAATCGATTACGCCGTGTAGCAGCATCAGAAACTCGGGCACCACGTCCTTCACCTCGTCGGTGATGAACACCTGGCGCGAGTAAAGCTGAATCTTGTTGCGCTGAAATTGCAGCTCATCCTTCACCTTCGGAAAGTACAAAATACCCGTAAGGTGAAACGGATAGTCCACGTTCAGGTGAATCCAAAACAGCGGCTCGTCCATACTCATCGGATAGAGCTCCTGGTAGAACTTCTTGTAGTCCTCGTCGGTGAGGTCGGCGGGCTGCTTGGTCCAGATGGGGGTAGTATCGTTAATCAACTGACCCTCAAACTCAATCGGCACCGGCAGAAACTTGCAGTACTTGGTGAGGATGGTGCGCAGCCGGGCTTCCTCCAAAAACTCGTCCGAGTCGTCGGCCACGTGCAGCACCACGTCGGTGCCGCGCTCAGCCTTGGCGTGCTCGCCGGTGGGCTCGTCGAGGGTAAACTGGGTGCTGCCGTCGCAAATCCAGTGCGCGGTGAGGGTATCGTCTTTAAACGACTTTGACCAGATTTCCACTTCCTTCGACACCATGAAGGCCGAGTAGAAGCCCAGGCCGAACTGCCCGATTATCTGGTCCTTCGCCTGCGCATCGGTTTCCTTGTACTTCTCCACGAACTCGGTGGCCCCGGAGAAGGCAATTTGGTTGATGTACTTCTTGATTTCGTCGGCCGTCATGCCCAGGCCGTGGTCCGAGACGGTGATTTTGCGCGCCTCTTTGTCCACCGTCACGCGCACTTTCAGCTCGCCCAGCTCACCCTTAAATTCGCCCTGGCGGGCCAGGCTTTGCAGCTTTTGGGTGGCGTCGACGGCATTACTGACCAGCTCGCGCAGGAAAATCTCGTGGTCAGAATACAAGAACTTCTTGATGATGGGGAAGATGTTCTCGGTGTGAATGGAAATAGAGCCGGTTTCGGACATGGGACTAGCGAAAGAATTGAAAACAATAAAAGGCTGACTAACAGGCAGCGCCTGCTAGCCAGCCTCGCATTTCAAAGGCTATTCCAAGCTGCTGATAGCTGTCAGGATGACAGCCGCGGGGGCTTTCTCACCTGGTAACCGAGGCGAGGTTCGGCCACCTCGTCGGTTTTGGGAGGGGTAGGGCCGCCCTGCTGGTCCCACTCCCACTGCAAAACGGGCAAGCGAGACGAATAATCGGTGAGCCACTGCATGGCCGCGTCGGGCTTCGCGAAGAACTGCACGTCGAACCGAATAAGTAGCTGCACCGCTAGCAGCAGCCCTTCCACTACCTGGTGGTTGTATACGTTTGACGGCGCCAGCACAATAACGACCTGCCGCAGGGGCAGCGTGAGCACCGACGGCACGAATACTGTGCTCAGCCACAGCTGGTCGTATACCGGAATGTCGGGCAGCATATTCAGGTCGAGCACCAGGCGCCCTACCCCCAGCTTTGCCACCAGCTTGCGCAGCTTCCCAAACGCCTCGCGAAAGCTTCGCATGTTGCGCCCGCCTACCCAGGCCACACGCACTAAATCCAATTCCGAATCATGCTGGAGACAAAGCTCTTTTGCACAAGAAACAATCATAAAACGTTACCCCAATTACTTATCAAAATTCTATTTCGCCGCAGACTATTCAGGAGCAAATTTCCCACTTACGGAAAATATGGTCGGATGGTAAGCTCGTGCATAAAAAAATTATTTTTTTGGAACTTTTGTTCTACGCAACTCAAAGGCCATTTTTATTTAGCTAGCTAATATCCCGACCAGTATTCGTTCAACGCGCCAATATTCTATCCCTACCATACTACCAAGGCACCCGGCACCTACTAAAATTCTATTAATAGCCTGCGTTAGCCTCGTTGCGTTAGCCGCGAAATATCTTCCCGTCGTGCCTCCGCGGCTTCTGAGCTTTGTGCAATCAGCCCATCAGCTTGCGGTGGGCCGGTGCGAGTTGTGGAGCAGCCGGGTGGGCCAAAATACGCGCTGGCAGGACGCGCACGCGCCGACGACGCAAAGACTGGCCAGCAGACGCGCCAGGGCTGTTGTTACGGCTCAATTGAGTTCGGGGCGGGATAACCAGAATTTGAAACAATGTTGCATTTTTTAGGTTTTTTCCCTTTCTGAGGGCGTAACTTTGCCGGGCCGGTGCAACCATTGGTACCAGCGGGTATTCTTTATACCTGACTCACTTCGCGTTACTTACTTGCGGCCCCCTCTTCGCCCCTACCTCGCTACGCTGCTGCTGCTCTGCCTGGTGCGGACGCTGCTGCCGGAGGCGTGGGTGCTAACGCTGCACGCCCACCACCACACCGCCGAGGTAGCCACGGCCCTCCGCCAGGGCAAGGAGCTGGCCAGCCCCCAGCATACTCACTGCCACACCGAGCAATTCTACAACGTGGCCTACGCGGCAGCGGGCCGGGTAGTGGTGCCCCGGCCCCGGCGGCGGCCGCGCTACCAGGCACTGGCTGCCGCCGCGCCGCGCGCCTGCCCGGTGGTGGCGCGGCGGCATACCGCCCCCCGCGGGCCACCGAGGGGGTAGGCTACTCGTGCGCTTGCTGTCATTTTTTTCAGGATAGCCGCCGGCTTATCAGCTATACTTAACTGATTGGCAACCGCTTGGCGCCGGGCCTTTGTGCCGGCCACTCCGATTTTTTCTCTGGTTTGGTTTTAGAGAAAATGCAGACAGACCCTGGCCGTTGGCCAGGGCTTGTTTGTGGAGCCAAGCGGCGTGCCTAGTAGCCGGGTGGCCCCTGCCTACCCCCCTCTTTCGTGGTTATAGTATGGTTCGTACCTTTTCGCTGGTGCTGCTGGGCAGCACCGTGGGTTTTTCATTGGCGGCGGCGCAGACCGCGCCGGCCACCGCGGCAAGTCGCAGCCGGGTAGCGGCAGCCTTTAGTGGGCGCCTCACCGATGCCAAAACCGGCGAGCCGCTGCCGGGCGCCAACGTGGTGTTTCCGGACCTCAAGCAGGGCACGGCCACCGACGCCGACGGCCGCTTCAGCTTCGGCAACCTGCCGCGGGGCCGCTTTACGGTGCAGATAACTTCACTGGGCTATAATACCATCAGCCAAGCGGTTGATACCGGCAGCGGCCAGCCCCTGACCGTAGGCCTGACGCCAGCGGCCACCGAAATTGGGCAGGTGGTGGTTACGGGCGTGAGCCAGGCCACGCAGCTGCGCCGCTCACCGGTGCCCACCACGGTTATTGACCGCACGCGCCTCAACCAGACGTCCTCGACCAACGTCATTGATGCCATTGCCCACACGCCGGGCGTGAGCCAGGTGACGACCGGCGCGGCCATCAGCAAACCTGTTGTGCGCGGGCTGGGCTACAACCGCGTGGTGACCCTGAACAACGGCGCCAAACAAGAGGGCCAGCAGTGGGGCGACGAGCACGGCATCGAGATTGACGAATTCAGCATCGACCGGGCCGAGATTATCAAGGGGCCGGGCTCCTTATTATATGGCTCCGACGCGATGGCGGGCGTCATCAACTTCCTGGCGCCCGACCCGGTGGCCGACGGCCGCATTATCGGCACGGCCACGGCTAACTACCAGACCAACAACCGCCAGCAGGGGTATTCTTTCCTGAACGCGGGCAACCTCAACGGCCTGAACTGGCTGGCCCGCGGCACCCGCAAGGTGGCCGGCGACTACCAGAACCGCTACGACGGCCGGGTTTTCAACTCGGGCTTCAATGAGTGGGACGCCAACGGCTACCTGGGCCTAAACAAAAGCTGGGGCTACTCTCACCTCACTTTCAGCACGTTCAACCAAAACCTGGGGCTGATTGAGGGCGGGCGCGACAGCCTGAGCGGGCGCTTCGTGCGCGACGTGGGGGTAGGGAACGCCATAGAGTCGCGCGTCGTGACCGACGGCGAGCTGAACGGCTACGCGCTGGCGGTGCCGCGCCAACGCATTAACCACCTGCGTTTTGGCACGGATAATAACTTCATTATCGGCGATAAGGGCGGGCGGCTGACGCTGCAGGTGAACTACCAGCAGAACCTGCGCCGCGAGTTTGGCGACGCCCTCGCGCCCGACACGCCGCAACTGTATTTCCAGCTGCGCACCGTGGACTACGCCGTGCGCTACTACCTGCCCGAAATGAGCGGCTGGAACCTGGCCGTGGGCACCACCGGCCTGCGCCAGCAAAACCGCAACCTGGCCACCGAATTTCTGATTCCGGCCTACGACATGACCGAGGGCGGCGTGTTTGGGGTGGTGAAAAAGTCGTTTGGCGGGCTCGACCTCAGCGGCGGGCTGCGCTACGACGTGCGCCGCATCGCGGCCCAGAGCCTGTACTTCGACGCCAACGGGCGCCCTACCCCCGCCACCACGCCGGGGGCCACGACCAAGTTTCCGGGCTTTCTGAGCACGTTTGACAACTACAGCGGCAGCCTGGGCGCGTCGTACGCGGTGAGCGACCGGCTCACGGTGAAGGGCAATATCTCGCGGGGCTTCCGGGCGCCCAACATTGCCGAGCTGGGCGCCAACGGCGTGCACGAGGGTACCATTCGCTACGAGGTGGGCAACGCCAACCTGAAGGCCGAAACCAGCCTGCAGGTAGACGCCGGCGTGAGCTACGTGACGGACCACGTGCGTTTTTCGGTCGATGCGTTTGAGAACAGCATCCACAATTACATCTTTGAGCAGCGCGTGCTGAACCGCGCGGGCACCGACTCGCTGGTTTCGACGGGGCCGCCCGCCATTGGCTTATTCAACTACGTGCAGGGCCAGGCGCGGCTGCTGGGCGGCGAGGTCACACTCGATTTTCACCCCCACCCGCTCGACTGGCTGCACTTCGAAAACTCGTTTTCGATGGTGCGCGCCCGTCAGCTCGGCGTGCCCGAGGACCAGCAGTTCTTGCCCTTCATTCCGGCCGACCGCCTGCAAAGCGAGCTGCGCGGCAACTTTCGGCGCCAGGGCAAGCGCCTCACCAACGTGTACGCCCGCTTTCAGCTGGAGCAGACCTTCGCCCAAAACCGCTATTTCGCCGCCTTCGACACCGAAACCGCCACCCCGGCCTATACCCTGTTCAACGCGGGGGTAGGCACCGACGTGGCCGACGCCAAGGGCCACACGCTATTCTCGCTCTACCTGGCGGCCAATAACCTGTTCGACGTGGCCTACCAGAGCCACCTCAGCCGCCTCAAGTATGAGGAAATTAACTACGCCACCGGCCGGCGCGGCGTGTATAACGTGGGCCGCACGCTGAGCGTGAAGTTGGTGGTGCCGCTGGCATTTAAGTAGCTTGTTAATCAGGGCATTAAGGCCGCCGGCTCCTCTACGGGGGGGTAGGCGGCCTTTTATTTTTGGGCGGGCGGGGTGATAAGGCGGGCAAAAATGGATTAACTAGTACTATGTCTGCTTCCCCGTCTTCTGCCCCCGCCCTGCGGCACGCCCTGCTAACCAACCGCGAGCAGGCCCTAACGCAGCTCTACCACCGCGCCTTTCCGCTGGTGCGGCGCCACGTGAGCCGCCACGGCGGCTCGGCGCAAGACGCGCAGGATGTCTTTCAGGATGCGCTGGTGCTGCTCTATGAGCAGGCGGTGGGCGGCACGCTCGTGCTCACGGCGTCGGCCAGCACCTACCTGGTGGGCATCGGCCGCAACCTGTGGCACCACGAGCTGCGCCGCCGCGCCCGCCTACCCCACGAAACCCTGCCCGACGACCACCTGGCGCAGCTGGCTAGCGAGCCGCCCGCGCCGCCCGCGCCCGATGTGGCGGTGCTCGACTACGTGGAGCGGCTGGGTGAGAAGTGCAAGCAGATGCTGCTGGCCTTCTACTACTTTCAGCAGCCGCTGGCCCAGATTGCGGCGGCCCACGGCTATGGCAGCGTGCGCTCGGCCACGGTGCAAAAATTCAAGTGCCTGGAGCGGCTGCGCCAGTCGGTGCGGGCTGCCTTCGGGGCCGAAACTCTTACGCCCTGACCCATGCGCCCCGCCCTCGAACGCCTCTTGCTGATTGAGCAGCAACTTCTGAATAACCCGGCCGCCCGGCCCGCCGCCGAGTGGCAGCTGCACCTGCTGCTCGACCCGGATTTGCAGGCCGATACGGTAGCGCAGCAGCGCCTGTACGTGGGCTTGCGCGCGGTGGGCCGCCGCGCGCTGCGGCGCGAGCTAGCCGGCATCCATGCGCGCCTATATGGTCCGGTGCCCAGCGCCTGGCCGCACCGAGCGGCCGCTTGGCTGCGCGCCTTCATTCAGGCTAATTAACTGATTTACTGAGTTTAGAGGGATTTTTTTACTTTGCCTTTCGGGCGAAGCTGGCCGCGCGTTGCCCGGCTATTTTTCAGGTACTTTACTACCCCCAGCCATGCTGACCCAAACAGAATTCCGAAAATTTGCCGTGCAAGACCAGCGCCTCAACGGCCTGGCCGTGGACCAGTACCTGCGCTACGCCGAGGGGGTAGCCCGGCCGCTGGTCACGAACATGACGCGCTCGGTGATTGAAGAACGCCCGCAAAATTTTCGGGAAATCGACGTATTTTCGCGCCTTATCATGGACCGGATTATCTTCCTGGGCACGGCCGTGGAGGAAACCATCGGCAACATCATCACGGCGCAGCTGCTGTTTCTGGAATCGGCCGACTCGCAGAAGGATATCTTGCTGTATGTCAATTCGCCCGGCGGCTCGGTGTATGCCGGGCTGGGTATTTATGACACCATGCAGTACGTGCGGCCCGACGTGGCCACTATCTGCACCGGCTTGGCGGCCTCGATGGGCGCCTTTTTGCTGGCGGGCGGGGCCCTGGGTAAACGCTCGGCCCTACCCCACGCCCGCGTGATGATTCACCAGCCAAGCGGGGGCGTGCAGGGGCCTTCGGCCGACATCGAGATAACGGCCCGCGAGGTGGTGAAGCTGCGCCACGAGCTGTACAGCATCTACGCCGAGCGCACCGGCAAAACCTACCAGCAAATTCACGACGATTCGGACCGCGATTATTGGATGCGGGCCGATGAAGCCAAGGAATATGGCCTGATTGACGAAGTGCTGGTGCGTCAGCCAGCTTAGCGGCCCGAACTTAACCGGGGGGGTAGGGCACCCAAATACGCGGCCGCTACGTTAGTGGGGCAACTATTTCTGCTTTACCATGCCGCACGACCACCACGACCACTCCCACGCCGGCCACGTGCACGCCGCCCCGCCGCCCGGCGGCCAGTTCAGCGCCGCTTTCGCCATTGGCATTGGCCTGAACCTGGCCTTCGTGGTGGCCGAAGTCATCGGCGGCATGTGGGCCAATTCGGCCGCGCTGCTCTCCGACGCGGGCCACAACCTGAGCGACGTGCTAAGCCTGGCCCTGGCCTGGGGCGCGGCCTGGCTGGCGGGCCGCCCGGCCACCGAGCGCTACACCTTTGGCTACCGGGGCGCCACCATCCAGGCGGCGCTGCTGAACGCGGCGCTGCTCTACGGGGCGCTGGGCTTTATTCTTTGGGAAACCATTGAGCACCTGCGCCACCCCGCCCCCGTGAATGGCATAGCCGTAATGGGCCTGGCCGGGATGGGCATTTTGGTTAATGGCTTCACGGCCTGGCTCTTCCGGGCCGGGCAGAAGGGCGATGTGAACGTACGCGGCGCTTACCTGCACATGCTCACCGATGCGCTAGTAAGCCTGGGCGTGGTGGTGGGCGGGGCCATTACCTACTTCACGCACTGGACCTGGCTCGACCCGATTATCAGCCTGGGGCTGCTGGCCGTGATTGCGGTGGGCTCGTGGGGCCTGCTGCGCGACACGGTGCGCCTGGGCCTGCAGGGCGTGCCCGATGGCATCGATTTAGAGAAGGTAAGCCAATTTATTATGGCCCAGCCCGGCGTGCAAAGCCTGCACGACCTGCACATCTGGAGCCTGAGCAGCGACGGCCACGACACCGCCCTGATGGCCCACCTCGTGCGCCCCGGCGGCGCCGATGCCGCCTGGCTGGCCAGCCTTTCGGCCGGGCTGCTGCGCGAGTTTCACATTCACCACAGCACGGTGCAGGTCGAGGATGCGATGCTGCCCGACGGCTGCCACAGTGGCTGCGCGGTGCCGGCCCCGGTGGCGGCGCACGCGCACTAGCGGCCGGGTGCCGCGCTTGGCCAGCCGCCGGGGGGTAGGGCCGTGAGCAAGCTGCCCGCAGGCTTTGGCAAAGACCTCGATTACAGCGAGCCAACCAACTCCTACCCCCTCTCCGGTGGGCCAACCCTGCGGAAAGATTTGCGTTAAAGGCAACAATAATTTCCTACTTGTTCTTGCCTTTATGAAAAAAGTACTTGCTCTCGCCGTCTTTGCCGTCCTGGGCCTTGCTGCCACGTCGGCCCAGGCGCAATCCACGATTTCGCCAGTGCCCGGTGCCCCCGACCGGCCGCACCAAACCGCGCCAACGGTGAGCCCGAGCGACCAGATTACCGGCCAGACCCGCTCCGACGGCCAAGCTGCGCCCGCCAAGCAGTATGATACCAAGCGGATGCGCAACGCCAAGATGTCGATGACCGGCAAAAAGGAGGAGCGTAAGGAGATGAAAATGCAGAAAAAAGCTGATAAAGCCGGTAGCATGTAGCATACCGGTCCTGCCGCGCCTAAGCGTTGGGGCGGCAATTCTCTTGCCCACGTTTATTTACCCATGAAAAATCTATTCGCGCTAACGGCCTTCGCCGTAGCCAGCCTGGCTATTACCACGGCCCACGCCCAAACTACCACCACCACTACCACCGACCCGGTGCCTGCGCAGCAGGTAGTGGTGCCGGCCACGCCCCAGACGGTGCAGGATGCGCGTTCGACCTACGACCAGCAGCGCGACCAGCGCAAGGCGGCCGACCAGTCGGTAGCCGAAAACCGCCGCGCGCTCAAATCGCAGCAAAGCCAAACGCGTGAGCTGAAAAGCCAGATGAAGCAGCAGCGCGAGCAGGCCAAGCAGCAGAAGGAGCAGTTGAAGATGCAGCGCCAGAACGCCAAAGCCGCTAAGGAGCAGGAAAAAGCCGCTAAAGAGCAGATGAAAGCCGAAAAAGCCTCTGAAAAGGCTGCCCGCAAAGCCCAGTAGCTGAGGCAGATTACCTACCCACCGCAAAAAAAAGCTCCGGTCCTGGCCGGAGCTTTTTTTGCGGTGCCCGTATGCCCATAAACTTTTCTGCTTACCCCCTCATGGCCGCCCAAAACCCAACCCGCTACTACCCGCTGCATCATTTTATCCTGCTGCCGCTCGCGCTGCTGCTGGTGGGCTACACCATCCGGCGCTACGTGGGCGTGGCCGGCGACGACTCCGAGATTTCGCGCTTATGGTTTTCGCTGGCGGCCGTTACGCTGTTGTTTTTCGGCACGCTCGTGATGCTGCGCCAGCACTACGCCTTGCTGCTGCAAGACCGGGTAGCCCGCCTCGAAGTGCGCCAGCGCTACTTTGAAGTCAGTGGCCAGCGTTTTGCGCCGCTCGAAAAAAAGCTGACTCTCAAGCAAATCCTAACTTTGCGCCTCGCCGGCGACCAGGAGCTACCTACTCTGGCCCAGGCTGCCGCCCGCGAAAAGCTGGACCCCAAAGCCATCCTGGCCCGCATCAACGACTACGAGTTTGACGCGATGCGAGTGTGAGGCACCGAAACCGCACGCATTTTTTAGTTTACGCCCACGCTTACTTTATGATTCTTTACAACGTCACCACCAGCCTGGAGCCCAGCATCGCCGACGAGTGGGTGGCCTACATGCGCGAGCACCACATGGCCGAAGTAGTGGGCACCGGCTGCTTTATCCGCAGCGTGCTGCTGCGCCTGCTCAACGAGGAAGATGACGGCGTGACCTACGCCGCCCAGTATTTCAGCGTCAGCCTCGAGCAGCTAGCTGCTTACCAGCAGCACTTTGCGCCCGCCCTGCGCCAGGAAATGGACGAGAGGTTTGCGGGTAAGTACCACTCCTTTCGCACCACGCTGGAAGTGGTGGAGTAGGTGCCGGAACAAAAAGAACGTCATGCTTCGGCAAGCTCAGCATGACGTTCTTTTTCACCTCTTACTTCCCTATTCCTCCGCCATCTCAAATAGCGTGAAGCTCCACACGTCGGCCCATTCGGCTATCTGGAGCTGGGTGCTTTTGCCCGCGCCGTGGCCGGCATTCACGTCGATGCGGATGAGCACGGGGGTAGGGCCGGCGTGGCAAGCCTGCAATTCGGCCGCGAACTTAAAGGAGTGCGCGGGCACCACGCGGTCGTCGTGGTCGGCGGTGGTGATGAGGGTGGCCGGGTAGGCCGTGCCGGGCCTGAGGTTGTGCAAGGGCGAGTAGCTGAGCAGGTTACGAAACTGCGCCTCGTCGTCGGAGGTGCCATACTCGGGCGCCCAGTTCCAGCCGATGGTGAATTTCTGGTACTTAAGCATGTCCATGACGCCCACGGCGGGTAGGGCCACCCGGCACAGGTCGGGCCGCTGCGTCATAATCGCGCCCACTAGCAGGCCGCCGTTCGAGCCGCCCGCGATGGCCAGCTTGGCGGGGCTGGTGTAGCCCTGGGCAAACAGCGTGTCGGCCGCCGCCACGAAGTCGTCGAACACGTTTTGCTTGTGGGGCGTCATGCCAGCCTGGTGCCAGGCCTCGCCATACTCGCCGCCGCCGCGCAGGTTCGGAATCGCCAGCACGCCGCCCTGCTCCAGCCACAGCAGCCGCGCCACCGAGAAACCCGGCGTCAGGCTCACGTTGAAACCGCCGTAGGCGTAGAGGTAGGTGGGGTTTTGGCCATCCAGCGCCAGGCCCTTTTTATGGGTGATGAACATGGGCACCCGCGTGCCATCCTGGCTCTCGTAAAAAACCTGCGTCGTCACGTAGTCAGCCGGTTGCACGTCCACCGTCGGCGCCTTAAACACCGTGCTGACGTTGGTGGCCGGGTCGTACTGGTAAATAGTGGTGGGGTAGGTAAACGACGTGAAGGCGTAGTACAGCACCGCGTCGGTGCGCCGCCCGCCAAAGCCGCCCGCCGTGCCAATGGCCGGCAGCGCCACGTCGTGCCGCCACTCGCCCGCCTCCGAATACACCCGCACCCGCGAGCTGGCATCGTGCAGGTAGGTGGCCAGCAGGCAGCCCGCCGCCTGGCTGATGCCTTCGAGCTTTTCGCTGGTTTCGGCAATTACGTCGTGCCACTCGGCGGGCCGGCGCGGGTCCACGCGCGCCACGCGAAAGTTGGGCGCGTGGTCGTTGGTATACAGCAGCAGCTCGTCGCCGACGTTGCCGATTACGCTCGTATCAAACTCGTAGCTGGGCTGAATGGTCGTCCAGGTCGCGGCCTGGGCCGGGTCGCGCAGGTCGCGCACCAGCAGGCGGTTGCCGTTGGCCAGGCCGTCGGTCAGGCTCAGGCACAGCCAGCGCTCGTCCTCCGTCACGTCGGCAATGCGAAAGCCCAGCGCCATTTCCGGATTTTCGTACACCAGCTCGTCGGCGCTTTGAGGCGTGCCGAGGCGGTGATAATACACCTTGTGAAACTCGTTTTTGCCGGCCAGCGCGGCCTCGCCGGGCCGGGGCGCGGCGTAGGCGCTGTAGTAAAAGCCCGCACCCGCCCAGGCCACGCCCGACACCTTCACCCAGTCCAGCGCGTCGGGCAGGGGTAGGCGGCTCTGCATATCGAGCAGCCGGACTTGCTGCCAGTCCGAGCCGCCGCCGCTGGTGGTGTAGGCCAGGTGCCGGTGGTCGGGGCTGAAGTGCAGGCCCGTGAGCGCCGTGGTGCCATCTTCCGAAAACTGGTTGGGGTCGAGCAGCACGTCGGCCGCGTTCAGCGGCTGGCCGGGGGGTAGGGCGTACACCACGGCCTGGTTTTGCAGGCCATCGTTCTTACTGAAAATCAGCAAGTCCCCTTCCTGGCTGGGCACGCCGTAGCGCTCGTAGTTCCAGAGCTGAGTGAGGCGCTCGCGCAGCTTGTCGCGGAACGGAATCTGGTCGAGGTAGGCAAAGGTCACCTCATTTTCGGCCCGCACCCAGGCCGTCGTTTCGGCCGAGTCGGCGTCTTCGAGCCAGCGGTAGGGGTCGGGCACCGGGGTGCCAAAGTAGGTATCGGGCGGCGAGTCGCGGCGGGCGGCGGGGTAGGTCGGGGCAGGCAAAGTGGACAAAAGCTAAGGCTGGGTTGCGGGCTCAGGGGCCCGGTGGGGAAGATGGGGCCGCGCGCTCCAGCGTGGGCGACTCGGTGACGGTGTGCTTATTAGAAAGGGCATTGGCGCGCACCGCCGCCTTGCGGCTGGGCGTGCGCGGAGCCACCTGGCAGCCGGCCAGCGCCAGCGCGACACACCCCAGCAGACGTAAAAATGCGCGCATTGTTTCTTAACAGTTAGTAGCCCCATTAATCCCGCGGCGCCCTCAGGCGTCGGGCTTAGCCGCGCGCAAGGCCTCGGCCACGCGCTGGGCCACCAGCTCTTCAATTTGCTGGCGCTGGGCCGCCGTCAGCTCGCGGCCGGCGGGGGGGGTAGCAGCCCGGCGCAGCTCGCGCAGGGTGCGGCCCAGGCTCAGGCGCAGCATCAGGTAAAGCACCAAGCTCAGGATACTGAAAATCAGCGCTAACGGCGCAAAAAACCGATTCAGGAGCGGCTCGGTGGCGGCGGCAACCGGGCTGGTAGGCGGGGCTTGGCTGGCGCCGGTTTCGGCGGCCTCGGCCGGGCCGGGGCCGGGGTTGGTGTCGGCGGCTTCGGGGGCGGGGGCGGCGTCGGTGGGGGGTAGGCCGGTTTGCACGTAGTCGGTCAGCTTTTTTTCCAGCCCTTGCAGGCCGGCCAGGCGGGCGGGGTCGCGCTGCCGGGCCGGCGAGGCTTTCAGCTTCGTGATGATGGCCCTGGTGAGCGCCGCCAGCCGGGCGGGGTTGTCTTTCAGGCCTTTATAGATGCGCCCCTTTTCCTCAATGGGCGCGTACAGCACCGAATAGATGCGCAGGCTATCGGGGCGCAGGCTGGCCGCCAGGGCCGCCAGGTTGCCACCCTGGCAGCGCAGGGTGCGCTGCAGCCGGGGCCGGCCGGCATCGGCATACACGTAGCGGGCCGTGGCGCACCAGATTTGCACCTTGGCCTCGTCGAGCGATGGCTGGCCCAGGGGCGTTTGGGCGCGGGTGGGGCCGGCCGCCAGCAGCCAGCCGGCCAGCAGGACCAGCCGCCAGGGGCCGCCAAGTAAATTTTGCATAGCAGAGTAGACGCGGAACAATTAAGGCCGGAAAGTACAACCCGGCCGGCGCTAAATCCTAAGAACCGGCTAGCGCACCGGCTATCTTTACGAGCCACTTGGCCGGGTAGCAACGCGGCGGCTACCCGGCGGCTACTGGTTCCTGCGCTGCTTGGTGGCCGGCACCGGGGCTGGCTGGGTGCACATTTCGGTTCTAGGCACCACTCAAGTATATTCTTTACCGCTCTCTCTAATAGTTAAGCTCAGCACGCAGCGACCCGCGCAGCATAACGTCGTTGCGAGCTCGCTGCGCGATGCAGTTCAGCCCCTTCCCTTTTTGTCGGATGAAACACCTGCTTACCTTTTTAAAGTATGTCCTGCTCCTGGGCATTTCCGGGGCGCTCATGTGGTACGCCGTGCGGGGGCAGGATTTGTCGCGCATCGGGCACTACATCCGCACGGCCAAGTACTTCTGGCTGATAGTCAGCTGCGTGCTTGCCACGCTGGGCTACTTTAGCCGGGCCTACCGCTGGCAAATGCAGCTCGCGGCCTCGCGCACGCCGGCCCCGTACTGGCAGGTGTACCACGCCATGATGGTGGGCTACCTTGCCAACCTGGTGCTGCCGCGCATGGGCGAGGTGATTCGCTGCTCGGTACTGCGGCGCACCAGCGGCGTGCCGGTGCAGGTGGCGCTGGGCACCGTGGTGACGGAGCGCGTCATCGACGTGCTGCTGCTGCTGGCGCTGCTGGGCGCCACGCTGGCCCTCGACTTCCACACGTTCTGGGCCTTCGCTACGGACAAGCTGCTGGGTGGCCACTACGACACCCTTGCCCGCAACCGCACGCCCCTGCTGCTGGCGGCGATTGGGGCCCTGGTGCTGCTGGCCGTGGCAACCTACACGCTGGTGCGCAACCTGGAGCGCCTGCGCCAGATTGCGCTGTTCAACAAAGCCATCATCTTCGTTGAGGGCCTGTTGGCGGGCGTTTTCAGCGTGCTGCGCCTGGAAAATAAAGGGCTCTTTCTACTCCACACCCTCTTCACCTGGGGCGTTTACTACTTGCTTGATTACCTGGCCTTTTTCTGCTTTCCCGAAACCTACGGCCTGGGCACCAAGGCCGCCCTGGCGGTGCTCACGTTCGGGGCCTTTGGCATGGCTGCGCCGGTGGCGGGGGGCATTGGGCCATTTCACGTGCTGGTGCAGGGCATTTTGCTGGCCTACGGCGTTAGCAAGGAGGCGGGCATTGCCTACGCGCTGGTGGTGCACGGCGCCCAAACGCTGCTGGTGGTGCTGCTGGGGGGCATCAGCTTCGTGGCCGTGGCGGCCATCGACAAAGGCAACGTGGTGAGCGAAGCCGAAGCGCTGTCCGACGAACCCATCACGACGTTATAAGCAAGCCCTACCCCCTGGGCCGTGGCCCAAGGCACGTTGCCCCAGCGCCTCCTTCATTTTCGTACTCACTAGCTTATGACCGCCGATAAAATTCTGACCCCCGCGCAGCTGCCCGCCACCCTGGCCGCCTGGCGCGCCGCCGGCGAGCGCGTGGTGTTCACCAATGGCTGCTTCGATTTGCTGCACCTGGGCCACGTGGACTACCTCGAAAAGGCCCGCGCCCTCGGTAACCGCCTCGTGGTGGGCCTCAACACCGATGCCTCGGTGCGCGTGCTCAAGCCCGGCCGGCCGTTGCAGGATGAAGCTTCGCGGGCCCGCGTGCTGGCCGCGCTCGCCTTTGTCGACGCGGTGGTGCTCTTTGGCGAGCCTACCCCCCTGCGCCTCATCGAAGCCGTGCAGCCCGATGTGCTGGTAAAGGGCGACGACTATGCCATCGACGGAATTGTGGGCCACGAACTGGTGTTAAACAAGGGCGGCCAGGTGCTGACGGTGCCGCTCGTAACGGGCTACAGCACGTCGGGCATCGTGGCCAAAGTGTTGCGGGAAGTCGCCCAGCAAGCTCCCTAAGCGCGGCCGCCGCGGCCCTACCCCCCGGCGGCGGCGCAGTCACCTTTTATCTTCCTTGTTCTCTGCCATGATTATCATTCTCCTTTTGCTCATGCTCGTTAGCTGGGGCATTCAGCAGCGCCTGCGGAGTAAGTTTAGCCAGTACGCCGCCATCGGGCTGCGCTCCGGGCTGAGCGGCCGCGAAATCGCGGCCCAAATGCTGGCCGACCACGGCATCCGCGACGTGCGCATCATCAGCACCGACGGCCAGCTGACTGACAACTATAACCCGACCGATAAAACCGTGAACCTCAGCGCCGACGTGTACGCCGGGCGCTCGGCCACGGCCGCCGCCGTGGCGGCCCACGAGTGTGGCCACGCCGTGCAGCACGCCCAGGCCTACAGCTTTTTGCGGCTGCGCTCGGCCCTGGTGCCCGCGCTCTCCTCCGTGTCGCGCGTGATGCCGCTGCTGCTGCTGGCCGGCGTAGTGCTGCTGCGCGTCAGCATCATCCCGCTGGGGCTGGCGGTGGCCCTGTTTGCGCTGGCCACGCTGTTCGCGTTCATCACGCTACCGGTCGAGTTCGACGCCTCGCGCCGCGCCTTGGCCTGGATGGACCGCAGCGGGGTAGTAACCTCCGATGAGCACGCCATTGCCAAGGACGCCCTATGGTGGGCCGCCATGACCTACGTGGTAGCGGCCATTAGCTCACTGGCTACGCTGCTCTATTACAGTACGATGCTCTTCGGCGGCAGCCGCCGCAACTAGCGGGCGCCTTAGCTGTTCAGGAGGCAGCTAGGGCGGGCCAGGGTGGCGTAAAGTCTTTTTTTCGACCGCCTTATCTACTTAGTCGTATTTTTGCAGTATCAACCACTCTCCCCTCCCCCACCCCTCCCTACCCCCTCCTCCTGACATGATGACTTCAACGGCCACTGCCTCCCCCTTTCAGCTTACCGAAGAGCAACTGGCCGTGCAGGCCGCTGCCCGCGACTTTGCCCAGAGCGAGTTGTGGCAGGGCGTTATTGAGCGCGATGAGCACCAGAAATTTCCCGTGGAGCAGGTCAAGCGCATGGGCGAGCTGGGCTTCATGGGCATGATGGTGAGCCCCGAATACGGCGGCTCGGGCCTCGACACCATCAGCTACGTGCTGGCGATGGAAGAAATTTCCAAGGTCGATGCCTCGTGCTCCGTCATTATGTCGGTGAATAACTCACTGGTGTGCTGGGGCCTGGAGAAATACGGCACCGAGGAGCAGAAGCGCAAATACCTGCCGCGCCTGACCAGCGGCGAAATCATCGGCGCCTTTGCCCTTTCCGAGCCCGAGGCCGGCTCCGACGCCACCAGCCAGCGCACCACCGCCGACGACAAAGGCGACTACTACCTGCTGAACGGCACCAAGAACTGGATTACCAACGGCACTACGGCCTCGGTGTATCTGGTTATTGCTCAGACGCATCGGGAATTGAAGTCGCGCGGCATCAACGTGCTGATTGTGGACAAGGACACGCCCGGCTTCACGCAGGGCCCGAAGGAGAACAAGCTCGGCATCCGGGGCTCCGACACCTGCTCCCTCATGTTTACCGACGTGCGGGTGCCCAAGGAAAACCGCATTGGCGAAGACGGCTTCGGGTTCAAGTTTGCCATGCAGGTGCTGGCCGGCGGGCGCATCGGCATTGCGGCGCAGGCGCTGGGCATTGCCTCCGGCTCGCTGGAGCTGAGCATCAAGTACGCGAAGGAGCGCAAAGCTTTCGGCGTTGAAATCGCCAAGCACCAGGCCATTCAGTTCAAGCTGGCCGACATGGCTACCAACGTAGACGCCGCCCGCCTGCTGTGCCTGCAAGCCGCCGCCGACAAGGATAATAACGTTGATTATGCCAAAAGCGGTGCAATGGCCAAGCTTTTCGCCTCCAAAGCGGCAATGGATTCGGCCGTGGAGGCCGTCCAGATTCACGGGGGCTATGGCTTCGTGAAGGAATACCACGTGGAGCGCTTCATGCGCGACGCCAAAATTACCCAGATTTACGAGGGTACTTCCGAGATTCAAAAAATCGTCATATCACGCGAAATTCTGAAATAGTTCACTTTCAAAACCTGCTTTTTTTGATTTTGCACAGAACCCAGGTCTTATTGGCCTGGGTTTTTTTATTTACTGAATTTTTTTTAGAATTCATTGCAGTAATTAGTTGTAACTTTAGGCACTTTTACAAGGATGTAGTGCCTTTTTCTTGAAAACAACACATACATAATGGAAGATTACAATAAAGTCATTGAATCGCTGGGCGTCCGCTACATAAAGGCTAAGAATCTGGTGCTACGCCAGGCTTTCACCGTTCGTAATGCGTATGATGTTGGCAACAATCTCATCCTGTTGCACCAAGGCAAGGTAATATTTGGGGAAGATGACGCCCCCGTAGAGGAAGGCGACCTGCTTTTTTTGCCGGGTGGGCGGCCCGCCCGCGTCGGCTATGGCCAGGGAGCGGCCGGCCGCCTCATCTCCAATGACGATTTAATCACAAATAAGGACCGCTTCTTTACCTCCAACGATAAGCTCGACTATATCGGCGACGCGGAGGAGAGCCACAGCTTCGTGGCGTTTGAGGCGAAGGTGTTTGACTCGGTTAACTTCTTCGCCTCGCTCGACGTGCCGGCCTTCGTTATTAAGAAGAACGAGCGCCTGGCCAATCTGGTAATCAAGATTATCGAGGAGTCGATGCAAGACCTGCCCGGCCGCGAGCGTCTGATTAACATCTACACCGAAAACCTGGTGGTGGAGGTGGTGCGCTATATCCTGCGTAACAACTTGTTTGTGGAGCAGTTGGCTACCAACAGCACCTATTTCAAGGACCCACGCCTGATTGACTTGTTCAACTTCATCAAGGAAAACCTGAGCGGCGACCTGTCCAACAAGGTGCTGGCGACGGTGGCCAACGTGAGCGAGGACTACGTGGGCCAGTATTTCAAGATGCTGACCAATATTAATCCGCAGGATTACATTGAGTATCAGCGCATGGAGCGCGCCGTATCGCTGCTGCGCACGACCAAGAAGAGCATCCGCGACATTGGCAAGGAAGTGGGCTACAAGGACACCGCCTACTTCTGCCGCCGCTTCAAGATGATGTTTGGTATCCCGGCCGGCAAGATGCGCCGCCGCGAAACCGCCATGAACATCTGACCACTGATTGGCGCGGATTTTACCGGATTTCGCGGATTTTGTGGACGACAGAAAGGCTGCCCGTTTGGGCAGCCTTTCTTTGTTTTGGGAGGGGTAGGGCCAGGCAAGTTTCACAGCTTAGAGCTGGCCGGCCAGATACAACTGCTTGAGGCGGCGGCGCAGGGCGTAGCAAGCCTGCTTGGCGGGGGCGTCGCCGTCGTTGGTCAGCACGACAAACGCCACTCGCTGACTGGGAAACAAGATGGTGTGGCAGAAGAACGTGCCGGCCGTGCCATCGTGCACGCTCACGGGCGCGCCGGTGGTGGCCAGCGTCGTCACGCCCCAGCCGTAGGCATAGTCGGGGCGCGCGAAGTGCAGCAGCTGGTAGGTTTGGGGCGTTACGTAGTTGCGCTGGCCCAGCAGGCCCTTCAGGTGGAGCTGCACGAGGCGGGCAAAGTCGGGCAGCGGCATGGCCAGGTCGCCGGCCGGTGCCAGGTAATCAACCAACTGGTAAGGGTGGGTAGGGCCGAGCGGCGTGAAAGCGCTATCGGCTGGTTCTGGCCGCCAGTGGCCCCACGGCTGCCGGGCGTCGTAGCGGTTGGGAAAACCCAGCACATAGCGCAGCTTTAGCTTGCGAAAGGCCCTGGCTACCAGTGCTTCCCACGACTGCCGGCTGGCGCGCTCCAGCATTAGCGCCGCCAGGGCGTAGCCGGCATTGGAGTACACGTAGGCTTGGCCAGCGCGGGGTAGGGCGGGCGCCTGCCGCAGCACTACGGCCGCGAACTGCTGCCGCTTTTCCGTCAGGGTGCCGCTGAACGTGGGCAGGCCTTCGTACTCGGCGCCGGCAGTGTAGGGCCGGATACCCGCCCGGTGCGATAGCAAATCGGCCAGCGTCACGTTGGCGTAGGGGGGTAGGGCCGCGGCGCGCAGTTCGGGCACCACGTCCAGCAGCTTGCTATCCCAATTGATTTTGCCTTGCTCGACCAGCTTGCCGGCCAGCAGGCTGGTTACGCCCTTTGTTTCGGAGGCGAGGTGGAAATAGTCAGTCAGGGTAACCGGGGCGGGCTGGTCGTTGCGCCGCACGCCACTATATACGTACCGAATACGGCCGGGCTCAATAATCGCCGCCAGTAGCGCCGGCAAGTGATACTGGCGGCGCACGCTATCCAGGGCCTGCCGCGCGGCCAGCGACTGTGACTGCGCGGGGCCGCCCGCCCCCAGGCTAAGCAGCAAGTAGCTGAATACGAGCACGCGAGCTATCATCGGAAGGTGGAAGTAGGAACATGGGCAGCCAGTTGCCAGCTAACGCATTCGGCTTGCTCACGCGCCAAGCTGCTGCCGTAGAAAGTCCACGACCTGCCGCGCCAACACCTGCTGAAACTGCTGTCTGTCGAACCCCGGCGGGTCTTGGGACGGCGCAAAAGCCGGCGTGGTTCGGTGCGGGGGAAAGGGCGTCAGGAAGGAAAAATGGCCCGCGTTCGCTATTACCCGAAACGTGACCTGCGTGGCACTGGGCACGCCTTTCACCACCAGCTCGACCTGCTGGGGAGGCGTGTGCTCATCCTTTTCTCCGGCCAGTAGCAGTATCGGTACCCGCACCCTGGCCAGGGCGCCCGGTGGGGCATACCAAGGCACGGCCGGGGCCAGCAGCACCAGGGCTTTCACCCGCTCATCGGCCGCTGGCACCGGTATTGCCCGCTGGTCGGAGCCGGCCGCCGTGAGCGCTACCGGCTGCCCACCGGCCAGCGCCAGCGCGGAATATCCGCCCAGCGAGTGGCCTATCAACGCCACCACGCCAGGGCGCAAGACAGGGCGCAGCTGCGTGTCGGCCTGCAGCTGGTCGAGCGCCAGCTGTAGGTGCCGGGGCCGGGCCAATAGATTCTGCGGCGTATTTGCCCAGCTGTCATCGTCACGGTTATTATGCGGGTGCTCTGGCAGCGCAACAACGTAGCCCGCCCGAACGAGCGCCTGCGCCAGCTGCCGGTGCAATAAGCCCGAGCTACCGGTGCCATGCGACACGAGCACCAGCGGGAAGCTTCCCGGTAGCACGGGGGCAGCAGGGGCCACTTCGAGTTGGTAAAGCCCCACGGATACGGCCTGGGCTACCTCTTTTGTGGGGTAGAGCACGTGGACCGGAAAGGTTAGCTGAAGCTGCGAGTCCGTGACCAGTAGCGCTCGATAACCAGTAAATGCCTCCAGCTGCTCACTCATAGCTACAACCAAGCCTAGGTAATACGCGACGTTAATTCGCCTAGAATGCGCCCGCCGACCAGCACGCAATCGCCTTGCTTGGTGGCCACTGCAAGCATAAAATTTGAATCATGTTTTCGACTACGGCTACTTACCGCCCCGCCTACCCCCTCGTTACGGCCCAACGCGGATTTATTTCGTGGCCTGATGAGCCGTCACCTGCCGCACGGCCGCCACGGCATCAGCCAGAAAATGCGGGTCGCGCTCGAGGTGGTTGCCCACTACTACCACATCGGCCCCAGCGGCCAGCGCGGCGTATATCTTCTCGCCGGTGTTGAGGCCGCCGCCCACCAGCAGCGGTGTGTCTACGGCCTCGCGCACGGCCCGAATCATGGCCGCCGACACGGGGTGCTGGGCCCCACTCCCCCCATCGAGGTACATAAGGCGCAGACCAAGCTGCTCGCCCGCCATCGCCGTGGCCGCCGCGATGCTGGGCTTGTCGTGGGGTAGGGGCGTGGTGCCGCTGATATAGGAGGCCGTCGTGGGCCGCCCGCTGTCAACCAGCATGTAGCCGGTAGGCAGCAGCTGCAAGCCACTGTGGCGTAGGCGCGGGGCCGCTACCACGTGCTGGCCAATCAGAAAGTCAGGATTGCGGCCCGAAATCAACGAGAGCAGCAAAATGCCATCGGCGGTGGGGTCTACGTGCAGCGCGTGGCTCGGAAAGAGCAGCACCGGCACCTGTGGTGCTTCGGCCTTAAGCAAGGCAATGAGGGCAGCTTGGTGCTCCGTAAGTACCAGGCTGCCCCCAACGAGGAAGAAATCAATGACGTGTTGCTGCGCTACGCGCAACAGCTGGCGCAGGCGATTGGGCTCAAAATCGTCGGGGTCGAGCAGCACGGCTAGTGCCTTGTGCCCGCGCCGCCGCAGCCCGGCCAACGTATCAAGCAAGCGGTTCGCGGGCGGTAAGGGTGTCGTCGTGGTGAGCGGCGGCAGTGGCATCCTGGGCGGCAGAAGTAGCGGGCCACGCGGTAGGCGGAACGCCCTTGGTAGCCGATGAAGCCGCAAGGTCGGAATTTTTGCCGGTTTCGCTCGCATTCTTGGGCATAATATCCTGCACGACCTTGGTCACCATTGCCAGGGCAATGGCGGCGGCCTGCGCCACTACCACGCGCCCAGTTTCGCTCTTCGCAAATGCCAGCAGGGCAGGGCCCACGATACCAAGGGCCGCGTTGCGCTTTTTGCCGGGTGCCGGCCCGGCTGCTTCGTGCTCAGCCGTTGCCGGCTCATCAAAATCCTCCGAGTGGGGTAGGAGGCGGCTGTCGTCGTAGGGCAGGGCCTGCGAAGAGGCGGTCGAGGCATGTGCCGCCGGGCCTTCATCACGGCCGTGGTCCTCGCCCACGTGGTGCGTGTCCGGCGCCTCCTCACCAGCAAACCCGTGGGTAGGAACCGAGAAATCAGGATTATAGCTCAGGTCGTTATCATCAAGGCCGTTGGCATCCGAAGCACCTTGGTAGTGAAAGCCATCGTCGCCACCCACGGGCGCATAGTTGCCGTCGTCATCGTAGGTGTAATCAGCGTCCTGGTAACCAGCGGCCAGCTCACTCAACTCCTGGTCATTTTCATCAAAGCCATCAAAGCCCGCGTAATCTTCAAACGAATGCCGGTGCTTTTTGTGCTTGCGCTTAGGCTTGCGGCCCCCAAAAGCCTTGGTCAGCAGCCAGATACCACTCACTACCCCCGCACCAATCAACGCCATTTTACCCACCTGCACGGTCTGTTCTTTTATCTCCTGCACATCGCCGCGGAGCGCACGCTCGTATTCCAGCTTTTTGCGCAGCAGAAAATCTTTTTCGTCCTCAAACAAAGGGTTAGTAGGCTCAGTCATGGTTGGGGCAGTTTGCGAAGAAATATCCGGGGGACGCAGGTGGGCAGCTTACGCGCGCTTGTCAGATTTGTAGATGGTATTGTGCAACAGCTTATCAGCCACTCCCTGAAATATTTTTTTGTCAACCCCCACAAAAAACAGGACTGCCAGCAGCAGGTACAGCGTGGCTACCAAGCCAAAACCGGCGGAGGGACTATCCAGTACATCGTTGAGCAGAAAGCCCAGGTAGATAGAGCCAAAGAGCACGAACAGAAAGCCCAGCACCCCCAAAGCGACTCCGTGAACGGAGCTAACGAAAACACTTTTTGCTTTCTCTTGTGCTTCCAGGCGCACCAAGTCAATGCGCGTATCGAGGTAGCCGGTCAGGTTGCTGATAAGACTATCGTTGCGCGGCGTTTTGTCGTCGGTCAGGGAGGCCATGCGAGCGGAATTGTTTAGCGAAGAAATGGGGTTAAGCGTATAGCCAATGGCAACGGCTTGGCTGTCTAAGGCGTTCTTTACGCAAAACTTGGCACGGAGGCTGCCTTTGCTCCTTGCTTTAAGTTAAATTTTTGTGGCGTGAGTCAAAATCATTACCAGGTGCTGGGGGTGCCTACTACTGCTCCCGGTGCCGATATCAAGCGCGCCTACCGTCGGCTGGCCACCGAGCTGCACCCCGACAAGCACGGGGGCGACCGCCGCTTTGAGGAGCAGTTTAAGGCCGTGGCGGTCGCCTACGGCGTATTATCGAGCCCCGACCGGCGCGCCCAGTACGATTATAAGCTCCAGCTCGAAGCCCGCCAGGCGGCCGAGATGCTCCGCTATGCTTCCGAAGGGGCGGCGGGTGGGCCGTCGGTGTATAAGATGCCCGGCGCGGCCCCGGCCCCTCCGCTGCGCACCCGCCCCCCGGCGGGCCGGCGCGAGCGCCACTACCAGCAGCGGGTGCCGCGCCAGCAGGCGCGCTTCAACCGCCAGGATTTTTGGCTGGTGGGCGGGCTGGTATTGCTGATTTTTTTGTTCGGCATTTCCGCCAAGGTCGTGATGGACCGCGTCGAGGCCAAGCTGTACTACCAGGACGCGCGCACGGCCTTTGCCCAGGGCCAGTGGCGGGAGGCTGAGCGCCAGCTCGACCAGGCCCTGGACTTTCGCGACAACCACATCGAAGCCCTGCGGCTGCGCGGCCAGCTGCACCAGGATATCGACCACGACCTGAACGCCGCCCGCGCCGACTACGAGGCCGCGCTGCTGGCCACCGCCGACGCGCCCCTACCCCCCCTTGAAGCCGCGAGCCTGCTCTACCGCCTGGGCCGCTGCCAGGCCGGCCTGCACCAGCCCGCCGCCGCCGACCTGAGCTACTCCCGCGCTCTGGATCTCGATACGGCCCTGGCCGAAGCCCACCTGGCCCGCGGCGAAAACCGCTTGCTCGATTTGCACCAGTTCCGGCCGGCTCTCACCGACCTGCGCCAGGGCCGCTACCAGCTCCAGCGCGCCGGCCGGGTCGTGCCCCTCCCCTACCTGCAGGCCGAAGGCGCGGCCCTTACCCGGCTGGCGCGTTTCGACGATGCCCGCCTGGTCTATTTTCAAGCCCTTCGCAATCAGCCCCACGATGGGCGCACGCTGTATTTATTGGGCCGCCTGGCCCAGCAGGCGGGCGACTCGGTCAGCGGCTGCGAGTTTTTTCGGCGGGGGGCGGCCGCCGGGTATTCCTACGCGCAGGCGGCCGCCGCCGAGTGCGCCGCGCCCGCTACGCCCTGAGCACGGGGGCGGCCAGCGCCGTCGCAATGAGCTGCGCGTGGTGCCGCCCATTCTCAATAAACCAGCGGCTGGTGGCCAGGCCGCCGCACACGGTGCCGGCCACGTACACGCCGGGGCGGGCCGTCTCGTGGGTCGTCACGTCAAAAATGGGGGGTAGGGCCGCGTCGCGCTCATCGAGCGGCAGGGCGAGCATATCGACCAGCAACGTATAGTCAGGCCGGTAGCCGGTGAGGGCGTACACGTAGTCGGCCGGCAGGCTGCGCGGGCCGTCGGGGGTGGTCACCTCTACCGAGGTGGGCGTGAAGGCGTCGATGGTGGTGTTGAAATGCGCCGTGATGCGGCCTTCCTTGATGCGGTTGAGCAGGTCGGGGCGAATCCAGTATTTCACGGTTTCGGCCACTTCGGGGCCGCGCACCACCAGCGTCACGCGGGCGCCGGCGCGGGTGAGCGACAGCGCCGCCTTGGCCGAAGAGTTTTTGGCACCGATTACCACCACGTCCTGCCCGGCGTGGGCGTAAGGCTCTTTAAAATAATGATTGACGTGCGGCAGGTCTTCGCCGGGAATATTCATGCGGTTGGGCACGTCGAAGAAGCCGGTAGCCACCACCACGGCGCGGGCCGCGATTTCGCCCTTGCTGGTTTCGACCACGAAGTCGCCGGCCTCCCCCCGCAGGCCGGTCACGCGCTCGTAGAGGCGCAGGTCGAGGCGCTCGGTGGCGGCCACGCGCTGGTAGTAGTCGAGGGCGTCTTCGCGGTGGGGCTTGTAGCTGGCCATCGGGAAGGGGTGGCCGCCAATTTCGAGCAGCTCGGGCGTCGAGAAAAACTCCATCTGGGTGGGGTAGCCCACCAGCGAGTTCACGAGCGCACCCTTGTCCACCACGGCCACGCCGAGGCCCTGGCGTTGAATTTCGAGGGCGCAGGCCAGGCCCACGGGGCCGGCCCCAATCACGACGGCGT
>CAZZWL010000041.1:0-38152 GCA_964657755.1 uncultured Rhodanobacter sp.
CGCGGCAATCCTTCCTAATCGTTGGGATAGCACTCTCAACGATTGTAGGAAAGATTGCCGCGCTCCACTTCGTTGCGCTCGCAAGGACAATTATTATTTGAGCACCGGCAGCGTCACGCTAGAGGCGTGCCCGGGCTCGTGGTAAAGGCGAATGGTCGCCTTCTGAAAATCCTTGGCCTCGGCCGTGGAGATGTTAATGAACTGCTGCGGGTTCCTATCCACCAGCGGAAACCAACTGCTTTGCACCTGCACTTGCAGGCGGTGACCTTTCTTGAAGGTGTGCAGCACGTCATTCAGCTCGTACTTCACCTCGGTGGGCACGTTGGGCTGGAAGGCCTCGGGCGTGGTGAAGCTGTGGCGGAAGCGGCCGCGCAGCACGTCGGCCCGCACCAGGCGCTGGGTGCCGGGTAGGGTCGTGTTGTGGGCGCCGGGCGCGGGGTCGGCCGCATCGTCGGGCAGCACGTCGATGAGCTTCACCACGAAGTCGGCGTCGGTGCCCGAGGTGCTCACCCACAGGTCCACGGCTAGCGGGCCGGCTACGGTCAGGTCCTGCGGGAGGGGTAGGGTTTGGAAAGTGAGCACGTCGGGCCGCTGGGAGGCAAAGCGTTGGTCGGCAATCATGTACTCGTTGCTGCGGCTGCTCAGAATGCCCGGCGCGTAGGGCACCGGGTGCGCCGGGTCGCTGAGGTATTCGGAGAAGGTGGGAATGGCGGGCGGGGTCGGAACAACTGGTAAGCGCGTGATAGTTGGGCCGGCTACCATGCCTTGAATAGCTTCTCCTACTTTGTTGTCATATGTCATCAGGCCCCCATCGGGCTGAAAATAAAACGGCTGCGCCTGCGCCGTCTTCGGCGGCCAGGCGGGGTAGGTTTTCCACTCATTCGTGCCCGTGTCAAATACCGTGGCCTCGGCCGCGTTGAAGCTGCCTTTGTCTTTTAGGTAATAATTGAAAAATGGCGTTTCCAACGTGCGGCGGTAGTAGTCGGCGGTGTTTTGGCCAAATTTCAGCGGGCCGAACTGGCTCCAATCGGGGCGGCTCCAGGCGCCGTGGGTCCAGGGGCCCATCACGAGGCGGTTGGTGGCGCCGGGGTTCTGCTTCTCGATGGCCTGGTAGGTGTGCAAGGCCCCAAACAAGTCCTCGGCATCATACCAGCCGCCCACCACCAGCACGGCCGGCCGCACGCCCGTGAGGTGCGGCCGAATGTTGCGCGCCTGCCAGTAGGCGTCGTAGGTATCGTGCGCCAGGTACTCGTTCCAGATGCGCGCCTTACCGTTGAAATACTTGGCCTGGTTGGCGTTTTTGATGGGCCCCAGGTCCAGGAAAAACTGGTAGGCATCCGCGATTTTCAACGGAAATAATTGCGCGTACTCGGCCAGCGGCTTGGGCCGGGGCACGTCGAAGTAGTTGGTAAAGTCGAAGTTGTCGAGCAGAAAAAACGCCCCACCGTGCCGCGCATCGTCGCCCATAAACTCATCCGTGACCGGCGCCTGCGGCGATACGGCCTTGAGCGCCGGGTGGGCATTGGGCAGGCTGGCCGTGGCGTAGAAGCCGGGGTAGGAAATGCCCATGATGCCCACCCGGCCGTTGTTGTTCGGCACATTTTTGAGCAGCCACTCGATGGTATCGTAGGTGTCAGTGCTCTCGTCGTGGGTGGCATTTTTGCCCGCGCCCTTGGTGCTCTTGCCGCCGCCGGAGGGGGGTAGGGCGGGCGTCATTTCCTCAAACTGGCCTTCGCTGAGGTAGCGCCCGCGCACGTCCTGATACACAAAAATGTACTGCTCCTGGCTCAGCTCACGGCTGGGGCCGGGGCCGCGCGTGGGGTATTTGTCAGCGCCGCGCGGGCCGGCCGAGTAGGGCGTGCGCTCCATCAGGAAAGGGTAGGGGCGGGCCTTGCTGGCATCGAGCGGCACGTAGAGAATGGTGGCCAGCCGGGTACCGTCGCGCATCGGAATGAGGTGCTCCAGCTTGCGGTAGTGCTGGCGCACGAAGAGCGAGTCCTGGGCGCGGGTGGCGGCGGGGGTGGTTTGGGCGACGGCGGGCAGGGCCAGGGCGGCCAGCAGTAGGCTGCCGGCTAGCCGGCGGGGGTAGGGGCGGGGCATGGGGGAAGGGCGAAAAGCGCTTGCGGGCCGGAAAGTAATGCGCACCCAGCGTTTACTGGGCCGCGGGTGGGGGGTAGGGCCAAAACCCCGGCGGCGGCGAGTAGTTTTGGCCCCGCAACGTTCCCTTTTCCTACCCCTTGCTCATGGCTTACCAACCCAACCCCGCCCGCTACGAGGCGATGGAATACCGCCGCTGCGGCCGCAGCGGTCTGCAATTGCCCGCCGTGTCGCTGGGCCTGTGGCAAAATTTTGGCGAGAAAGACGCCCAGGCCAACTGCCGCGCCATCCTGCGCACGGCTTTCGACGCGGGCATCACGCACTTCGACCTGGCCAACAACTACGGCCCGCCCCAGGGCTCGGCCGAGGAGATGTTTGGCCGCCTGCTGCACGACGACTTTCGGGCTTATCGCGATGAGCTCATCATCTCCAGCAAGGCGGGCTACGGCATGTGGCCCGGCCCCTACGGCGACGGTGGCTCGCGCAAGTACCTCATCTCCAGCCTTGACCAGAGCCTGCGCCGGATGAAGCTCGACTACGTCGATATCTTCTACCACCACCGCCCCGACCCCGACACGCCCGTGGAGGAAAGCATGGGCGCCCTCGACTCCTTGGTGCGCCAGGGCAAGGCCCTGTACGTGGGCATCTCGAACTACCCGCCCGAGCAGGCCCGCCGCGCCATCGAGGTGCTGCGGGCGCTGGGCACATCCTGCCTCATTCACCAGCCCAAGTACTCGATGCTGGTGCGCGAACCCGAAAAGGGCCTGCTCGACGTGCTGGCCCAGGAGGGGGTAGGGTGCATCCCGTTCTCGCCCCTGGCCCAGGGCCTGCTGACCGACAAGTATTTGAAAGGCATCCCCGACGATTCGCGGGTGGCCCGCAACCTCGGCAACGGCGCCCTCGACGAAAACCAGCTCACGCCCGCCAACGTGGCCAAGGCCCAGAAGCTCAACGAGCTGGCCCAGGCCCGCCACCAAACGATGGCCCAGCTGGCCCTGGCCTGGGTGCTGAAAGACCCGCGCATCACGTCCGTCATCATCGGCGCCAGCAAGCCCCAGCAAGTAACCGACGCCATCGGCAGCCTCAAAAACTACCAGTTCAGCGAAGCGGAGTTGGCGCGAATTGAGGAGATTTTGAAGGGGTAGGGAGGTAATGAGTAATGGATAAAAGAACGTCACGCTGAGCTTGTCGAAGCATCTCGCGTGCAGCACTAACTCTAATCGTTCAACGACGCGAGCGAGATGCTTCGACAAGCTCAGCATGACGTTCTTTTTTACTCATTACTCATTACCTCCCTACCCATTACTCCCATTACTTCACGGCGACGTGGCCACCCCGGGCGGCGGGGCCGTGAGGGGCGCGCTGGGCAGCAGGCGCAGCGTGGTGTCGAGGCGCTGGGTGATGATGAGCTGGCGGAACTGCCGACGCACGTCGGCCTGGGCCTGGCGCTGCTCCTGCTTCTGGAAGAGCTTAACGTGGTACTTGGTGTGGGGCACGTCGCGGCTCAGGTTCACGTAGGTGAGCGGGGCGTGGCGGCGGCGCGCGGGCTCGCCGGCCTGGATGCGAGCAATGCGCTTATCGTTGTTGCCGGTGAGGGCGTGCAGCACGTTGAGGCCCACATAGAGGTTGGCGCGGCCGTCGAGGTCGTAGCGGCCGCTCACCTGCAGCTCGGTCAGGTTGCTGTTCAGGCGCAGGTTGGGGATGAGCAGCTGGCCCCGGCTCAGCACAAACTCGGTGCTGACGGGCTCGAAAAACAAGTGCCCGGTACGTTTCTTAAACAGCTTAAACGTCTCTTCCAGCACTTCCACGTCCACCAGCTCTAGCTCGCGCAGGTCGGCTTTGAGGTAGCCGTTGGTATTATCCAGGTTGGGCAAAAACTTCTCGTCGAGGTCGGTGCGCACGGCGGCGGCGCAGCGCAGGCTGCCCTCGATGTTGCTGCGCTCCAGCACGTTGAGCTTCATGGCCGTGGCCGTGCCAAACAGCTCGGGCAGCTTGATATCTTCGAGCAGCGCCTGCACCTGCAAGGGGTGGTGCTGGCGGCCGGCGTTGGTGATGAGGCGCCCGCGCAGCGTCACGCGGCCACCCAGCGTGTTCACGGTGCAGTCGTCGAGCATGGCCTCGCCCTCCTGCAAGTGCGTCACCAGCCGAAACTGCGAGCCCTGCACGGCGGCGTAGCGCACCTGGTCGGCCTCCACGCGCAGCAGCGCCGTGAAGCGCCCACTCGTGAGCAGCGAGCCCGCTCCCGCGGTGGGCGGCCCCGCGCCATCGTTCTGGCGGGCGGCGCGCCGGGCCGCCCGCTGCGTGCGCCGGGCCGCGGCGGCCGCCGAGTCGGTGCGGGGCGGGGCCACGCTGGCCAGCATCCGCAGCAGCTGGGGCACGTCGAGGGTGGGGTAGCGCAGGTAGAGGTTGGCATCGGCCTTCACAATGCGCAGGCCCTGCACCTGCACCGTGGCCGAGCCGCTGCCTACCCCCCCCTGCGGCGCCATAAAGTAGAGGTAGGGCAGGTTGAGCTGCGAGCCGTTTTTGTCGAAGCGCATGCGCAGGGCGCGCACGTTGTCGCCGTTGGGCAGTATCAGGCGGTTGATTTCGTAGTTAATCTTGCCATTGGCGGCCAGCAGCAGCTCTCGGATGGCGGGGCTGCCGGGCGACTTAGCCGAGTGCCGCGGCGGCCGCGACAGCCGGTCGAGCAGCGACTTGTAATTAAGCGTATCAAACCGAAAATCAAGGTTATACACCACCGGCACCACCCGGTTGGCCGAGTCGGTGGGCCACTGCGCCTCGCCGCGCACGCTCCCGTCCCAGAGCTTGCCCTGAATGCCGGTCAGTTGCACGCGCTCGCCATCGTGGCGAATGCGCACGGCCAGCTCGCGTAGGGTGTCGGTGGCCAGGGCCAGCCGACCGCAGCGCAGGGCCAGGTCGAGGTGCATTCCGCTGGGAATGAGGTGCGTGCCCAGCGTGGTGGCAATGCGCCGCCGGGCCGCCAGCGAGCGCGGCGCGCGCGCGTTCGGCTGGCGGGGGGGGGTAGGGCTAGTGGCCTGGGCTACGGGCCGCGCCGGCTGCAACAGCTGCCGCAGGCTGCCAATATCCAGCTCATCCACCGCGAAGCTGCCCTTAATCTCAGTGGTGGGGTGCTGGCCCGTGAAGTAGTCGAGCAGGTACGTAGTGGTGGCCGAGGCGTTGAATTTCATGCCCGCCAGCACCCCCGAGGCGTTGGAGAGGCGCCAGAGGCTGTCGTTGAGCCCGATGCGCACGTTGAGATTGCGCAAGTCGCCGTGGTGGCCCACGCGCTCAAACACCGCGTTGCGCAGCGTGGCCACCCCACGCACCGACAGGTTGCGCCGGAAGTCGCCCCGGTGGTGCAGCCCCATTGCCGGCAGCAGGCCTCGCAGGCGCACGTCGAGGTCGGCGGTGCCCTGCGCGGCGTGCCAGCGGCCGTGGGTGCCCAGCAGCGTGGCCAGGGCGGGCAGCTCGGTGCGCCCGTGCAGCCGGCCCTGCACCACCGGCCGCCGAAAATCGCGCAGCGAAAAGGCTATGTCCAGCAAGCCCGCCGGCGAGTACACGCGGCACTGGCTCAGGTTCAAGGACATGGTGCGGGGCAGGTGGGCCGGGCCGTTGTCGTAGGTGCCCTGCAAGTCCCAGCGGTCGATGCGCCGCGCCGAGTCGGGCCACTGAATGCTGGCGCCGCGCAGGCCAAAGCGCAGCACGATGCGCGGCCGCACCTTCGGCCCGCTCAGGCCCGACATCAGGTACTCAATCTGGGCCTTGCTGGGGCTCACGGCATCGGTGAGGATGGGGCGCAGCGAGGGGGGTAGGGCGGCGTGCAGCACGGCCAGCAGCGGCTGGCTACCGGCAAAACGGAGGTTCAGCACCGTGCCGGCGGGCGGGGCGCTGCCCACGGCCACGGCCGCCGTGTGCGTGCCACTGATGTGAATGGTGTCGCCATTGAGCGTGGCGCGGGTGTTATAGAACGTGCCCTGGCGCTGCCCAAAGTCGTAGCGGTAGTTGAGCCAGGTGCTCACGGGCTCATTGGCCAGCAGGTCGCCGCTGCGGTTGCGCAGCTTCACCAGCCGCCCCCCAAAGTGCCCCCGCACGTTCAGCACGCCCTGGCGCAGCGCGGCCGTGAGGCGAGCCTGGTACACGCGGCCCTGCAGCACGCTGTGGGTAAAGTCGTTGCGGGTAAAAATCCCGAAATTATAAATAATAATCGAATCCAGCGCCAGGTCAATCCTGGGCGGGTCGCTGCTGGTTGCGTGCTTTTTGCCACGCAGGCCCCAGGTGTGGCCCAGCGAGTCGACGCGCTGGCCAATGGCCACGTCGCGCAGCGTCAGGCGCGTCACGTGCACCCGGCGGTGCAGCAGCGCGCGCAAGTCGAGGCGCAGGTCGGCGCGGCCCAGGCGTAGCACCGGCAGCGTGCGGTGGTTCGAGCTGTCGCGCAGCGTGAGGTGGCTGAGCGACGCCGTGAGGTGGGGAAAGTCGTGCCACACCGAAAAGTCTACCTCAAACGGGTCGAGTACCAGCTCCGAGTTGCGGGTCAATTGCTCGCGCACGAGCCGCTGCACGTAGGGCTGGGCGTAGCGATTGGTCACGAGCCAGCCGGCCAGCCCCAGAGCCAGTAACAGAAGCAAAAAACCAACACCCAGCACGCGCCAGAGGGGAAACGACTTCATACAGCAAACTACGGTAGCTGAGCTAATACTACCAGCAACATTCGGGCCTGGCAGCGCGTTCGGCTACATACGTAGGTGCCCCGGTTTGGGTGGGGCGGGCCCCGGCCGCGAGGGCTTCACCGCCTACTCAGTACCTTAAACCCCATCTTTGTGGTGGTTATTGTTTGCCGTGCTGCTCCTTCTTGTCTGCCGTATGAATCGTCGTGCTTCTATCATCGACCTGGCCAAGGCCCTGGGCCTTTCGCCTTCGACCATCTCGCGGGCCCTGGCCGACCACCACGACGTGAGCGAGGCTACTAAGGCCCGCGTGCGCCAGCTGGCCAAGGAGCTGCACTACCAGCCCAACCCGCTGGCCGCCGGCCTGCGCCGCGGCCGCAGCAACACGCTCGGCGTAATCGTGCCACACATCACAGGCTACTTTTTTCCCGAAGTCATCCACGGCATTGCCAGCGAGGCCAGCGCGGCCGGCTTCAACGTCATGATTTGCCAGTCGAACGAGGATGGCCAGCAGGAGCAGCAGATTATTGAGCTGCTGATGGGCGCGCAGGTCGCCGGCATCCTGCTCTCCCTTTCCGATAGTACCACTGATTTTGAGTACTTTGAGGCCGTGCGCCAGCAGGGCGTGCCGCTGGTGTTTTTTGACCGGGTAGTGCAGGGCTTCAAGGGCCAGAACGTGACGTCGGTCACGCTCAACGACTACCTGGGCGCCTACCAGGTGGTCGAGCACCTCATTGAGCAGGGCTGCCGCCGCATCGCGCACTTCACCGGCCCGCTGCACGTCAACATCCACCAAAACCGCCACCAGGGCTACCTCGACGCGCTGGCCGCCCACGGCCTGGCGCCCGACCCGCGCCTGGTGGCCTTCTGCGAGCTGAGCCAGCAGGGCGGCGCGGCCGCCATGCGCGGCCTGCTACGCCTCTCGCCCACCCGCCGCCCCGACGGGCTGTTCAGCAGCAACGACCTGGCGGCCGTAGGGGCCATGCAGGTCGCCAAGAAGCTCGGCTTCCGGGTGCCCCAGGACGTGGCCATCGCCGGCTTCAGCAATGAGCTGTTTACCAGCCTCACCGAGCCCGCCCTCACCACCGTGGACCAGCGCTGCGAGCAAATGGGCCGCACCGCCGTGCAGCAGTTTCAGAAAATGCTGCCTACCCCCGAGCACAAGGCCAGCACCCCGCGCGGCATCGTGCTCAAGCCCAAGCTGATAGTGCGCGATTCGTCGCAGCGGGGGGGGTAGGGAAGCAGTAGGCGCACTTTTTAGTGCACGCTACATCGTCAGTTCAGCATCTTGGCGAAGTTTACCTTGATTTTCAGCTGAAAGTCGGCGATGACTTTGAAAATCTCCTTGAGTGTAACGCGCTCCACTTTGGTCAGCTGCTTGGGGTCCAGGTAGTTATCGGGGGGTAGCTTGTCGTGCATCATCTGGGTGGCCTGCTTCTTGAGGCGCATGCCCATGAGGTAGTAGTACGACTGCAGCAGCTCCTGGTATTCCTTTTCGGTGAAGACGCCGAGCTGGCGCAGGGCGGCCAGGCGCTGGCCGGTGTTGGTGGCGAAAACCCGGTTTTTGAGGGCAAACACGCGCACCGCATCCACGATGGGCGACATGATTTTCTTGAGGTTCACCACCTGCTGCTGCCCCACGGCGAAGGTGCGGATATTGTTGAAAAACGTGAGCGGCGGCTCGTACTGCACGGCATTGGTGGCCATGTAGTGCAGAAAGCGGTCGAGCGGCTTTTGCAGCTCCGCGTCCAGAAAATCGCGCAGCTCTTCCAGAATATCGGCCTCGCCGTAGAGGAAGCGGATGTCGAAAAACGCGGCGAAGCGCATCACGTTTTCGGGGTTCGACTCGTGCAGCCACTCAGTGTAGTTGCGCTTCCAGTGCGAGAGCGAGTGCGTCCACTTGGGGTTTTTGGCCATGAAGCCGCCGTCGCAAAAGCTGAAGCCAATCTCGTTGAGCCGGTCGCTCACCTCGGTGGCGAAGCGCAGGAAGTAGTCGCGCACCAGCTCGCGCTGCTCGTTGGCCTTGTCTTCGTAAATGATGGCGTTATCCTGGTCCGTGAGCAGGGTTTGCTCCTGCCTGCCCTCCGAGCCGAGCACGATGAACACGAACCGCGCCGGCGGCGGCCCCAGCTCCTTAATCACGTCCTCAATGACCTTGAGGGCGATGGTATCGGCCACGGTCGTGATAACCTGGTTCACGATTTCGGGCTTCACGCCGCGGTCGAGCAGCTGAAACACGATGTCGGGCACCTTCTGCCAGTTGCGCCGCAGCTCGCGCAGCGACACGGCCTGCTTCACGCCCTGAATGAATAGGAACGGCGACTGCGCCTGCTCGGCCAGCAGCTTGTTGCGCGAGATAAAGCCCAGGTACTCGCCCGGCGTGCCCTCCACCAGCAGGTAGCGCGTCTTGGTCCGAAACATCAGCAAAAGGGCCTCATACACAAAGGCTTCGCTGCTCACCGAGCGGGTAGGGGCGTCGAGGTAGGTGCTAATGGGCAGGCGCGCGTCGCCGAGGGCCGCCACCACCTTATCGCGCAGCGTGATGTCGGTGACGTAGCCCACGATTTCCCTACCCCCCTCGCCGAGCACGAAGTAGCAGCTGCTGCGGGCCTTGGCCATGCGCCGGGCCACCTCGTGGGTGGGCGTGCTGCCGGGGCAGGCCAGCACCTCGCGCATTTCTACGCTGCCCATGCGGCGCGAGTACAGCTCGTCGGCGGCGATAAAATTCTGGGCCGTTTGGGGGCCGGGCTGCACCAGCTGGGCATACTCGTCGTCGAGCATCAGCCGGCCGTAGCGGCTGGTGAAGTAGTGAAAAAACGCCTCGTAGCCCAGGCACAGCCCCCGAAAATCGTTGCGGTGCAGGAAGTAGACCCGCGTGCCGGCCCGCGCCTGCACCGTGCGCAGCGAGCGCTTTTTATTCAGCAGCACCGACACGCCGCCGTAGCACTCGCCGGGGCCGTACACCTCGGGCAGCCGGCGCGCCCGCTGGCCATCATAAAAGAACGTGTCGTAGGCGCCCTCAATAATCAAATCGACGCCCCGCAGCTTGGTTTCGCCCTGGTGGTAGATGACGGCTTCGCGCGGGTGCGTCACCTCTTGCAGCAGCGCGGCCACCTCCTCCAGCACCTCGGGGGGTAGGAGGTGAAACGGCTCAACGGTGCGCAGAAAGGCCAGGCGGGTATCCATAGAAGTAGTGAGTAACGAAGGGCAAATAAAGCGGCTAGTTGTCATTGCGAGCGCAACGAAGTGGAGCGCGACCATCTTTCCTACCCGTTGGATTACTACCCCCAACGTGCAGGAAAGATGGCCGCGCTCCACTTCGTTGCGCTCGCAATGACAGACGATTTCAGTTTCTCAAATTAAATCATACCCAGCCAGTATTTCCAGAACGGGCGGCGGGCGGCGGCCAGCGCGGCGTGGGTGGGCGGCGGCTGCAAGGTGGGCTGGCTGGCCAGCACCTCGGCATCGATGTCGCCGGTGCGGCGCAGCTCGAAAAAGCACTGCGCGGTGGCCTCGGCATCGGCCAGGGCATCGTGCTGCTTCAGCATGGGCCGGCCAAACTGCCGCTGGTACAGGTCGGCCAGGCGCAAATACTGCTGGCGCACGGGCTGCCAAAAGCGCCCGGTGAGGCGCATGGTGCAGAAAGTGGATAGGCCCAGCAGCGCATTATCGAGCCCCGCGCGGTGAAAGCTGACGCCCACCATGTGGTAGTCGAGCTCGATGAAGTGCCCCACCACCAGCGGCTTATAGCGGCGCAGGTCGTCGTGCAGGCGCTGCATCACGGGCCGGCGGGCCTGGCCGTGCTCGTGCAGGTAGGCCAGCGTGAGGCCGTGCACCTGCATGGAAGCGGGCGTCAGGTCGTAGTCGCTGGGCCGGATGTAGTGGTTCTCGGTCTTCACCAGCTCGCCGGCCGCCGTGTAGATGAGCCAGGCCACCTGGGCCACGTGCGGCCACGCGCCCGGCTCGGCGTAGGGCCGGCGCCAGTCGGCGGGCAGGCCCGACGTCTCGGTATCAACGAAAAGCAAGTACTCGGGCACGGCGTAAAAGTACTGCGCAATGTGCCGTCCCCAGTAAGCAGTTACTTACTATTTATCCCACTGGTTCTTGGCTCCGTGCTGTTTTCCAGGATTTTGGCGGTGAGCGTTATCCTCGTCACGTAATGCCGCGCGAAAAAACAACGTCCTTCCGAGCTTCTTCGCGCGGACATCCTTACCTACTCGTGGCGCGCGCTTCGCCCGCGGCGATGCTAACCTGGCTACCCCGCCGGGGGGTAGGCAAAAAACTGGGGTGTGGGCAGCGCAGCGTCCAGCACCGCTACCGAGCCTTGGTAGCCCGCGCCGGCGGCCCAATGGTGCAGCGCCGCCCCCGCCGGCGTAGTGAATAGTAGCGCCCGGCCGGGTTCAAAATTTAGCACCGAAAAGCCAGCGAACGGCATCCCTACCCCCCGACCCAGCGCCTTGGCGTAGGCTTCCTTACGCGTCCAGATAGTATAAAAAAGCGGCCAGTAATCGGCCGGCGCGGCGGCCCGCAGCGCCGCCTGCTCGGCGGGCGCAAACAGCGCCTGGATGAGCGCGGCCGCATCGGCCAGCGGCGTCAGCGGCTCCACATCGACCCCCACGGGGCCCGCGTCGGACACGGCCAGCAGCGCCCGCCCCGGCCGGTACGACAGGTTGAACTGCAGGCCTGAGTCGGGCAGCGTGGGTTTGCCCTGGGCATCGGTCTCAAAGCGCAACATACTGGCCGGCTGGCCGGTATAGTGGCTCAGTACCGCCCGCAAAAAGCCGTGGGCCCGGCCGTAGGTCTGGCGCAGGGCCGGGCTGCGTAGGCGCGCCCGCCGCGCCGTTTCGGCCGCCGACAGGGTGGCTTCGGCCGCCGCCCAGGGGGGTAGGGCGGCGGCCAGGTCGGCTTGCCAGAGGTGCAGAAAGGGCGGCATGAGGAAGCGCGGGCGGCGCCTACTGCCCGCCCGAAATAAAGGCGCTCGGGATGCCCTGCCAGCGGGTGTTGGCCGGCAGCTGCTCGCCCTTCATCAGGAGCGACAGGCTCTTGAGCGTGGCGCCGGGGCCGATAACCGAGTCGTAGAGCACCACGCTGGAAGTGCCCACGGTGGCGTAGCGCCCGATGCGCAGGTTCGACATCTTCATCACGCGGTCCTCGAACAGGTGCGTCTGGATGGTCGAGCCGTTGTTGAGCACGGCGTGGTCGGCCACCCAGGCCAGGTCAAACTCCGTGATTTCGGTGGTGTCCATGTACACCGAGTGGCCAAAGTGGCTGCCCATGAGCTGGAAAAACCAGGTGGCGAACGGCGTGCCCAGCAGCGCGGCTTCCCAGAACGGGTACACGTAGCTTTCGCACAAAGAGTTGACGAACTCGTTGCGCCACACGAACGACGACCACAGCGGCTTCTCCGAAGGCCGGTAGCGACCAATGAGCACCCATTTGAGCAGGGCCGTGAGGATGGAAAAGCCAAAAATCAGCCCCACCAGCACGCCCGTGCCCACGCCCACGCTGCTCCAGAAGGGGTAGTAAAGCAGGTGCAAATGGCAGTAGTGATAGAGCACCGCGAACGTCATAAACGTGAACGTGAACGGCAGCACAATTTTAAACAGCTCGATAATGGAGCGCGCCCACACCAGCCGGGCGGGCGGCGCAAACGTCAGCTCGGGCGCAAACGCCGCCGACACCGGCCGGTTGGGCAGCAGAAAGGCCGGCGAGCCCACCCAGGAGGTATTGTCGGGCGGCGTGTCGAGGGGCGCCGACGAGAGCGCGCCAATCAGGTTATTGGTGCCCAGCACGGTGCCGCCGGCCAGCACCGCGCCATTGCCCACGAACGTGCGCGGCCCCACCACCGTGGGCAGCACCGACACCAGCCCGTGCTGCACGCGCGGCGCGCCCACGCTCACCGAGTCGGCCAAAAACGAGCCGGGCCCCACGGTCAGGTGTTCGGCTGAGATGTGGTTGAGGGTCGAAACCTCGGCCCGGTGGCCAATTTTGGCGCCCAGCAGCCGCAGCCAGTAGGGGGTGTAAATGGTGGCGTAGAGCGAGCGCAGCAAGGTCAGGCTCTGGGCCAGCACGGCATCGGCCACCCAGTGGCGCACGTAGGCCAGGCTGTAGAGCGGGATGGTGCCGTCGGCCTGGCGGCCGGCCACCAGGCGCTTGGTGCCGGCCAGCACCGCAATCAGCATCAGCACGTAGAGCGCCGACAAGGGAAGGAGCGCCAGCAAAGAGGCCTCCGGCTTAAGGGGTTCCACGAATTCGTAGAGAATGGCCAGCACCGGCAGCGAGGCCAGCGTGGGCACCAGCAGCATGAGCGCGATGGCCGCCAGCTGCGCCGCCAGGTAGCCCGCGCCTGGCCCGGCCACCGGCCGCAGGGGGGGTAGGGGCACTGCCCGCACGCGCTGGGCCGGCGAGCCCAGCCAGCCCTCGCGGTCGGGCACCTGCTGGCCGGCGGGCAGCACCGAGAGGTCATCCAGCTCGGCGCCGATGCCCAGGCTGGTGTTGCCCTCCATGATGGCGCGCAGGCCCACGTAGGCCTCGCGGCCCACGGTGGTGGCCCCGATGATGAGGCGGTCGCGCTCCACGCGGTAGCCCAGCAGCGCCGCCTCGCGGGCCACGCTGGCGCCCTCACCGATGGTCAGCAAGTCGAAGCACAGCACGCGGGTGGTGCCCAGGTACACGTTTTTACCAATGCGGGCGCCCAGCAGGCGGTAAAAAATGGCCAGCAGCGGCGTGGCCGATAGCAGGGGGGTAGGGGCCGCCTCCACCAATTTCTTCACCACCCAAAACCGGAAGTAGTACATCCCCCACAGCGGGTACTCGCCCGCTCGGAACCGGCCGATAATCAGCCACTTCAGCCCTGCCACCAGCAGGCAGGCCAGCGGCACGTAGCCCACCACCGCGCCCCCGCCGGCCGCAATGAGCGCGGGCCACGACCACTCGGCAATGACTGGCCGCAGGTGCAGCGTCACGTTCAGCAGCAGCACCGGCCCGGCGTAGAAGGCCGCGATGGCCAGCAGCTGCAAAATGGCCGTGAGCAGCCGGGTGGCGGTGCTGGCGCGCCGCAGGGGGGTAGGGCGCACCGGCTCGGGGGCCGGCGCGGCGGCGGCCGTGGCCGCATCGGCGGCCACGGCGGCGGCCAGCCCCTCCACGGTGCGGCGGGTGTACATCTCCTTCACCGACAGGCCCTGAAAATCGGGCTGCTGGCGCAGCTCGGAGATGATGAGCGAGGCCAGCAGCGAGTTGCCGCCGAGGTCGAAAAAGTCGTCGGTAACCGAAATGTCGGCCGTGTCGAAGCGCTTCTGCCAGGCGGCGTAGATGGCGCTTTCGAGCGGGTTGCGGGGCAAGGTCAGCTCGCGGGTGGGGGCTTGGTCGCCGCTCACGGGGTAGGGCAGGGCCTTGCGGTCGACCTTGCCGCTGGTGAGCAGTGGAAAAGCCAGCAGCGGCACCAGCGCGGCGGGCAGCATGTAGGGCGCCAGGCGCTCGCGCAGGTAGGCGCGCACCGCCTTTTCGTCCAGCAAATGGTCGGGGGTCAGGATGAGGTAGGCGATGAGCTTTTTGACCCCGTCGGCGCCTTCCTTGAGGGCCACGGCGGCGTTGCGGATGCCCGGCCATTGCAGCAGCAGGCTCTCGATTTCGGCCAATTCAACCCGGAAGCCCCGGATTTTTACCTGCGTATCAATTCGCCCCAGAAAGTCCACGTTGCCCTCGGCCTCGAAGCGGGCCAGGTCGCCGGTACGGTAAAGCCGCCCGCCGAACCCGTTTTGCAATTCGCTGACGGTGTTAAATTTAGCGGCGCTCAGTTCGGGCCGGTTGAGGTAGCCGGCGGCCAGCGCGGGCCCGCCGATGCACAGCTCGCCAGCCTGGCCCAGCGGTACCAGCTGGCCCAGCTGGTCGAGCAACAGCACCTCGTAGCCCGCCAGCGGCCGCCCGATGGTGAGCTTGTGGCCGGGCACAAAGTCGGCGGCCGTGGCTACTACCGTGGCTTCGGTGGGGCCGTAGGTGTTCACCACCCGGCACTGGCGGCTGGCCCACTTGGTAAGTAGCTCAGGCGGGCACACCTCGCCGCCCAAGATAAGCAGCCGCAGCGTGGGAATGGTAGCCGGCAGCAGCGAGAGCAGCGTGGGCACGGTCGAGAAAATCGTTACCTGATTCTCCACCAAAAAGCCGGGCAGCGCATCGGGCGCTTTCATGGTTTCTTCGGGCACCGGCACCAGCGCGCCGCCCGCGCCCCAGGCCAGCCACAGCTCCTCCAGCGAGGCATCGAAGGCCACCGAAAAGCCCTGCACCACGCGGTCTTGCGGCGTGGGCTGAAACAGCACCTGCTCGGCCCGCACCAGGTGGCAGATGCTGCGGTGCGGAATGAGCACGCCCTTGGGCAGGCCCGTGGTGCCCGAGGTGTAGATGACGTAGGCAATGGCATCGGGCCCGCCCGCCACCGGCGCCAGGGCGGGGGGTAGGGCGGGCGCGGGCTGCGCCAGGTCGAGCACCAGGCCCGGCCAGGCGTCGAAGCCCGCGGGCAGCGGCCGGTTAATGAGCAAGGCCCGCGCCCCGCAGTCGCCCAGAATGAACGTGACGCGGTCGGCCGGGAACGACAAATCGAGCGGCACGTAGGCCGCGCCAGCCTTGAGCACGGCCAGCATCCCCACGTACAATTCAATCGACTTGGCCAGGTACAGGCCCACGAAGTCGCCGGCCCGCACGCCCTGGCTTTGCAGGCGGGCGGCCAGCTGGTCGGCTTCGGCATTAAGCTGCGCGTAGGTGCGGGTCTCGCTCAGCCAGCTCAGGGCCAGGTGGTTGGGGTAGTGGCCAACGGTTTCTTCAAACAAGTGGTGGAGCTGCTGCGGGCCGCCTTCGGCCACGTGCTGCGGCACGGTGCGGAAGTCGCGCAGCAGCTGCGTTTCCTCGTCGGCCAAAAAGAACACGTAGCCCACCGGCGCCTGCGGGTTGCTGCCCAGCTGCTCAAACACCCGCCGCACGTGGGCCGGCAGGTAGGCCGCGCCCCAGGGCCCCGGCAGCCCGGCCGTGCAGGCAAAGCTGACGGCCACCGTGTGGTCGGCCGCGAAGTCCAGGGTCACGCACCACTGGTGGTCGGCGCTCTGGGCCTCGGGCGCCGGAAACGAGATGCGCGCCCGCGTGATGGCCGCGCCCAGCTGCTCGGCCACCCCGGCCAGGCCCATTACGAGCTGGCTGGCGGCCTCGGCTTCCAGCTCGGCCAGCGTGAGCGTGTCGCTGATAGGCAGCAGGATAGTGGCGGGTGGGAAGGCGGCCACCGCGTTTTCGACCCGCAAGGTGGCCTGCAGCTGGGTGGCGCTGCGCTCGGCCGGCTGGCGGAAGTATACCACCGCGAAGGCGGCCAGGTAGCCAGCCAACAGCGTTTCTTTTTGTTGGAAAGCCAGCTCAAAATCGGCGGCCGGGGTTGGGGCTTCGGGGCTTACGAGGGGGGTAGTAAGCAAGTCGGTGGTCGTACTCATCGGGGAGCGAAACCGCGCCAGCCAGCGCGGCAAAAGAAACAAAGTAGAAGGCAGTAGGGGCCGCCCTGGGCTAGCTTACGAGCCAGCGCCCACCGCCGCCGAAACCAGCCAATCGGTTACCCAAATAGCGGGCGCCAACGTGAACCGCGCGTGAGGGAGTAGGGCCGTGAAATCGGGTGAGTAAGGTAGTGCAAAGCCTACGCCAAAACGGGCGGGCGGGGTACGTGAAATAAGCCAGCCGGCATTTCCCTCAGAAGTGCCGGCTGGCCTGAAGTTTAAACGGGCCGCCTGATTCAAGGCGCACACTTGCGGTAGTATTTAGCCGCCAGTAGTCGGCCTGCGCTGCGCTACGGCCCGGTGGTGAGCGTCGCGTTCAGGCTCACCATCACGTCGTTGGATAGCACGAGGCTGGTTTTGCCGAGGCCATAATCGAGACGGTTAAGGTGAAAGCTGCCCCGCAGCCCACGGGCCGCCGACAGCGCGAAGGGCACCTTCACCTCGTGCGCAATCTCCTTGATAGTGAGCGTAAACGTGCCCTCGTACTGCCCGCCGCCCAGCGCGCGAAACGCGGTGGACTGCATGGTAATGACCGGAAACTGCGCCGCGTCGAAGTAGTCGGGCTTTTGCAAATGCTGGTCGCGCAGGCCGATACCCGTGCGGATGGTGCTCACCGGCACCGTGGCCCGCACGTGGGCCTGCGCCAGCCGCGCCGGGTCAAACTCGCCCGTCGCCGCCAGGCCCGCAAAGGTGCCCTTCACGGTGAAGCCCACGTTGGTAATCTCGAAACGCACCGCCGGTTCGGGCGCCTGGCGCTCGGCCGCGGGTCCGGCCACGAGCCAGCCCAGCCAGCTCAGCCACAGAAAAAATTTCATTATCAAAGCGTATTAAGAAAGGCAGCTAGCGTGGTGCGGTCGGGGGTGGGCGGGCGGTTGCAGCGAATACACGTACTTGGCCAGGGCAACCAGCCGGGCCTCGCTGTAGCGGTCCAAGGTGCCCGAGAACGTGGCCTTGCCGGCGGGGGGTAGGGCCTGGTGCCGGAGGCCGGCCGGGATGTAGCCGTCGTAGCTGGCCATAAAATCGAGGGCCTGGTTGATGGCGATGTAGCGCATCCTATCGCCGATGCTGCGGTGCCGGGCCAGGCCGCCGTGGTCGAGGTAGGTGCGCGGCTGCACCCCAATGAGGTCGGGCACCGAGGGCGGAAACTGGATACCGGTGCCCTGGCGGCAGTTGGTGCCGGGCGGCAGCGCCTCGAAAGCCCGCGCAATCTGCTCCTTCGATTGGTGGCTGAGCCGCGCGTTGGGGGCGTCTTTTACAAACGGCGCGTCGAAGAGCGTGCCGGTCACGGACTGCGCCGCCGGCTCGGGAAAGTCGGGCGCGTGCCGAATGGCCCAGGCCGTGGCCCGGTCGCCCGGAAAATTGCCCTGCGCGCCCTTCAGCACCAAGCCGCTTTTCTCGACGCGGGTGTGGCACATGCCGCACGAGAGGTTGCCGAGCAGCACCTGGCCCTTCCGCGGCACCACGTAGCGGGCGTAGGGCCAGGTGCCGTCCTTGGCAACGGGCGTTTTGGTGGTGGCGTAAAACGCCGGATTGCGCACGTCGGCTACCGAGATAACGGCCCCGTCCACATCAATGGGCATGTCGAAGAGCAGCTCGCCGGCCTTTATCCAGTCGGCCTCGGTGTGCAGCCGGGCGGGGTCAAACACCACTCGCGGCGCCTGCTTGCGCAGCCACTGCCAGTAGCCCTTGGGCTCGCGGCCGGGCGCGTACACGGGGTAGTTTTGATAGGCCACCCGCTCGGGCAGCCCGTGGTAGTAGCTGGCTGGCACGTGCCGGGGCGAGGCGGCGGGCGTGGCCAGCGGCAGCTCGGCGGCGGCCAGCTTACAAGCCGGAAGCAAGGGCGGCCTGCTACCTGTCCCCTACCCCCTCCCGCCAACCAAAAAGGCGGCCATGCCTACCCGAGACGTGGCCGCCTTTCCAAGCTACTTATCTACTAAAGTCAGTCGGCTTACTGCACGCTCAGCTGGTGGCTCAGCACGGCGCCGTCTACCACGAGGCGGCAGGTGTAGAGGCCGGGCGCCAGGCTGGCGGTACTGAAATCGGCGCGGTAGTCGCCGGCCGGCCGGGCCTGGTTCTCAAACACGGCGGTGGCGCGGCGGCCCAGGGCGTCGTACAAGGCCAGGCTCACCACGGCCGCTTTTTGCAGGCTGTAGGGCACCGATACCTGCCCGGCGGCGGGGTGGGGGTAGGCGGGGGCCAGGGCAGCCGCGCTGGTGCTGGCCTGGCGCGCGGCCAGGGCGGTCGCAAACGCCGGGCCCACCAGGTCGTCGAAATAATAGGTAGCGCTGTTGGCCGTAGAGCCCGGCGCGATGAGCAGCGCAAGCTGGTCCACGTCGGTAGCCAGCACGGTGGGGTCGAAGCTGCCGCCGCCGCCGGCAGTGTAGGTGAAGGTAAGGGTTTCCCAGGTGTTCGCCGTGGCCGAAGTAGTGGCGTTAAAAGTGCCGCCGTAGTTGCCGTTGGGGTAGTTCAGGGCCGTCTTGGCCTTGTTTTGCAACACCAGCTGCACGGCGGTGCTGGCACCGGGGCTGCGGAATTTGAGGGTGATTTTCTGCGCGCCGCTGGCGTAGCTCGATACATCGCCAAACTTGCCGCTCTTGGGCTGGATGGCGATGGTGGCGTACTGCTGCGAGCCATCGCGGGCAAAGCTGGCCACGGTAGCGCTGGTGTTGCCGGTGCTACTGCCGGGGTTGGCGGCGGTTTGGTTGAGGGTGCCCTGCGCCGCCGGGTAGTTCACTAGGCGGGTATTCTCAAAGTTGTCGAGCAGGATGGGCGGCACCAGCGCGGGCGGCGGCGTGAGGCTGCCGGCCACCAGCTCGGGCCCCATAATGTCGTCGACGTAGTAGGTGGTTGGGGTCGTAGTATTAGGCGCCACCAGCATCACCAGCTGGTCTACGGTGGTGGGCGTCACGGTGGGGTCAATGGTGCCCGCCCCGCCGGCGGTGTAGGCAAAGGTGAGGGTTTCCCAGGTGTTGACCGTAGCCGAGGTGGTGGCGTTGAAGGTGCCGCCGTAGTTGCCGTTGGGGTAGTTTAGGGCCGTTTTAGTCTTGTTTTGCAACACCAGCTGCACGGCTGTGCCGGCGCCAGGGCTCCGAAACTTCATAGTTATCTTCTTGGTGCCCGCCGTGTAGGCGCTCACGTCGGCCATGTAGGCATTTGTGGGGTTCATCACCACTACCGCGTACTGCGTAGCATCGCGGTCGTACTTGCCGACGGTAGCGCTGCTGTTTACGGTGCTGCTGCCGGGGTTGGCGGCCGGGGCCAGCGCGCCGCTCACGTAGCCGTAGGTGATAAGCCGGGTATTCTCAAAGTTGTCGTAGAGCACCTGCGCCGAGGCCGCGCGGCTGCCCAGGGTCGCCAGCCCGGCGGCCAGCAAAAGTTGCGTAAAGATTTTCATGCGGGGATGGGTGGGGAAAAAGAGGTAAAAAAAGGAGGGTAGGGCCAGCCGGCCCTACCCCGTCAAAAAGCAGCCTATTGCTTGTACTGCAAGAACTTCACGTAGTCGACCTGCATCGTCTGCGGGAAGACCGTGCCCGCGTCGGGGTTGCCATCGAAGTCGCCGCCCACGGCCAGGTTCAGGATGCCGTAGAAGGGGTTGTTGAAGGGGTAGGGCGCCACGTCGTTCGAGGTGAGGGTGTAGTACTTGTTGCCGTCGATGTAGAAGTCCAGCTGGTTCTGGCTGCGCACCAGGCTAAAGATGTGGAAATCAGTCGAGAAGTCGCCGCTTACGCTGCTGGGCAGGGGGTAGGCCGTGCCCTTGTACTGGTGCGTGGCCACGGTGTTGCCAAAGTGCACGGTGCTGTAGTTCACGGTGGGCGCACTGCCCTTCAGCTCCATGATGTCAATTTCGCCGCAGGCCGGCCAGGCCACCTGGCTGTCGTTGGCGCCCAGCATCCAGATGGCGGGCCACATGCCCTTGCCCTTGGGCAGCTTGGCCCGCACGTCGTACCGGCCAAAGACAAACTCCTTCTTACCCTTGGTGTTGATGCGGCCCGAGGTGTACTGGTGCCCGTGGTAGCTCTCCTTAATGGCCGTGATGTTGAGGTTGCCATTGGCCACGTTCACGTTGGTGCGCGAATTAGTCGTCGATTCCAGCTCGTTGTTGAACCACTGGTCCTGCACTTCGTAGGTCCATTTGGTGGCGTCGAGGCTGGTGTCGTTGAACTCGTCGCTCCACACCTGCTCGGTGTAGTCGGCAAACGGGTGCGCGTCGGCATTGGTGCTGGTGCTGGCCGTGGTGGTCGTGCCAGCCGTGGCCGTAATAACCGGGCCGGGCGGGTTCTGGGTGCAGCCGCCCGTAGCAAGCAGCAGCGTGAGGCCCGCGGCCAGGTGGCGGGCGAGCCCAGGGTTAATAGGATAAGTCATTAGTAGCTAAGAAAATGGGTGGGAAAAAGGGGCTATTTCACGCGCATCTTGATGGTGAACAGCGGGTCGTCGGAGGGGCCACCGGCGCGCAGCACCATGTGCTGGTTATCAATGGACAGGATGCGGTAGATGCGGCTGGCCGGCGCGTCGGTGACGCCGATAAACGTGCCCGCTTTGCCCAACACAAACTGCGCGATGCCCGTGCCCGAAGCCGGCCCGAAGGTGAAGGTGGTGTTGTCGGAGCGCGGGGCCTGGCAGGCATACACGCCGGCCACAAACGTCTCAGCCTTCGCGTCGTAGGTAAAGGTGTTGCTGCTGGTGAAGGTATACTCGTCATCGGCCTGGCAGGCGGGCAGGCTGCCCAGCGCGCCGCCGGGGTAGTAGCTGCTCGGGGCCGCCTCGTTGCCCACCGCAATGGTCAGGGCCACGGTGTTATCGAGCAGCCAGGTGCGCGATGAGCCTCCCGTGAGCAGCTGCTTGGCCTGGTCGATGGCCGAAAGCTGCGGCATGTAGGTGGTCACCGTTTTGGTGCCGTCGGGGTTGGTGCCCTGCAGGCGCAGGCGGGTGGCGGTGGCCTCCACGATGTCGTAGGTCTTGTTCACCACCGAGTCGGGCAGGCCGATAAACGCCTTGTTGCGCAGCAGCACAATCTGCCCCAGCGCGCCATTGGGCTTATAAATAAAGTCGGAGTTGCCCGACTGCGCGGCCCCGCAGGTGCCGTTGGCAAAGGTGCCCGCCCCGGCATCGTAGGCGTAGCTGAAGGTGCTGGCAAACGAGAACGAGTCGTCGAGCTGGCAGGCGTTAAGCGTGGTCGAGCTGGAGAGCACCGCCCCGCTGGCCGAGAGCTTCACCACGGCGCCCGGCTGGTCCGAGAGCGTCCAGGAAGTGGCGCCGGTGCCGCCGCAGGCCGTAATTACCGCGTAGGCCGCGTTGCCGCAGCTGGTCGGAATGACCACCGGCGTTTGGGGCGAAAAGCCGGTGCCGCCGCGGCCGGCGGCCGTCAGCTTCACGCGGTAGGTGCCGGGCACCTTGTAGGTGTGGGTCACGTTTTGGCCCGACACCAGCGGCGAGCCGTCGCCAAAGTCCCACTGATAAAGAAAGGCGTCGGTGGTGGTGTTGGTGAACGTGGCCACCACCGGGTACTGCGTGGTGTTGAGGGCCACCGTGAAGCCGGGGGTAGGCACCGGCCCTTCGAGGGTCGTGACGCCGTCTTTGCGGCAGGCCGCCAGCGCCGCCGCGCCGGCCAGCACCAGGGCAAGTTTGCGAAAATGAGTAAGCATTGGTGGGGAGAGGGGGGTAGTGACTAATGACGAGTGATTAATTCCAGGCTGGAACCCTTTGAAAGAAAATTAGTCATTAGTCACTTGTCATTAGTCATTAAATTAATAGCCAGTGTTTTGCGCCAGGCTGGGGTTGGCGTCACGCTCGCCCTGCGGAATGGGCAGCACCACGTTGAAGGGCTTGATGCCCTTGGCCAGCAGCGCCGGGTTGTTGAGGAGCTTATTGGTGCGCTTGAGGTCAAACCAGCGGTCGTCTTCAAACGCCAGCTCGTAGCGCCGCTCCTTGATGACGGCATCCTTGAAATTGGCGGTGTTGGCGGCCGTGAGGTCGCCCAGGCCAGCGCGCTTGCGCACGGTGTTCACGGCGGTGTAGCCCTCGGCGGTGGGGCCCACGGCTTCGGCCAGAATCAGGTACATCTCGGCGAGGCGCAGCACCGGGAAGTTGAGGGGCGAGTCCCAGATATTGGTGTTCACCTTGCCCACAAACCACTTTTTGCAGTTGTAGCCGTAGGGCGAGCCCGGCAGCGACGCGGGCTGCGCGGTGGTGGCACTGCCGGCGGGGTAGGCGTCGCCGGGACTCCAGATGGTGACGGCCTTGCGCGTGTCGCCGGCCTCGTAGCCCTGCACAAACTCCAGCTCCGGGATATTAAAGCCGTAGCCGCCCTGCGGCACCAGGCCCTGGCCGCGCGGCCCAAAAAACTCGTTGCCGCAAAAGCCCAGCCCATCAAACGAGTAGCCGTTCAGGCCGTTCACGTACTGCACCTCAAACAGCGACTCCTGGCCGTTCTCGTTGGTTGCCTTGAAGTTGTCGCCGTAGTTGGCCCACAGGCTCTTGCCCGAGCCGGCCAGCACGGCGCGGGCCTGGATGGCAGCGTTGGCCAGGTCGCCCTGGGTGAGGTACACCTTGGCCAGCAGGCCGGTGGCGGCCCACTTGCTGGCGCGGCCCAGGTCGGTGCCGCCGTAGCTGCCGGGCAGGTTGCCGATGGCGGCCTGCAGGTCGGTCACAATCTGGGCGTAAATCTGGGCGGCCGGGGTGCGCGGCAGCTGGGCATCGGAGGGGCTGGCCGGGGGCGTCAGAATGAGCGGCACGTCGCCGTAGGCCCGCACCAGGTCGAAGTAGTATTTGGCCCGTAGAAACTGCGCCTCGCCCAGGCTGCGCTTGCGCACGTCCTCGCTCATTTTGGGGATGCCGGGCACCTTTTGCAGCACCAGGTTGCAGGCGCCGATGCCCACGTAGCAGCCGCCCCACAGGCGGCTCACCATCGGGTTGGTGGCCGGAATGTTGAAGAAGTCGAGCTGAATTTCCTCGGCCCCGTCGCCGCCGCCGCCGCCGCCGGTGAAGGAGTTGTCCGACATAATCTCGCCAATGCCCCAGAGGGCGTAGTTGTACTGCCCGCCTACCCCCAGCTGGGAGTAGCAAGCCGTCACGGCCTGCAGGGCATCGGACTCGGTCTGGTAAAAGTTGGCGGTCGTAATCTGGTCAACGGGCTTGAGGTCGAGGTATTTCTGGCCGCAGCCGCCGAGCAGCGCCAGGCCGAGCAAGGCGCTGGCCGTGAGTTTAGTAGGAAGAGAGCGCATGGGTGGGGGTAGGGAGTTGCGAATCAAGAATCCGAAGCAAAAGGAACGTCATGCTGAGCCTGCCGAAGCATCTCGCTCGCATCGTTGAACGATTGAATTACTTCACCACGCGAGATGCTTCGGCAGGCTCAGCATGACGTTCCTTTTGCTTCGGATTTTGCATTTTTAATTAAACTAGAAGCCAATATTCAAGCCGGCCATGTACACGCGGGCCTGCGGGTAAATGCCCCGGTCGATGCCGTAGGCGCCGTTCTGGCTGCCGATTTCGGGGTCGAAACCGGTGTATTTGGTTAGCGTCACCAGGTTTTGGGCCGTCACGTACACGCGCAGCGTTTGGCCACCAAAGCGGCTGATGAGCGGCTTGGCGAAGTTGTAGCCCAGCGTGAGCACTTTGAGGCGTACGTAGGAGCCGTCTTCCACGAAGTAGCTGCTCACGCGCAGGTTCTGGTTGGGGTCGCCGGCCACGGCGCGGGGCACGTCGGTGCTGGTGTTGGGGCCGGTCCAGCGGCCTAGCACGCGGGTGCTGCTGTTGCCGTTGCTGTAGAGGCCGCCCTCGGTGTAGGCCCGGTTCAGGTTGTAAATCTTACCCCCTTCCGAGCCCTGCACGAAGGCCGTGAGGTCGAAGCCCTTGTAGCTCACGGTGTTGTTAACGCCGAAGGTGAAGTTGGGATTGGGGTTGCCGATGAACGCGCGGTCCTTGTCGTTCACCACGCCATCGCCGTTCATGTCCCGAAACTTGATGTCGCCGGGCGCCGTGCCCGAAAACTGGTACACGCCGGTGGGCGACTTCGCGTTCAGGGCCGCCAGCTCGTCCGCGGTCTGGATGAGGCCGTCGGCCACGTAGCCGTAGAACGAGCCAATGGCTGTTCCCTGGTCGAAGCGCGAAATGGCCGTGCCCGTGCGGGTGGTGGTGCCGTTGAAGGGGGTGGCCACGTTCAGGGCCTGAATCAGGTTGCGGTAGGCCGAGAACGTGATGCCCGTGGTCCAGGCCAGGCCGCCGTCGCCGCCCTCGATGTTGCGGGTGTTCAGCGAAAATTCAATGCCTTTGTTCTTCGACGAAACGGCGTTGGTCGGCACGGCCTCGTAGGTGCCCGACACGAGGGTAGGGGGCACATTGCTGATGAGGTTGGGCGAGCGGCGGTCGAAGACGTCCAGCGACAGCTCCACGCGGTTATTGAACAGGCCCACGTCCACGCCCAGGTTGGCCTGGTAGTTATTTTCCCAGCGCAACTGCTGGTTGGCGCCGCGCGTGGGCGCCGCCCCCTGAAACACCGTTCCGCTGGAACCGAAGGGGTAGCTGATGCCGGTGTTGATGGTGGCCAGGTAGGCGAAGCGCCCGGCGTTCAGCGGGTTACCGACCTTGCCGTAGCCGCCGCGCAGCTTCAGGTTACTGATTGTCGGAATATTCTTAATAAACTCTTCCTCCGACAAGCGCCAGCCCAGCGAGGCGCCCGGAAAGAAGCCGAACTGGTAGCCGGGCGCAAACTGCGAGGTGCCGTCGAGGCGGGCCGTGGCCGTGAGCAGGTATTTGCCCGCAAACTCGTAGTTGACGCGCCCGAAGTAGCTGGCCAGCCGGTCCGTAATGGGCTCAATGCCAATGCCGCCGTTGGTGACGGGGTAGGCGGGGTTGGCGGCCGGCCCGGCGTTGATGTTCTGCAGGCTGTTGCTGACGTAGCCCGAGCGGTTGGCGCTGAGGTAGGTGTACTGGAACTGCTGCGCCGACTGCCCGCCCAGCACCGTGAGGTGGTGCTTCTCGGCGAAGGTGTGGTCGTAAGTCAGCGTGTTTTCAATGAGATACGTGGGGTTGTAGTTGCTGCTGGAGTAGGCGCCGGCCACCGAGTTGCGGGGCGAGTTGGGCCCGAGCGAGGGCGTAAAGCCGTTGTTGTTGTCGAAAATGAGGTCAGCGCCCACGTTGGTGCGGAAGCGCAGGCCCTTGAGCGGTTCCACCTCGCCGAAAAACGAGCCGATAATGCGGTTGCGGCTGAACTTGGCGTTGGTTATCAGCGATTGCAGCACCGGGTTGGGCTCGATGAAGTTGTCGGCCGTGGCGGTGGGCTCGTAGTAGCTGCCGTCGGGGTTATAGACCGGGATGGTGGGCGGCAGCTGAATGACGTTGTTGAGCACCCCAAACTCGTCGTTGCCGGTGTTCAGCTGGCGGTCTTCCTGGTGGCTCACGGCCAGGCTGTTGCCCACCTTCACGTACTTATTGAGCTGGATGTCGCCGTTGGCCCGAATCGTAAAGCGCTCAAAATTAGAGCCATTCAGGGTGCCATCCTGCTGGAAGTAGCCCGCGCTCAGCGCGTAGCGCGCCTTCTCGCTACCCCCGTTGGCCGAGATGTTGTAGCTCTGAATCACGGCCGTGGGCCGAAACACCGCCTTTTGCCAGTCGGTGTTCACGGTCAGGGCCGAGGGGTCGGCATACTTGGGGTTGATGGGCTGGCCGGCCGCAATCAGGCTCTCGTTGTTGATAACGGCGTACTGCTGCGAATTGAGCAAGTCCAGCTTGCGCCACACTTGCTGCACGCCCCGGTAGCCATCCACCGCGATGGTGGCGTTGCCGGCCTTGCCCCGCTTGGTGGTAATAATGACGACCCCGTTGGCCGCCCGCACGCCGTAGATGGCCGTGGCCGACGCGTCCTTGAGCACGTCAATGCTCTCGATATCGTTGGGGTTGATGGAGTTAAGCTGGTTCTCCACCGCGTTGCCGTTCGAGTCGGACGTCGGCAGCGGAAAGCCGTCCACCACGTACAGCGGCGAGTTGTTGCCGGCCGACGAGATGCCTCGGATGCGCACCGACGTGCCACCTGCCCCGCCCGGCGCGCCCGAGTTCTGGGTCACGGTCACGCCGGCCGCCCGGCCTTGCAGGGCCTGGGTAGCGTCGGCCACGGGCTGGCTGGCAATGGCCGCCCCCGACACCGACGCGATGGCGCCCGTCACGTCGGCCCGCTCCTGGGTGCCGTAGCCCACCACCACCACTTCGCCCAGCCCCTGGGCCGACTCGCGCATGGTTACGCCCAGGGCGCCGGCGTTGGCGCTGGTCACCACCACCGCCTGCGCCACGAAGCCCACGAAGCTGAACGAAAGGGTGCTGCCTTCCGGCGCGGTCAGGCTAAACGAGCCATCGGCCCCGGTGGTGGTGCCCGTGCTGGTGCCGCGCACCAGCACCGTCACGCCCGGCAGGCCCGTGCCATCGGTACCCACCACGCGGCCCTTCACCGGGATGGCGGCAGCCGGCTGCCGGGCCGCGTGAGCCCGCGCGGAGCGGGTAGGGACAGGCGCGGCCAGCGCGAGGCCGGCCGGAAAACCGCAGGCCAGCAGCACCGCCGAACGGCGGAGCAGCAAACCCATTGGGTAGAATTTTCTCTTCATGAAAAAGGGTGGGAAAAAGAAGTAGCCGCAGCAAGTATGTTTCAAAGCTACGGGCTTGTGTTCACCAAACGCAAGCCTAAAAACCCCTTTTTTGCCCTTTAGAAGGGGTTTTTTAACTTGTGCTGCTCAGCTTCCGTACGGTTACTGCACAAGCTCAGGGTGGCCATTGTGGGCCCGTTGCTGCTTAAAGGCACTATCCACCCAAGACGGATTTCCGCTAAAAAACAACCATCTGGCGGGGCTTTTTTCGAAAAAAAAGTAGCCCCGCCAGCCTCTCGTCCCTACCCCCCTTTCTTTCCGCAAGCGTTGCGGATAGTCGCGGCTTGCCGCTGGGGCTAGCGCATCTCAACCGCCTGCGTTTCTTCCGGCTCGGCATCGGCGGCGGCGGCGTCATCGAGCAGCACGTATGTCCAAGGCTCGGCCTCGTCGTAGTCGGGGGCCTGGCTGCGGCGGTGCAGGGCGGCGAGCACTTTTTGGGCGAAGGCCCAGCTGGTGGCGGGCCGCAGCTCCAGGGCGCGGGCCAGCTCGGTGGGAGCGTAGCGGCCCCGGTGGGCGTGCAGCAAAAAAACCGCGTAGAGCGCCTTCACAATCGGAAACTTGCACTTCTGCAGCAGCGTGCCGGTGGTGGCCGACTCCACGTAGCGGCAGCGGGTGCAGCGGCGGGCAAAGGGCTCGCGGGCCTCGCAGCTCTTTTCGTGGCCGCACTTGCGGCAGTGGTAGCCGTGCTGCCACTTGAGGTCGGCGAGGTAGCGCAGGCAGGCGTCCTTGTCGGGGTAGAGCTGGCTGAACTCGCCGAAGTCGAACTCGCGGGCTTCGAGGCGGGCCTCCTTCTGGTCTTGCAGGTCGCGGCTCAGGTCGCGGTTGAGCTGCTCAATGGCCGCCGACTGCAAGGCCAGCAGGCTGTTGCGCTCCAGCAGCTCGCGGTTGCGCGTGGCGATGGTGTCGTTCTGCTGGCGCAGCTCGTCGGTGCGGCGGGCCACCAGGGCTTCGAGCTCGGTATTAAGCTGGTCTTTAAGCAGTTGGTTTTCGCGCAGCTGCTCCACGAGCTGGTCCTGGGCCTGGTGCTTTTTGCGCAGCTGCTTCAGCAGGCGGTGCTGGGTGCGCAGCGTCGTGTCCATAATGCCCTTAATCTTATCGGCCAGGGCGTAGCTGAGCACGACTATTTCCACCACGAAGGCCGCGTTGAGGCTGTACACGGTGTAGGCATTGTTGTAGAACTCGATGCCCAGCTTGCGGCTGATGAGAAAGGCCAGGCTGCCCGCCACCAGCGCCTGGGCCAGCAGCAGGTAGCGCGCCGGCCGCAGCCCGCCGCGGTAGGCGCGCCAGGCGGTGTAGTAGAGCAGGCCGTAGGGCACGAGGTAGAGCCAGAAGCTGAAGCCCGAGTGCACCACGGCCACATCGAGCACCAGCAGCGCCCCGCTCAGCGACACCACCCAGCGGATGGCCCGGTCGAGGGGGGGTAGGCGCGCCGCCGTATCCAGAAACGAGCGGGCATACTGGGCAAACGCCAGCAGCAGCAGCACCGGCGCCAGCGCCGCCAGCAGGTGGTTGAGCAGCGGGCTGCCCGGCCATAGGTACTGGAAGCCCAGCCCATCCTCCGACAAGAAGAGCAGCGCCCCGCTCAGCACGTAAAAAACGTAGTAGAGGTACGACTTGTCCTGCAAGAAAAAATACAGGAACAGGTTGTACAGCAGCATGATGAGGATGATGCCGTAGAAGCCGCCCAGCAGCCAGTATTGCAGGCTCATCTCGGGCAGCAGGCCCGGCCCGCTGTGCAGCATGGCCCGGAAGCTGGTGGGCGTGTCGGAGCGCAGGCGCAGGTAGTAGGTGGCCGTTTGGCCGGGCCGCAGGGGCAGGTCAAACAGGAAATTTTTGTAGGGTAGGGGGCGGGTGGCGAAGGGGTAATTGGCCCCGGTGGCCACGCTATCGTAGGCCAGCCCCGCGCCCACGGGCCGAAACAGCGTAGCCGCCCCGATGTGGGGGTCGTAGAGCTCGAGGTACCAGTCGGGGGTAGGCCCGGCGGCGGTCCGCACCGTGAAGCGCAGCCAGTAGGTGCTGCGCGGGTGCTGAATATTGGGGGGGCGCCGGGTGCCGGCCAGCGGGGCAAAGCGGCCGGCCCAGGCGGGGCTGGCCACGGCGCGCAGCGGCAGCCGGCCGCTGGGGTCCTCGAGCACGCTGTAGAGGTGTTCGGCCAGGTACTGGGTTGGGCGGGCGGGGCTGGCTACCAGGATGGCTTCGGGCGGGGCGGCGGGGGCGGGCAGGGCCAGGCCGAGCGCCAGCACCAGGCCGGCCCCGGCGGCCCGGCGGCCGGCCAGCCAGGCCAGCCCGCTCAGCAGCAGGAGTAGAGAAAAGAACAGCAAGGGCAAAGTGCGGGTGGGTGGGAGGAAAGCGCACGCGGGAGAGGATAGTAAAAGTAACCCCAAATGCCGACCCGCCGACCGGCCAAAGCTGGCCCGCAGTCGGCACAATCGGCCCGGTGGTCGGGCCGAGGGGTAGGGCGCGTTCTGGCCGGGCTATTTTTGAGCTGCTTATTTCTCGGAGTTCTCATGCCCGCCTTTTCGTTTCAGCGCTTTCTTACCCCCCTCATTCACGTGCTGGCGTGGGGGCTGCTGGCGCTCACGCTCTTGCTGTTTCAGCCCATGCAGGGGCGGGTGGTGCTACCCCCCCAGTACTGGGTGAAGCAGGGCGCGCTGCTGGTGCTGTGGATGGGGGCGTTTTACCTCACCACGCGGGTGAGCGTGCCCCGGCTGCTGCTGCGCGGGCGCACGGGCTGGTTTGGGCTGGTACTGGCGGCCACGGTGGCGGCTATTCTGCTGCTGGGCTACCTGCTCGAAACTACCCTGCACCTGACGGAGCTCATGCACCAGGCGTTTCACGCGGCTGAGTCGGTGGCTGCCCCGCGCCCCGGCCCGCCGCGGGCGCGGGGCTCCCGCTTCGACTTGGTGGGCGTGCTCATCACCCTGCTGGTGCTGGGCATTGCCACGGCCATCACGGTGGTGCAGCATTGGCAGCAGGAGGCCCGCCTGCGCGAGCGCCTCGACCAGCAGCGCGTGGAGGCCGAGCTGAGCCTGCTCAAGGCCCAAATCAACCCGCATTTTTTCTTTAACACGCTCAATAATATCTACTCGCTCACGCTCATCGACGGCGAGCGGGCCCGCGCGGCCCTGCACCGCCTCTCGCGCATGATGCGCTACGTGCTCTACGACACGGCCTCGGGCCAGGCGCAGCTCAGCCAGGAGGTGGCCTTTATCCAGGACTACATCACCCTGATGCAGCTGCGCCTCACCGACCGCGTGCAGGTGACCTTTGAGCACCCCGAGCCGGTGCGCGAGGTGCTCATCGCGCCCATGCTGCTGCTGCCCTTCGTCGAGAATGCTTTCAAGCACGGCGTGGCGGCCACCGCGCCCAGCCACATCCACATCGGGCTGCGCCAGCCCACGCCGCAGCAGCTCGAAATCGACGTGCGCAACACGCTTTTCGCCAAGCCCAGCACCGACCTGGCCGGCTCCAACGGCATTGGCCTGGCCAATACCCGCCGCCGCCTTGACCTGCTCTACCCCGGCCGCTATACCTTGCAAGTGACGGAGAAAACCCCCGCCAACGAGTTTGAAGTGAAGCTGGCGCTGGTGGTGGCGGGCAGCTAGTTTTTTTTAAGTTTACGCAACAGTCGGCCGTCAGGGCGCGCCTGCCCCGCCCTGACCGCACGTAGCTCCCAACTTCCTTATGGCCACTATTACCTGCATCGCCGTTGATGACGAGCCGCTGGCGCTGGCGCTCCTGTGCACCTTCATCGAGCAAACGCCTTTTCTGACGCTGGTGGGCCGCTACGGCAGCGGGGTGGAAGCCCTCAAGGGCCTGCACGAGCTGACCGAGCCAGTAGATTTGGCGTTTCTCGACATTCAGATGCAGGAGCTGACCGGGCTGGAGCTGGCGCGGGTGCTGGGCCAGCAGGCCGCGCCGCCGCGCATCATCTTCACCACCGCCTTCCCGCAGTATGCCCTGGAGGGCTACAAGGTCGATGCCCTCGACTACCTGGTGAAGCCCTTCAACTACGAGGAGTTCCTGCGGGCCGCTAACAAGGGCCGCGCCTACGCCGAGCTGGCGCACGCCGGGGCCGAAGCCGGCAGCCCTACCCCCCCCCCGCCCGAGGAAGAGCACATTTTTCTGAAAGTAGAGTACCAGCTGGTGCGCGTGGCCCTCAGCGATATTCTGTACGTGGAGGGCCTAAAAGACTACGTGAAGGTGCACCTCAAGAGCACGCCGCGCGCGCTGCTCTCGCTGATGAGCCTGCGGGCGATGGAAGAAAAGCTGCCCGCCCGGCGCTTCCTGCGCATTCACCGCTCCTTTATCGTGGCCCTCGACAAGATTGAGGCCGTGCGCCGCCTCACCGTGCAGATTGGCACCGAAACCATCCCCGTGGGCGAGCAATACAAGGAAGCCTTCAGCCAGTTCTTAAGTCGCTGGACCTGAGAACGGGGGTAGGGCCGGGCGCGCTGCCTTACTTGGGAATGCTGCCGGGCACCTGCATTTCGGGGGCGCGGGGGGTAGGCCGCAGGCCGCGCAGCTCCTCGTACTTCTCGAGCTGGGCGGGCGTGAGCACGGCCTCAATCTTGGTTTCAAAATCGGCCTGCCGGGCCAGGCGGGCGGCGTGCTCGGTTTCGTCGGGCCGGTGCGTGAGGCGCTGCTTGCGCTGCGCCTTTTCCTCATCGAGCACCGTGCCGATGCGGGCCAGCTGCGCGGGGCTGAGGTCGAGCTGCTGCAGCCGGGTAGCGCGCTTGTTGTGGCCCAGCACCACCACTTCCGGCAGGGTTTGCGCCCGCGGGCCGCTGCTGGCCAAAGCGCCCACCAATAAAACGAAGCCAAGCAGCAGGGGGCGCATCATACGAAGAAGCTGTTATTGGTAGCACTACGGCGCTACATGCAGGTGGTATACTGAGGTAAAGCCTTAAGCAGCTGCAAAGCTAGCCGGTGTGCTGGTAAGCCGTCGGCAATACGCTGCCCCGCTGTTATCACGCACCAACAGCAACGCCCCGAGCCTATCCGACTCGGGGCGTTGCGCTAACGGTACTTAATTAATAGAAGGAGCGGGAAGGCTGGAGGCGAATAAGGCGGACTTAGTTGCTCGGGCGCGGGCCGCGCTGCGGGCGCATGGCCTGGTACTTGGCGTATTGCTCGGGCGTGAGGATGTCCTTCATCTTGGCTTCCATCTCGGCGCGGCGGGTTTGCATGGCCTGGCGGTCGGCGTCGGTGGGCGGGCCGCTGGGGCGGGCGGCCGCGCTGGCGCTCATCAGGGCCGTTACTTTGGCCTGCTGGTCGGCGGTCAGGTTCAGCTCTTTCATCATCTCGGCCTGGCGGGCCAGGCGGCCCTGGCCGGCGGCGGCGGCCTGGTCGGGGGTAGGGGTGGTTTGGGCCTGGGCGGCGGGCGCGGCAGCCAGGGCACCGGCGGCCAGCAGGCCAAGCAGGAAAAGCGAGCGGGAAGACATACTGCTACTGGAAAAGAAGGTGAGCGCTACTGCCTTGCGCAGGAACAGCTCCCAAAGCTAGCCGGCCCCGGCGCCGGCCCGCGCGGCTAGTCGGCCAGCGCCCCGATTGTGCCGACCAACCCGCGCCCTACCCCCCCCCGCCCGCGCTGATATGAAGAGTGCGTGAGAAAAGCCGGATTTCCCAACCCGCACCCCGCAAATACCGTCTAGTGCCTGATTGCCGGGCTGAGCCGGCCGCCGTCTACTTCACCTTCCGCCTTTCTTCGCCCCATGCCTACCCCCTCCTCGCCCCGCCTCGCCGGGCAGCACGCCCTCGTCACGGGGGCCAGCTCCGGCATCGGCGCGGCCGTCGCCAAAGCCCTGGCCGCCAACGGCGCCTCAGTCGTGGTCAACTACATTGGCAACTCCGCCGCGGCCGATGCCGTGGTAAAAGAAATTACGGATGCCGGCGGCGTGGCCGTGGCCATGCAGGCCGATGTGAGCAAGGAAGACCAGGTGCAGGCCATGTTTCAGCAGGCCATTCAGCAGTATGGCACGCTCCACATCGTGGTGTCCAATGCGGGCATCCAGGTCGATTCGCCCTTCGTGGATATGAGCGTGGCCCAGTGGCAAAAGGTGATTGATGTGAACCTGACCGGGCAGTTTTTGTGCCTGCGCGAGGCCGCCCGCCAGTTTATCAAGCAGGGCGTGCAGCCCGAGGTGAGCAAGGCCGCCGGCAAAATAATCTGCATGAGCAGCGTGCACGAAGTCATTCCGTGGGCCGGCCACGTCAACTACGCCACCAGCAAGGGCGGCATCATGCAGCTCATGAAAAGCGTGGCCCAGGAGCTGGCGCCGCACAAAATCCGGGTGAACAGCATCGGGCCGGGCGCCATCAAAACGCCCATCAACCACGACGCCTGGGCTACCCCCGAAGCCGAAGCCAAGCTGCTCACCCTCATTCCCTACAACCGCGTGGGTGAGCCCGAGGACATTGGCCAGCTCGCCGCCTGGCTCGTCTCCGATGAGGCCGACTACATCACCGGCCAAACCATTTTTATGGATGGCGGCATGACCCTGTACCCTGGCTTCGCCACGGGGGGGTAGGCGCGGGACTATTAATGCGCCATTTGTCCTTGCGAGCGCAACGCAGTGGAGCGCGGCAATCTCTCCTTGCCGTCAGGATTACTCAATCTATTGAAGCGAACGACCGAGGAAAGATTGCCGCGCTCCACTGCGTTGCGCTCGCAAGGACATTATCAAATTCATGAACGCCGAACAACAACGCCTGCACGAAGCCAACGCGAACCAGAAGAACTGGCGGCATTTCGGCCCCTACCTCTCGGAGCGCCAGTGGGGCACGGTGCGCGAGGACTACTCGGCCGGCGGCGATGCCTGGAACTACACCAACTTTGACAAGGCCCGCTCCTATGCCTACCGCTGGGGCGAGGAGGGCCTAGCCGGCTTCTGCGACACGTGGCAGCTGCTGTGCCTGAGCGTGGCGCTCTGGAATGGGAAGGACCCGTTTCTGAAGGAGCAGCTCTTTGGCCTGGGCGGGCCGCAGGGCAACCACGGCGAGGACGTGAAGGAAATCTACTACTTCCTCGACGCTACCCCCACCCACTCGTACCAAAAGCTGCTGTATAAGTACCCGCAGGCCGCTTTTCCCTACGAAGAGCTGGTGAAGGAAAACGCCGCCCGCACCCGCCAGCAGCCCGAGTTTGAGCTGCTGGATACCGGCGTTTTTGACGAGGGCCGCTACTACGACGTGTTCGTGGAGATGGCCAAGGCCGATACCGACGACCTGCTCTTTCAATACACCATCGTGAACCGTGGCCCCGACGTGGCTACGCTGCACGTGCTGCCGCAGCTCTGGTTTCGTAACACCTGGAGCTGGGGCAACGATGAATACCGCCCCGGCCTGAAAGCCCTGAGCGACAAGGCGGTGCAGGTGAGCCACCACACCCTGGGCGAGCTGACCTGGTACGTAGACGGCCAGCCCGAGCTGCTGTTTTGCGACAACCACACCAACGTGCAGCGCATCGACGGGCACCCCTCGGGTGAGACGTACTATAAGGATGGCATCAACGACTACCTCGTGGGGGGCAAAAAAGCGGCCGTGAACCCGGCGCGCACTGGCACCAAGGCCGCCGCCCACCACGTGCTCACACTGCAGCCGGGCGAGAGCCGCCAGGTGCGCCTGCGGCTGGGTGCGGCTGGCCAGGCCGCGCCCTTCGCCGACTTTGAGCAGGTATTCGCGCAGCGCCAACACGAGGCCGACGAGTTTTACCAGGAGCTGCAGCACGAAATAGCCGGTGCCGACGCCCGCCTGGTGCAGCGCCAGGCCTACGCCGGCATGCTGTGGAGCAAGCAGTTCTACGACTACGACGTGCCGCGCTGGCTGGCCGGCGACCCCGCCCTACCCCCCCCGCCGCCCGAAAGGCTGAACGGGCGCAACGCGGAGTGGAAAAGCCTGACCAACTACGACATCATCTCGATGCCCGATACCTGGGAATACCCCTGGTACGCGGCCTGGGACCTGGCTTTTCACTGCTTGCCGCTGGTGCAGCTCGACCCCGAGTTTGCCAAAAGCCAGCTGCGCCTGCTGTGCCTCGACTGGTACATGCACCCCAACGGCCAGCTGCCGGCCTACGAGTGGCACTTCTCCGACGTGAACCCGCCGGTGCACGCCTGGGCCACGTTCCGGGTTTTCAAAATCGACCAGAAGCAGCGCGGCGACGCCGGCGACGTGGTGTTTCTGGAAACGGTGTTTCACCGGCTGCTACTCAATTTCACGTGGTGGGTGAACCGCAAGGACCGCGACGGGCATAATATTTTTGAGGGGGGCTTCCTGGGGCTCGATAACATTGGCGTGTTTGACCGCTCGGCGCCGCTGCCCTTTGGGGGCTCGCTGGAGCAGGCCGACGGCACCGCCTGGGTGGCCATGTTTGCGCTCAACATGATGCGCATCGCGCTGGAGCTGAGCCAGACCAACCCCGTGTATCAGGACCTGGCCTGCAAATTTTTCGAGCACTTTCTCTACATTGCCGAGGCCATGACCAACGTGGGCAACACCGCGCTGGACCTCTGGGATGACGAGGACGAGTTTTACTACGATGCCCTCAACAAGCCCGATGGCGGCCACGAGCTGCTGAAGGTGCGCTCGATGGTAGGCCTCATCCCGATGTTCGCGGTGGAAGTGCTCGACGAGGACTTGCTGATGGGCGCGCCCGTTTTTTTGGCCCGCATGAACTGGTTGCTCACCAACCGCCCGCACCTGGCCGACCTGGTGAGCCACTGGCAGGAGCCCGGCAAGGGCGCCCGCCGCCTGCTGAGCCTGCTGCGCGGCCACCGCATGAAGCGCCTGCTGTTTCGGATGCTGGACCCCGCCGAGTTTTTTTCCAGCCACGGCATCCGCAGCCTGTCGCGGGTGTACCTAGATAAGCCCTACGTGTTTGAGGAAGACGGCTCGAAATTCGTGGTTAACTACCAGCCGGCCGAGTCGGAGAGCGACATGTTTGGGGGCAACTCCAATTGGCGCGGGCCCATTTGGTTTCCGGTCAACTTCCTGATTGTGGAGTCGTTGCAGCGGTTTTATCACTACTACGGCAACGACTTTAAGGTAGAGTGCCCCACCCACTCGGGCAGCTACGTGACCCTGCTGGAAGTAGCCGACGAAATCTCGCAGCGCCTCAACCAGCTGTTTTTGCGCGATGAGCAAACCGGCCTGCGCGCCTGCTTCGGCCCCCGCGACCTGCTGCAGCACGACCCCAATTTCCGCGACTACGTGCTCTTCAACGAGTATTTCAACGGCGACACCGGCGAAGGCCTCGGTGCCAGCCACCAAACCGGCTGGACGGGCCTGGTGGCCAAGCTCCTGCTGCCCCGCTACGCCATCGAGTCGCACTACGAAGGCCAGAAATAGGCGCGGGTTTTTTGAGCCCGCAGAAGCCGCAGAAGATTGCGCGGAGGACGCAGAAGCGACCGGCGCTACGTTATTGGTCATTAGTCATTAGTCATTAAAAAAGTATGCCTACCCCCGCTCCCTGGCTCGATGCCACTACCCCCATTCGCGACCAGATGGTGCACTGGCCCGACAACCTGGGCGTGACCGTGACGCGCACGCTGAGCCAGGACCGTGGCGACGCCGCCAACGTGACCGAGCTGCACCTGAGTGCCCACACCGGCACCCACGTCGATGCGCCGCTGCACTTCACCACCGGCGCCGGCGACACTACCACCCTCGACCTGGGCCGCCTCATGGGCCCGGCCACGGTGGTGGCCATTCAGGACCCGAAAAGCATTAGCCTGGCTGAAGTGCAACGACTGGCTATCAGGCCCGGCGCGCGCATTTTATTTAAAACCCGCATTTCGCAGAGCGAGTGGAGCACCGAGCCGTTCAAGCCCGATTTCGTGGCCCTGGACGGCGACGCGGCCCGCCACCTGCGCGACGCGGGCGTGGTGTGCGTGGGCGTCGATTACCTCTCGGTGGGCAAGGCCGATGCCCACCACGCCCTGCTCGACGCGGGCATTTGCGTGATTGAGGGTTTGGCGTTGCAGCACATCGCGCCCGGCGAATATGAGCTGCTGTGCCTACCCCTCAGCATCGTGGGCAGCGACGGCGCGCCCGCGCGGGTACTGCTGCGGCCGGCCTGAGCCAGCTTGGCGTAGCGCGTTCAGGCAATGCTTACTAGGACTGGTATAAGTTGCGTTTATTTCCCGCCCTGCCCATGTCTGTTGCCGATATTCCCGCCACGCCCGGCGCGCTCGCCGCGTTTTTTCAGCTCCACGATGCCGGGCGGGTGCCCGCGCTGCTGCCCATTCGCTACCACCGGATGCGGGCCGATGCGCTGGCGTTTTTTCGGGGCAGCGCGCCGCTCTACTACGCCCGCTTCGGGGCCGCGCCAGCGCTGGCGGGCGGGCCCGTGGGCTGGCTCTGCGGCGATGCCCACGTCGAGAACTTTGGCTCGTACCGGGGCGATAACCGGCTGGTTTATTTTGATGTAAATGACTTTGACGAGGCCATCCTGGGGCCGCTGGGCTGGGATGTGGGCCGCCTGCTGGTGAGCGTGCGGCTGGCCGCCGCCCACTTTGGCCTCGCCCCCGCCGCCCAGCAAGTACAGGCCGAAACCCTGCTGGCCGCCTACGCCGCCGCCCTGGCCACCGGCAAGGCCTACCTGCTGGAGCGGGCCACGGCGCGGGGCCTGGTGCGGCAGCTGCTCAAAAACGTGCAGCAGCGTCGCCAGCGCGAGCTGCTGGCGGGCCGCGCCAGCCGGCGCGGTGGCTGGCATTTGCGCCCCCACAAGGTGCCCGCCCTGCGGGCCCTACCCCCCGCCGAGGCGCTGGCCGTGCTGCGCGCCGTCGAAAACTGGCGGCTGGCCCAGCCCCATCCACCCTGCGGCCCGCTGCTCGACGTGGCCGGGCGCATCGCGGGGGTGGGCAGCCTGGGCGTGCCCCGCTATGCCCTGCTGGCCCAAAGCCGCCACCCCGGCAAGCTGCCCCGCCTGCTCGACCTCAAGCTGGCGCTGCCGGCCGCGCCCGCGCCGTTTGGCCCGGTGCCGCAGCCGGCGTGGCCCACCGAGGCGGCCCGCGTGGTGGCGGCCCAGGGCTTCTTGCAGGCCGTGTGCCCGGCGCTGCTGCAGCCGCTGGAGCTGGGCGGGCGGCCCTTCGTGCTGCGGGCCTTGCAGCCGGTGGCCGACAAGCTGGATTTTATGAATTTTACGCAGAACGCGGCGGGTTTTGAAGCGGCGCTGCCCGATTTTGGCCGCCTGCTGGCCTGGGCCCACCTGCGGGCGGCCGGCCACCGCGGCGCGGCC
>CAZZWL010000042.1:0-37811 GCA_964657755.1 uncultured Rhodanobacter sp.
GGCCGCCAGCGCCATCACCTGGACTAAGTCGCCGGCGGCCGTGAGCCAGCTTGTCAGCGTAGTGCTGCCGGCGGCTGCCCCGCGGGTGCCAGTGGCCAGTATAGAGAAAATAAATCAGCAGGATAACTTGCCCCTGCTAACCTGGCAAGCAAGCCCGGAGCCAGCAGTTGCCGGGCTGTTTCAGCAGCAGATTCAGCAGCTTATGAAGCACAGAAACCAGGTGCTGCTCCGGCCCATACTGCCGGCTACTACCCCCCAGGCCTACCGCGAAGCCTGGCAGCAGCTGGTGAGAAGCTACCGCGCTACCGGCGACACCACGGTCGTGTGGGTCTGGACGCCCCCACGCCCCGACTCCCTCGCCGCGTATTTTCCGGGGTCGGCTTTTGTTACCTGGATTGCCCACGACGGGCAGGCGCGGCCGGCGGCCAGCGCCGCCTGGGCTGCCAGCTACCAGGCCTTTCGCCAGCAGATAGCCGTGCGAATTGAGATGCAGAGCAAGCCCATTGTCTTGTTGGAGGTAGGGCCCGGCCCCCCCGATGCCTACGCCTGGGCGCAGCAGGTAGCCGACCGCTACCCCGAGATAAAGGGAGTCGTCTTCGTCCCCCTGGCTCACCAGCCACGCCCTGAGCGGCCCCACTAACTCCGGCGGGCAACAACCTGCTGCTTTCCCTTGCCATGACCATCGCCGACCTGCGCCAGCGCAACCTGATTCTGTTTGAGGCCATCAGCGGCAGCCGCGCCTACGGCACCAGCCTGCCGCATTCCGACACCGATTTAAAAGGCGTATTCGTGCTGCCCGAAAAGGAATTTTTTGGGCTGAGTTATATTCCGCAAATCGCGAATGAAACCAACGACGAGGTATTTTATGAGCTGCGTCGCTTTGTCGAATTATTGCTGAAAAATAATCCAACCGTGCTCGAATTACTCGGCACGCCCGAAGACTGCGTTGTCTATAAACACCCGCTATTTAATAATTTTCAAGCGACCAATTTTTTGTCCAAGCTCTGCCGCCAAAGCTTTGCCGAATACGCGGTGGCGCAAATTCGTAAGGCGCAGGGTTTGAACAAGAAAATTAACCATCCCGAGCCCCCGGCGCGCAAGTCGGTGCTCGACTTTTGCTACGTCACGGTAGGGGCGGGCGCGCAGCCGGTAGCCACCTGGCTGGCCCGCCAAGGTATTGACAGCGCGCAGTGTGGCCTGGCCAACGTGCCCCACCTCACCGACTTATACGCCCTGTTCGTGGACCCTACCCCCCTCCGGCAGCTTGGCTACCGGGGGCTCGTGCGTGACCCGGCTAGCTCGCAGGAGGTGCTGCTGTCGGCCGTGCCGAAAGGGGAGGAGCCCGTCGCTTATTTATCCTTCAATCGCACTGGCTACAGCGTGTATTGCCGGGCCTTCCGGGAGTATTGGGAATGGGTAGAGAAACGCAATAAGGAGCGCTACGAAAATACCGTGCAGCACGGCAAAAATTACGACGCTAAAAATATGCTGCACGTGTTTCGGCTGCTGCAGATGGCCGAAGAAATTGCCCACACCGGCACGCTGCACGTGCGCCGCCCCAACCGCGAATTTCTGCTCCAAATCCGGCGCGGCGAATTTGAGTACGCCGAGCTGGTGGCCCAGGCCGGGCAGCTGGTAGCGCGGGTCGAAACCGCGTTCGCGGCCTCGGCCCTACCCCCCACTCCCGATGCTGATGCCGCCGAACAAGTGCTGCGGCGGGTGCGGCAGGCATTTTACCAGGCTTAGGCTATTAATTTGGCCAAATGGATTTTAGGCTTGCCAGCTCCAGGTTGGGCAGCGTAGCCGGGCGGCTGGTTTGCAGCGTCAGGTCCGTCAGCGGCTGGCTCGGGAAAAAGATGCCCGTCATGCACGTCAGCCCGCCGTCGGCAAATAGCTCGGCCGAGGCGGTATCAACCAGCAGCGTGATTTCCTGGGTGGGTGCGGCCGTGAGGCGCGGGGCGTGGGCCACCTGCGCAAAGCCTTTGCCGGGCGCAAAATCAACTTTGCCCGACTTGCTACGGTCAATGTAATACGCGTTGCGGGCCTGGTCGTAGCCGATAACCACCTGCTCCTTAGCCGAATTGGTGAGCACCACCGACCACGTCTGCGCCTGTGGCACCGTAAAGCGCAGGCGGAAGCGCCCGGTCCGGTTTTTCAGGTGCTGGGCCAGGTCGTAGCGGCCCCCAACGGCCACGTTGGTCAGCCGTGCTTCCTGCTCAAGCACGGCGCTTAGCCCCGCAATGGGCTGCGAGGCCAGCAGCAGCTCGCCCGGCGCGCCGGGGCGCAGGCTCAAGGTGCGCGGCACGGTCATGGCGCTGCGCCAGGGGGCAGTGGGCACCTGCTGGCCATAATTCCAGTTGCTCATCCAGCCAATGAGGGTGGGGGCACTGCCGGCGGGCAGGTTGGCCCACGTCACGCCCGCGTAGTTGTCGGGGCCATAGTCGAGCCAGTGCGTGCCGGGCAGGGTAGGCCGAAACTGCTTGCCATCGAACGCACCCACAAAATACTGCGTGGCCGAGCCGCTGTTGGGCCCGCCGGGGTTCATGTTGACAATCAGCACGTCGTGCGGCTGGCCCTGCGCATCGGGCACCGGCAGCAGGTCGGGGCACTCCCACACGCCCCCGTGCGCCCCCAGCCCGCGCCCAAAGTCACTTTCCTTGGTCCAGCTCAGCAGGTTTTTCGACGAGTAGAACTCGATGTGGTCGTGGGCCGACAGCGCCAGCAGCCACTTGTGGCCCGGCGCGTACCAGCGCACTTTTGGGTCCCGAAAATCGCGGCTGCCTTGGTTGGGCAGCACGGGGTTGTGGGCGTATTTCTGCCAGGTTTGGCCGTGGTCGAGGCTGTAGGCCAGGCTCTGGGTTTCCACGTCCTGGCGGCCGGCCTTTTCGCGGGCCTCGCTGTGGCTGGTGTAGAGGGCTACCAGCGGCGGCCGGCCCGGCTGGCCCAGGCCGCTGGTATTCTGCGCGTCGAGCACGGCGCTCCCCGAAAATACCAGGCCCAGGCTATCGGGCGCCAGGGCCGTGGGCTGCTGCTGCCAGTGCACCAGGTCGGGGCTGGTGGCGTGGCCCCAGTGAATGTTGCCGGCCACCGGGGCGGTAGGATTAAACTGAAAGAAGAGGTGGTACGTGCCATTTTCGTACACCAGCCCGTTGGGGTCGTTCATCCAGTTTTCCTTGGGCGAAAAGTGAAATTGCGGGCGGTGCGGCTCGTGGTAGGGTCGGGCCGGGGGGGTAGCCTCAGTGTCAGTAGTGGAAGTGGGCGACTGGCACGCGGCCAGGCTGGCCGCCAGCAGGGTAGCGAAGTAAAAGTTGCGCATAAGTGGCAAAGGATGGGCGGGGTGGCGAGGGGTAGGAGAGGGCAAAGTAGGGGCTCAGCTGGCAATTATGCGCACGCATACCACCTCAGTGGCGCGAAAGCCGTAATAATGTACTGAAAAACCCAACTAAAACCCGACCTTCGTACGTTCATTCACCGACCGCTCATTGGCGGTGTTCCCTTGATATGATACTTACTAACGACCTTCTTATTTCGCGCGGCGAAGTACTACAGCAACTGGAAGGTTATCTTAAAGATAATATCTATACCTTCCTTAAAAAAGTAGAAGATAGCTGGCAACCAGCCGACTACCTGCCTGATTCGCGCCGCGATACCTTTTTTGATGAAGTAAAGGACTTGCGCGAAAAGGCCTCGGGCCTCAGCTACGACCTGCTGGCCGTGCTCATCGGCGATACTATCACGGAAGAAGCACTGCCCAACTACGAAGCGTGGTTTCATGAGCTCGACGGCCTCAACCGCGACCGCAACAACGGTTGGGCGCAGTGGATTCGGGGCTGGACGGCCGAGGAAAACCGCCACGGCGACCTGCTCAACCGCTATCTCTACCTCTGCGGCCGCGTTAATATGCGCGAGTTTGAGTTTTCGACTCAGCACCTCATCAACGATGGCTTCGACTTAGGCACGGCCCAAGACCCCTACCGCGCCTTCGTGTACACGAGCTATCAGGAAATGGCCACCAACGTGTCGCACCGCCGCGTGGGCCAGCTGGCCCGCGCCGCCGGCGACGATGGTTTGTCTAAAATATGCGGCATGATTGCCGGCGACGAAAACCGCCACGCCAAGGCATATAAAACCTTCGTAGACAAAATCTTCGAGCTCGACCCCAGCGAGATGATGCTGGCCTTTGAGGACATGATGCGCAAGAAAATCGTGATGCCCGCCCACTACATGCGCGAGTTGGGCATTGATATGGGTAAGACTTTTGGTCACTTTACCGATGCTGCTCAGCGCATTGGCGTGTACACCAGCAGCGACTACACCGACATTCTCGACACGCTCATCGGGGAGTGGAAAATCGCCGACCGCACTGGCCTCACCGGCCCCGCCGAAAAGGCCCGCGACTACGTGATGGCTCTGCCCGACCGCCTGCGCCGCGTGAGCGACCGCATGACCGTGCCCAAGCTGGAATACAAGTTCAAGTGGATTAGTTAGCCCCCGCTAGCCGGCAGGCCTGCCAAAGAGCCGCTTCCCAAGCCGGGAAGCGGCTCTTTTTTTTAAGTGCTTGCCGTTAAATTGACCGCATGAATAAGAACTTAGTGCTTATACTGGGGCTGGCTGGGCTGGAGAGTTGCCAGCCAACAGTCAACAACGAGTTGGGTGGGCCGGTAGAAATCGCGCAGGCCTCGGCGGCTAACTACGTACCTGCCAAAACCGAGGCCGCCGCGCTTGCGGCCGTCACCCGAACCCTTGCCGCGGCACATAAGCTACGCTTTTATAAGCTCGACTCGGCCCGCGTCAGCGACCGGGGTAGCCACTGGGAGGTGCTGCTGCCGCGCGTCGATTCGGTTAGTCGCATGCTCATTCGGCTCGACGCCGATAAAACCACTGGCTATGTGCACAGTACGCGGCTAAGCTACCGCGTGCTAAACCAATAGTAGGTGCTTGGGTTGTATGGCCTCATTCTAACTTCTTTCCTTTTCTTTTCCTCATGGCTCAGCAAACCCAGGCCGCCTACTATACCGAGTTCGGCGGCATCGATAAAATCCAGGTTGGTCCGCTCGACCTGCCCGAGGTGGGCGAGGGCGACGTGCTGCTGCGCGTGAAAGCCGCCGGCATTAATCCCGTCGATTACATTGTGCGCGAAGGGCACTTCCAGCAAGTGGTACCCAATGCCTTTCCGGCCGTGCCGGGCTGGGATGTGGCCGGCATCGTCGAAAAGCGCGGCCACGGTGCCTCGCGCTTTGCCGAAGGTGCGGAAGTATACGGCTATGTGCGCCGCCCCGTGGTGCAGCACGGCACCTTTGCCGAGCACGTGGTAGTGCCCGAGTGCTACCTGGCGCTACGACCCCACCAGCTGAGCTGGGAAGCCGCCGGCGGCCTGCCCCTGGCGGGCCTCACCGCCTACCAGGCGGTCATTACCGCGGGCCAGCTCAAGGCCGGCGAAACCGTGCTGATTCTGGGCGCGTCGGGGGGGGTAGGCGGCACGGCCATTCAACTGGCTAAAGACGCGGGTGCGGTAGTAATTGCCGTGGCCAGCGCGGCAAATGCTGCTTTTATGAAGCAACTGGGAGCCGATTTTACCATTGATTACAAAGCTGGCCCGGTAGCCGAAGCGGTGAAAAAAATTGCCCCCGAAGGCATTGACTTGCTGTTTGATGCCGTTAGCGGCGATACCCTAACGCAAAGCCTGTCGGCGCTTAAGCCTCACGGCCGCCTCATCTCGGTGCTTAATGATGGTAAGGCGCTGAAGCTGCCGGTCGGGGTGCGTTTTGCGCACGTAATGGCCCAACCTAGCGTGCCCGACCTCGACCACCTATGCGAGCTAGCCGATGCGGGCAAGCTCGTAGTACCCATCGCCGCTGCGTTTCCGCTGGCGGAGGTGAAAAAAGCTTTCGAGCAGATTGAAACCAAGCACACTACGGGCAAAGTGGTGATTGTACCGTAGCGCGCGGTGCTTGCGTAAAAAAGCGCTGCCCCATTTGGCGGGACAGCGCTTTTTTACGCAAGTGCCGAATAATTATTTCTCGATTTTTACCCCTTTCCAGAAGGCCACGTAGTCTTTTATGTTAGCGGCGGCGGGGCTCGTTTCGGGATAGTACCAGGCGGCATCTTTGTTGAGCTCGCCGTTCACGCGCAGCGAATAGTAGCTGGCACGGCCTTTCCAGGGGCAGGAGGTATGAGCGATACTAGCTTCAAAAAACTCCTTTTTGAGGGAGTTGGCGGGGAAGTAGTGATTATTTTCAACCACTACGGTGTCGTCGCTCTCGGCCACGACGGTATTGTTCCAGATGGCTTTCATAGGATAATGAACATTGCCGCCGGCAGCGTTGTTTTTGCGGCCTATCCTCTTACACAAAAACTATGGCGCTCGGCATTCGATTTAGTGATTTCAAACCCGATGAAAATGCGGGCGATAAGGGCTTCGAGCAGCTGTTTAAGCTGTTTATGCAGTTGATAACCATCACCAGTGGCGACGTGGGCGAGGCTTTGCAGTGGCTCAACGAGCTGGATAAGCAGTATGGCCTCACCGACAACGACTACGGCATGGGCAATTTCATTGAAGACCTCAAGAAAAAAGGCTACATCGATGAAAATGAGCAGGAGCGGGGCGAGTTGAAAATTACCCCCAAGACTGAGCAGAAGATTCGCAAGTCGGCGCTCGAAGAGGTGTTTGGTAAGCTCAAGCGCGGCAACAGCGGCAACCACCGCACGCCCCACACCGGGCAAGGCGACGAGCAAAGCACCGACCTGCGTGAGTTCCGCTTCGGCGACTCGCTAGAGCAGATTCAGATGACCGAGTCTATTCGCAATGCCCAGCTCAACCACGGCATGGATGGTGACAACTTTATGCTGACCGAGGGTGACCTTGAAGTGCGTGAAAACGAGCATAAGTCGCAGACCAGCACGGTGCTGATGATTGACATCTCGCACTCGATGATACTCTACGGCGAGGACCGCATCACGCCCGCCAAAAAGGTGGCGATGGCCCTGGCCGAGCTCGTGAAGCAGAAGTACCCCAAGGATTCGCTCGACGTCATCGTGTTCGGCAACGACGCCTGGCAGATTGAGGTGAAGGACCTGCCCTACCTGCAGGTAGGGCCCTACCACACCAACACGGTGGCCGGCCTGGAGTTGGCTATGGACCTGCTACGCAAGCGTAAAACGCCTAATAAGCAGATTTTTATGATTACCGACGGCAAGCCGACTTGCCTTAAGGAAGGGAATGGGTACTACAAAAACTCGTTTGGCCTCGACCGCAAGGTGGTAAACAAGACGCTGAACCTGGCCGCCGCCGCCCGCCGCATCAAGATTCCGATTACCACGTTCATGATTACTTCCGACCCGTATCTGCAGAAGTTCGTGGAGGAGTTTACGGAGGTGAACCAGGGTAAGGCCTACTATTCGGGTTTGAAAGGCCTGGGCCAGCTGGTATTTGAAGACTATAAGAAGAACCGTCGCAAGTCACTGTAAATTAGTTAGTAATAATAACCACTGGTTGCTGCAAAGCCGCCGAAGCCCCTAAGCTTTGGCGGCTTTCTCGTTTTTAAAACCGGTGGTAATACCAGGCGATGAACAAGACAGCAGCCTAGTAAAAAACCGGGGGCTGTTGCGCATTCCCTACCCCTGCCCAGGGGGTTGATGTCGGGCACAGCAGATTGCTAAAATCTCCGGCCCGGCGGGCTGAACCTCAAGGCACCTCCGTGGGTTTAAGGGCTAATGAAGCACGAAACTATCCGCACCCTGGGCCAATTGCGCGCCAGCGGTTACCAGCCCCGCACCGTGAAACAAGAGTTGCGGGAGAACCTCATCGCTAAACTTAAAAACAAGGAAGACGTGTTTCCCGGCATCTTCGGCTACGAAGAAACCGTGATACCCGAGTTGCAGCGCGCTATTTTGGCCGGGCACCACATCAACCTGCTGGGTTTGCGCGGCCAGGCCAAAACGCGTATCGCGCGCTTGCTTATCAACTTGCTCGATGCCTACGTGCCGGTGGTGAAGGGCTCGGAGCTGAACGACGACCCGTTGCAGCCGCTGTCGATTTACGCCAAAAACCTCATTGCGGAGAAGGGTGACGACACGCCCATCGACTGGCTGTACCGCGACGACCGTTACACCGAGAAGCTCGCGACCCCCGACGTGACGGTGGCCGACCTCATCGGCGACGCTGACCCCATCAAAGCCGCCACGCTCAAGCTGCCGTACTCGGATGAGCGCGTGATTCACTTCGGCCTGATTCCGCGGGCCCACCGGGGTATTTTTGTAATCAACGAGCTGCCCGATTTGCAGGCCCGGATTCAGGTGTCGCTGTTCAACATCTTGCAAGAAGGTGACATCCAGATTCGCGGCTTTAAGGTGCGCCTACCCCTCGATATTCAGTTCGTGTTCACGGCCAACCCCGAGGACTACACCAACCGCGGCAGCATCGTGACGCCGCTCAAGGACCGGATTGACGCGCAGATTATCACGCACTATCCCAAGTCGATTGAAATCGGCAAGCGCATTACCAAGCAGGAAGCCCGCATTAAAGAGGAGCAGAAGGGCATGGTGACGACCAACGAAATCACCCACGACCTGGTGGAGCAGGTGGCCATTGAAGCCCGCGGCTCGGAGTTCGTGGATGCCAAGTCGGGCGTGTCGGCCCGTCTCACTATCTCGGCCTATGAGCAGGTAATTGCCGGTGCCGAGCGCCGAGCGCTCATCAACGGCGAGAAAAAAACTTATGTGCGCGTAGCCGACTTTATCTCGGCCGTGCCCGCCATCACGGGTAAGGTGGAGCTGGTGTACGAAGGCGAGCAGGAGGGCGCGGGTATCGTGGCCGAAAAGCTGATGGGTAAGGCCATCCGCACGCTGTTCCTGAACTACTTCCCCGACCCCGACAAGTCGAAAAAGCTCAAAAACCGCCCTTCGCCCTACAAAACGGTGCAGGAGTGGTTTGGCAATGGCAATACGCTTGATATTCTCAGCGATGCCAGCACCGCCGACTACCGCGCCGCCCTCGACAAAGTGCCCGGCCTGCGCGACATCGTGACCGAGCTGCACCCCAAGGAAGACGCCGAAACCACGTATTTCCTCATGGAGTTTTTGCTGCACGGCCTGGCCGAGCACTCGCTCATCTCGCGCAACAAGCTCACGGGCGGCGCGCAGTTCAAGGATTTGCTAGCCTCCATGTTCACCATGCCCAGCTTCGGTGATGACGACGATGACGAGGACGAGAAGCCGCGCAAGCGTCGGTAGGCAAACTAAAAAATTCAGAAGGGCTTGACTGTATTCGCAGTCAAGCCCTTTTTGGTAAAAGCAAGTAGACTATATAGTATGTACGCTCAGAATAGCTTTGGTAATTTTCAGTGTCCTTGTTGTGGCTATTTCACACTAGATGAGGGGGGTAGCAACAGTTATACTATATGCGCAGTGTGTTTCTGGGAAGATGATGGGGTGCAGCTTGATGACCCTGGTTATGCCGGGGGAGCTAACACGATATCACTTAATCAAAGTCGCGAAAATTATTTGCTATTCGGCGCGGTAGAAAAACGCTTTCTTTCAAATGTGCGAAGACCACAGCTTGATGAAATGCCAGATGCCACTTCGTAAAAAAGCCCCGTTGCCTACGTGTGGCAACGGGGCTTTTTTACGAAGTAACGCCAGTTTAGACTGGCTCCTCGTCCTTCACCACAATCTTGGTAATCTCGTCGTTGCCGCGAATCTGGTCGATTACGTCCAGGCCTTCCACAACTTTGCCGAATACGGTGTGCACGCGGTCGAGGTGGGCGGTGTTCTGGCGGTCGTGCACGATGAAGAACTGCGAGCCGCCGGTGTTTTTGCCGGCGTGGGCCATGCTGAGCACGCCACGCTCGTGGTGCTGGTGGCCGCCGCTGGTTTCGCAGTCGATTTTGTAGCCGGGGCCGCCGGTGCCGGGCTGGCCTTTGGCGCCAGGCTTGGTGTTGGGGTCGCCGCCCTGAATCATGAAATTCGGGATGACGCGGTGAAATTTGGTGCCGTCGTAGAAGCCTTTGCTGGCCAGGTCGGTGAAGTTTTTAACGGTGTTGGGGGCGTCTTGCTCGTAGAACTCAACTTTCATTACCCCTTTGGGGGTGTGGATTTCAGCGGTTTTCATCGGAAAATAACCTGCGTAAAGGGTGGGAAACAGCCTGGCTTTTGGGGCCCAGGCACTACGAAGGTAAAACAAGCGGCGGCAGGCGGGGTTTGCAGAATCGAGTGGTCCAGCTACCATGTGTGCCTGGGCTATATTTTTCCTACCTCCTTTTTCATCCTTTCCCCATGAAGAATCTTTTCTTCCCCCTCGCCACGGCCTTCGTCCTAAGCCTCGGCCTCACCAGCTGCGGCGGCGATAAGACGACTGAAACTACCACCACGACCACCGAAAAGAGCACGGCTAACCCCGCCGACTCAGTAGCCGCGATGGCTGGCGACTCGGCCCGCATGGCCAAGCCCGGCGGCGTAATGGTGGACGGCGTGGCCATGACGGCCGACAAAAACATCGTGCAGAACGCGATGGCCGCCAAGAGCGTGAGCACGCTCGTCTCGTTGGTGAAGCAGGCTGGCCTGGTGTCGACTCTAGAAGGCACGGGCCCATTCACGGTTTTTGCCCCTACCAACGCCGCGTTTGACAAGCTGCCCAAGGCCGCCGTAGCTACCCTCACCGCGCCCGCTGAAGCCGCCAAGCTCAAAGGTGTGCTGACCTACCACGTAATCGCTGGCCGCCTGCTGGCCGCTGACCTCAAAGATGGTCAGGAGCTAACCACCGTGAACGGCGAGAAGCTGCACGTGATGATTAAAGACGGCAAAGTGATGATTGGCAACGGCAAAGATGCCCCCGCCACCGTGCAAATCCCCGACGTGATTTCGAGCAACGGCGTTACCCACGTTATCGACACCGTGGTGCTGCCGCTGGCAAAGTAGGTTTTCTAATGACAAATGACTAGGGACAAATGACTAATACCGTTGTTGTAGAACAGTATTAGTCATTTGTCCCTAGTCATTTGTCATTAATTACAGCCCCGCGTCTTCCGATACGCGCTGGGCAAAGCTGGCCCAATCCACGTCGGGCTCGCCCAGCGCCACAGTGGCCGTGAGGCGGTCGCGGATGACGTTGGCGAAGGGCATGGGTACTTCGTTTTTGTAAGCTTCCTGCACCACCAGGTTCATATCCTTGCGGATGATGGCGGGCGGCGCGCCCACCGGCTGGTAGTGCTGCTCGGCAATGAGCTTGCCGTAGCCTTTATAAATCGGGTTATTGAAGATGGTGCTGGTGAGCATGTCGTAGAAGCCCACGCGGTCGAGGCCGCACTTTTCGGCCAGCGTCAGGGCTTCGGCCATGCCTTCAATCACGGTGCCGAGCAGGAAGTTGCCGCAGAGCTTGGCCACGCTGGCCGCGCCGGGGTCGTCGCCAAAGTCGTGCGTGCCCTGGCCGATGGCCGCCTGCGCCGCCTTCAGCCGCTCGCGGGCCTCGGCCGGGCCCGACGAGCCCACCCAAAGCTTGCCGGCCGCCGCTACGTCGGGCTTGCCAAACACCGGCGAGGCCACCAGCACCGAGCCGTGGGCGGCGTGCGCCTCGGCCAAGCGGCGGTTGGTATCAGGCGCCACGGTGCTGCAGGAGGCGTGAACAGCGCCCTTAGGCAAGGTGCTCAGGATACCGTCGGGGCCGGTGGTTAGCTCTTCGAGCGCGTGGTCGTCGGTGACCATTGTGAAGACGATGGCGGCGTCTTGCACCGCGGCGGCGGGGGTAGGGGCCACCGTGGCGCCCTGCTGGCGCAACGGCTCAGCCTTGTCGGCCGTGCGGTTGTAAACGGTGAGGGGGAAACCGGCTTTGAGCAAGTTGGCGGCCATTGCGGCGCCCATGCTGCCGAGGCCCAAGAAGGCAATTTTGTCAGCCATGAAAAGTAGGAAAAACTAAACTGGCCGGGTGTACGCAAAAATCAGGGGGTAGGGCTGGGCTGGCTGGTTGAGTCGGGCGCGGTAGGGGGGGTAGGCGCCGCAGCGGCGGGCTCGGCGAGGCTGTCAGGCTGCTCTACTGAGGTATGAGTCGCCACCGATGGAGCCTCGGCTGGGTTCACGCTGGGAGAGGAAAGAGACGCCCCGGCCGTATCTACCCGGAAAACTGGCGGTGCCAAACTACTATCCACCACGTAAACCGGGGGAGGCGCCGCCCCCTCCTCCGCCTGAAAAACCGGGTTTCCACGTTGCGCGACCTGAATAGCGGGGCGAGTGTGGTGGGGCAGTAGTAGCCGCGTCGCGCCCCAGGTACCCACGCCTACCCCCAGCAAGACCAGCAAAGCCACGCCCCAGCGCTCGGCTTGGCGCAGGCGGCGAAAGGAAGGCGTAGTAGGCTTCGCCGCCCGAAAAACCGGCGCCCCTGGCGTGGGCCGCGGCTCGGTGGCCGCCGACCGCGCCGGCTGGGCGGGGGCCGGCATGGGCACGGGCTTGTTGGCAGCTTGTAGCTGAACGATAAGCCGACCGAGCTGCTGAATACGCGTGTTTAGCTCTTGGTTGCGGGCCGCTAGCTCAGCGCGGGCCGTGCGTAGCTCTTCTTCCAGGGCGCTGGTGGCCTGCTGCTCGGCTCGCCGCTCGGTGGCCGACAGCCCCACTTGCGCCAGCTGCTGCCGCAGCTGAGCTAGCTCTTGGGTGCGCGTGGTTTCGCGGGCCGCCGCTTCCTGGCGCTGCTGGCTCAACTCGGCTTGTAGCTCGTCGCGCAGCTGTTGGAGGCGGGCGCGCTCCTGCTGGTCGGCAGGGTTGGCGCGTTCACTACCGTAGGGCGGGTCGTTGGGAATATCCTCGGCCCCCAGCCAGCGCCACAGCTGCCGGAGCTTTTGCTCTAAGTAATTGTTTGGCAGGTAAACATCAGGCGCTCTGGCGGTGCTTAAATCGGCGGCTAGCTGGTCGGCCCAGGCAAGCAGCGCCGGTTCGGGCAGTCCGGCGGGGGTAGCCTCTTGGGTGCGTAAGCGCATCGGCAGGTGCGCTGCACCACCTACCAGCTGAAAATCGGCCGATGCCGGGTGCTGGTGCAAGTGGCTTTCTACCTCAGGGCCAAAGGTGAGCGGGCCAGCGAATAGCGCAATGCCTTGCAAATCAGCAAACTCATGCCCCGTCTGGCTATGGAGCCAAGCCAGCGTCGCCGGCCGCTGCTGGCGGTACTGCTCAAATGGATTATCGGCGGCGGGGCGGTCGGGCAGGGGTAGGCCGTCCAGCTGCCAGGCCCCGTAGGCCAGGGCGGGCATGGTCAGGCGCCCGCCCTGGGGCGTGAGCACCACCAGCACCGCCCCGCCGGGGCGCACCAACAGCGCATCGGCCTCGATAGACGTGAAGGCCCCCAGGTTGCCGAGCAGCACCGTGGCCGGGGCACCAGGCTCGGCCAGCAGCGCGGCGCGCACGGCCGCAAAAAGCTGCTGGCGCGCGGCATCCGCAAACGGTACGGGAAGAAAGCTGTGGACCATCCTGCAAATAACGCACGGTCCTTAAGTTACATGCCTTTGGCACTCAGCCCACCATCTATCAGCAGGCATTGGCCGGTGATGTACGAGGCGCCCGGCAGGCACAGAAACGCCACGGCCGCCGCTACTTCCGCGGCTTCGCCCACGCGGCCCAGCGGCGTGCGGGCCACCAGCTTGTCCATAAATTCGGGTTGGGCCAGCAGCCCCGCCGTGAGCGGCGTGCGGATAAACCACGGGGCCACCGTGTTGATGCGAATGCCATCGGCGGCCCATTCCACGGCCAGGTTGCGGCCCAGTTGCTCCTCGGCGGCTTTGGTCAGGCTGTAATACGCGCCGGTGCCCACGTCGAAGCGTCCCGCCACCGAGCCGATATTCACCACCGACGCCTGACTTGCGGCCCGCAGCAGGGGGTAGGCGGCCCGGCACATCTCAATCACGCTGAATAAGTTAACCTGAAATAAGCGCTCGTACTCGGCCGCCGTGTACTCGTTGAATTGCTTGCGAATGTTGGTGCCCACGTTGTTCACCAGGATATCGAGCCCCTGCCAGCGGCCCTGCACGGCGGCCAGGATGGCGGCGCGGCCGGCCTCGGTGCTCACGTCGGCCGCGACGCCGGTGGCGGGCAGGCCGCGGGCAGTCCAGTCGGCCACGGCGGCGGCTACTTCGTCGGCGTTGCGGGCCACTACCAGCACCTCGGCGCCCAGCGCCAGCAGCTCGTCGGCCACGGCCCAGCCAATGCCTTTGGTGCCGCCCGTCACGAGGGCGCGGCGGCCCGTCAGTCGCCAGCGATTCATCAAGTCAGTCATCCGCTTCTTTCAAAAAAACCAGGGTGAAAGAAGCGTAACCGTTCAGGAGCGGGTTTGTCCGGTGCGCCGGGCGGTTAGTGGCGGTTGTCCTCGTCGGCCAGCATGCTGAGGTAGCTCTCGTAGCGGGGCACGGCCAGGCGGCCCTGGTCCACGGCCTCGATTACGGCGCAGCCGGGCTCGTGCACGTGCTGGCAGTTGTGGTAGCGGCACTGGCCCAGCAGGGCGCGCATTTCGGGAAAGTAGCCGGCCAGCTCGGCGGCGGGCACATCCACGAGGCCCAGCTCCTTGATGCCGGGCGTGTCGATGAGGTAGGTGCCGGGCACTACTTCCAGCATTTCGGCAAAGGTGGTGGTGTGCTTGCCCTTGTCCGAAAAGGCGCTGATTTCGGCCGTTTTCAAGTCCAAATCAGGTACCAGCTCATTGATAAGCGTACTTTTGCCCACGCCCGAGTGGCCCGAGAGCAGCGATACTTTATTGGGCAGCAGCGCCGCCACCTCGGCCACGTGCGCGCCGGTTTCGGCCGAGCACAGCACGCTGGGGTAGCCCAGGCTGGCGTACATGCCGGCTATTTGCGCCTGATATTCCAGCGTATCCTCATCGTACAAGTCGGACTTATTGAAAATCAGCAAAGCCGGCAGGTGGTAGGCTTCGGCCGTGACCAGAAAGCGGTCGATGAACCCAAACGAGGTGGCCGGCGATACCAGCGTGACCACCAGCAGCGCCTGGTCGAGATTGGCGGCCACAATGTGGGCATGCTCGCTCTTGTGCACCGAGCGCCGGATGATGTAGTTGCGCCGCGGCACGATGGTGTGAATCACGCCCGCGCCCTCCGACTGCTCGGGCACCTCAAACGCCACCACGTCGCCCACGGCCAGCGGGTTGCTCACCTTCAGGCCCTGGTTTTTAAACTTGCCGCGCAGCCGGCAGCGGTGCAGCTGCCCGCCGGGCATTTCGCGCACCACGTACCACGAGCCAGTAGATTTGACGACAACACCCTTCATATCAATTGGGAATTAAGAATGAAGAATGAGGAATTAAGAGTCGAAAAAAATAATTTTTCATTCCTCATTCTTCATTCTTAATTGCGAGAGAATTCTCGCCGTGGCGCCGGCGTGCATGTGCACGTACTCCAGACTCATATCCTGCACCTTGAGCCGGGCTTCTTCATTGTAATACAGCCGGTCAAATGCCGCCTCCAGCTGCCGGGCCGAAGCTACCGAAAAGGCGCAGCCCAGCTCCACCAGCTCCACCGCTTCCTGAAACCGCTCGTAGCGCGGCCCAAAAAACACCGGTAGCCCAAAGGCCGCCGCCTCCAGCGTGTTGTGCAGCCCCGCTCCAAAGGCCCCGCCAACGTATGCGAAGCGCCCAAATCGGTAGAGCTGGCTCAGCAGCCCCACGTTGTCGATGAGTAGCAGGCGGGCGTCGGCCACGGCGAGGGGGGTAGCGCGCGAGTAGCGCACCGTGAGGCCCGGTAGCGCCGCCTCTATTTCCTGCAAGTGCGCCTCGCTCACTTCGTGCGGGGCCACGATAAAGCGCATGGCGCGGGCGTGCTTGCGTAGCAGCGGAGCCAGCGCGGGCAGGTCTTCGGGCCAGATGCTGCCGGCCACCAGCGTGGGGGCGCCGTCGGCCCCGAAGGCTTCGGCCAGGGGTAGGGGCCGGGCGGGGGCCAGCGCCGTGGCCGCCACGGTGTCGAAGCGCGTGTCGCCGGCCACCGTCACCCGCGTCAGGCCAATGCCGCGCAGCAGCTCGGCCGAGGCCTCGTTCTGGGTAAAAATGTGGCTGAGCTGACCCAGAATTTCCCGAAAAAAACCGCCCCAGGGCCGGAAGAAAATCTGGCTGGGCCGAAAAATCGCCGCCACTACCACCGCCGGCACGCCCTGCTCGCGCAATTCACGCAGGTAGTAGTACCAGAATTCGTACTTCACGAAAATGGCCAGCCGCGGCTGCACCAAGCGCACAAACTCGCGGGCGTTGGCGGCCGTGTCGAGCGGCAGGTAAAACACGTAGTCGGCCCCCGGCCAGCTTTTGCGCACCTCGTAGCCCGAGGGCGAAAAGAACGTGAGCACAATTTTGTGGCCCGGATACTGCCGCCGCAGCCCCTCAACGAGCGGCCTACCCTGCTCAAACTCGCCCAGCGAGGCGCAGTGCACCCACAGGCGCGGCGCCGCGTCGGCGGCCAGCGCCTGCTCAATGCGGGGTAGCAAGCCCTCGCGGCCCACCACCCAGGCCGCCGCTTTGGGCACAAAGGGCGCTACCAGCCGCAGCAGCAGCGCATAAAGGGACAGACCTAGCGAATAGAGAAAGCGCAAAAAAAGGCCGCGCCCGGAAATGAGTATCCGGGCGCGGCCCCAAAATTACGTCCGATGTAGGGTAAGCTTTAGCTGGCCAGTCTACATGGGGCAAGAAGACGGCCAGCTAAAGCTTCGCCTACGACTCGTCGGCTTCCCAGTTGGCGGGGCAGGTTTCGCCGTGCTCTTCGAAATGGCGCAGGGCATCGACCATGCGCAGCGAGTCGGAAATGCGGCGGCCCAGCGGCCGGTCGTTCACGAGCTGGTGCCGCACGATGCCGTCGCGGTCAATCAAGAACACGGCGCGGTAGGCCTGCGGCGTGCCCACAAATACCATCTCGCCGGTTTCGCCGTAGTCGAAGTGGCCGGCCAGCACGTCGTAGTTGGCCGCAATGGTTTTGGTGGCATCCGCAATCAGCGGGTAGGTGACGCCCGCCACGCCACCCTCGTCGAGCGGCGTGCGCAGCCAGGCCCGGTGCACTTGGTGCGAGTCGGTGCTGCACCCCACCACGGCCACGCCGCGGCGCTCAAACTCGGGTAGCAGCTGCTGAAACGCCAGCAGCTCGGTCGGGCAAAGCCCCGAAAAATCGGCGGGGTAGAAAAAGAGCAGCACGTAGCGCTTACCCAGGTAGCGGTCGAGCGAAAACTCTTCTTCCAACTGCTGGCCAATGACGGCGTGGGCTTTAAAAGCGGGGGCGCGCTTACCAACAAGAACAGGCATTTTAGTTTACTTATGAGTTATGAAGTATGAGTTAGGAGTTGCGCCGTTTGCTTCTGCGTCTTCTGCGCAAATCTTCTGCGTCCTCTGCGGGAGCTAACGTTGCCCAATACTCCAAAACGACCTCCACAGTTATTCACGCACCAAAAACTGGAACGTGCTGCGCGTGCGCTGCTCCAGCAGCAGCGCGCGCCCAGCCGTGAGCCGCGCGATGCTACCCTCATCATAATGTTTGATGGTAAACAGCGTCAGGTCCGCGTTGTACTGCACCCGAAACTGCCCTTGCAGCAGCGCCAGCAGCCGCTGCACGCGGGCCTCGGCGTAGTCGACGCCCACCGAAAAGCTGATGGCTGAGTTCTGCATCAGGTTGATTTTGAGCCGCGCCTGGGCCAGCGCCCCAAAAATCACTTCCAGGTTTTCCTCCGAAATAAACGCGAAATCCTTGCTCTCAAAGGAAATCAAACACTGCCCGCCCTTGCGGATAAACGCCGGCACCAGCGGCGCGTGCTGGCAGTCGTGGATGAGCGTGCCCGGCGCGGCCGGGTCCAGAAACGACTTCACCCGCAGCGGAATGCCGCGCTCAGCCAGCGGCTTCAAGGTCTTGGGGTGAATAACGCTGGCCCCGTAAAACGCCATCTCGATGGTTTCCTGGTAGCTGATTTCGGGGTAGAGCACCGTATCGGCGAAGATTTTGGGGTCGGCATTGAGCAAACCCGGCACGTCCTTCCAAATGGTTACGCTTTCCGCGTTCAGGCAATAGGCGAAAATGGCTGCTGAGTAGTCGGAGCCCTCGCGGCCGAGCGTAGTAGTATAGCCAACGGTTGTACGACCAATAAATCCTTGTGTGATAGCTACGACTTTGCGGGATAATGTCGATAAATTATGAATAATAGCATTCTCGGTAGCAGTCCAATCTACTTTTCCTTCGCGCCAAGCATCATCGGTCTTTATAAGCTGTCGACAATCCAACCATAAGGCTTGAGTGGTATAGGATAAACTGGTATAGACTAGGCGCGAAGACAGCAATTCGCCGAAGCTTATTACTTGGTCATATTGCTGGTCATAATCATGCTGCGAACTGATACTACCCAGCCGCTCATCAAGCTCAGAGAATAGCGCTTGTATATCCTCTTGCAACTCATCCATATCTGCAAATTGGCTAGCTCCCAGCTTCTCGCGCAAGGTCGAAACTGCTGTCCAATGATATTCTTGCAGATGCTGAACTTGGGCAGTATATGCTTCGCCCCGATATGCCAGGTCGTAAATCTCTTCCAGCGCGTTCGTCGTTTTGCCCATCGCTGATACCACGATGAGCAGCGGCCCTACCCCCCCGTATTCATTCACAATGCGGCAGAGGTTGAGAATCGCTGCCGCGTCCTTCACCGAGGCGCCGCCAAATTTATAGACTTGCAAGCCCGTTAGTTCATTTGCCATAGGCCCCAAAACTAGGGGGTAGGGGGCGTTTGGGCCACCGCCCCGGCAATGGTAGCTTTGCGCTAAGCCCTTTTCGCCACTAGCTACTCTTCATGGACCAGAATAAATTCGCCCTCCCCGTCGGCACGACCCTCGACCGCTTCATCATGCGCAAGCAGGAGGATTTTCCCTACGCCACCGGGGAGCTGTCGCAGCTGCTGCGCGATATCGCGCTGGCCGCCAAAATCGTGAACCGCGAAATCAACCGTTCGGGCCTCATCGACATTGCCGGCGCCTACGGCAACCGCAACGTGCAGGGCGAGGACCAGCAAAAGCTCGACGTGATTGCCAACATCCGCTTCATCCGGGCGCTGCGCAATGGCGGCGAGGTGTGCACCATCATCTCAGAAGAGGACGACGACATCATCCAGACCGGCAACAACCAGGGCAAGTACGTAGTGGCCATCGACCCGCTCGACGGCTCGTCGAATATTGACGTCAACGTCAGCATTGGCACTATTTTCAGTATCTACCGGCGCATATCACCCACCGGCCGCGAGGGCACCGAGGCCGATTGCCTGCAGCCCGGCACCCACCAGGTGGCGGCCGGCTACGTCATCTACGGCTCCAGCACGATGCTCGTGTACACGACCGGCAACGGCGTCAACGGCTTCACCTACGAGCCCAGCCTGGGCGAGTTCTTCCTCTCGCACCCCGACATCCAGACGCCCAAAACCGGCGCCGTTTACTCTATCAACGAGGGCTCGTCCGAGTCGTTTTCGCCCGGCGTGGCCGCGTTCATCAAGCACTGCAAAGATGAGAAGTTCTCGGCCCGCTACATCGGCTCGCTGGTGGCCGACTTTCACCGCAATCTACTAAAAGGCGGTATCTACATCTACCCCGCCACCGCCAAAACGCCCGGCGGCAAGCTGCGCCTCATGTACGAGTGCAACCCGCTGGCCTTCATCGTGGAGCAAGCCGGCGGCAAAAGCTCCAACGGCAGCTTGCGCACCCTCGAAATCGAGCCCAAAACCTGCCACGAGCGTTGCCCCGTTTTCATCGGCAGCCGCGAGCTGGTAGAGCAGGCCGAAGCCTTCCTCAACCAAGAAAAACAGGAGAAAGTGTCTACCCCTGCTACGAAAGCGTAACGATTCTAAACCCACAAAAAAGGCCGCTCCTGCCAGCAGGAACGGCCTTTTTTGTCAACTAAAAACGCTTACTTCGTCACTTCGGGGTTGCCGGTGGGGGTAGGGGCATCATCGGCCTCACCAATCACGCCGCCGGTGCTCAGGGGTTCCGCCGCGGTTGGCTCGGCCTCGGTAGCCTCCGCGTAGGGCACGTGCTGGCTCACGATACCGTACCAGTTGGTCAGCTTCTTGATGTCGGACAGGTACACGCGCTGGCGGTCGTACTCGGGCAGCACCTCGCCCAAAAAGCCGGTCAGTTCGCTTTCCGCCGACTTGCTCGTCACGGGCAGGCTCGCGCCGTACTTCTGGTGAATACGGTCAAACACCTCCGTCAGCGGCACCGTATCGTCCGAGTCCTGGGCATAAATCCCAATTTCGCTCAGCAGCGATACTTTGTTGCTGGCCGGGGCCAGCGAGCGGGTCGCTTTGGCATCCAGGCTTTCGACTAATACACCGTGGCGGGCCGGGCGCACCAGGCGGTAGAGGCCGGGCTGGCCGCTGATGGCCGCCAGTTCTTTCAAATCGTAGGGCATTCTGTTTTGAATTATGAATTAAAAATTATGAATTATGAATGGAAAAACCAGAATCTGAGTCGCCCTTAAAAGCAATTCATAATTCATGATTTTTAATTCATAATTCAAGAGGCTATTCCACCGCATTCGACCCGGTCACGCCGAGCTTGAAATCGATGGGTAGGCTGGTCAGAATCGGGTATTCGGGCTTCTTAAACTTGAGCAGGCGCACCACGCGGGCCGCTTCTTCGCCGGTGCCGCCGCCCACCTGCTTCACGATGCGCAGGCCCTGAAGGTTGCCGTCCGGGTTCAGCGTGAAGCTGACAATGCAGCGCCCCTGCATCCGGTTGCGCTTGGCCAGCAGCGGGTATTTCAGCTCCTTGGCAATAAAGGCATACATCGCTTCCTGGCCACCTTCGTAGTAGGCCGCCACCGGAATCTCACTCCCCACGTGGTTGAGGCCCGTGCCCTGGGCCGCGGGCGGGGCGGTTTGCGACGGAGGCACCGTGTTAGGTTTCGGCGTTTGGGCCTGGGCCGTGGCTAGCAGGCCGCACAGGGCCAGCGGCGTCAGCAGCATTTTTTTCATGAGTAAATAAGTAAAAGACAAGTAGACCCTGCCGTTGGGCAATTGCGGGGCCAAAAGTAACTAGGCGCCCGCCGCATCGGCCGCCACCTGCCGGTTTATCTCCTCAATAAAATCGAGCACTTCCTCGCGGCCCAGCCCGGTCTCGGCCGACGTCACGAAGTAGCGCGGCAGCTCGTCCCAGGTTTCGCTCATCTTGGCCAGGTAGGCTGTCAGCAGCGCCTTGGTCTGGCTGGTCGATTGCTTATCGGTTTTCGTAAAAATCATGATAAACGGCACGCCCGCCTCCCCCAGCTTGGTCATAAACTCCAGGTCGGCCGCCTGCGGCGCGTGGCGCGAATCCAGCAGCACGCACACGCAGGTTAGGTTCTCGCGCTTGGCCAGGTAGGCGTTTATCATCTTGGCCCAGTCGGCGCGCGAGCTTTTGCTCACCTTAGCGTAGCCATAACCAGGCAAGTCGACCAGGTACCATTCATCGTTAATGTTAAAATGGTTTATAACCTGCGTCTTACCAGGGGTACTCGACGTTTTGGCTAGCCCCGCGCGGCTCGTGAGCATATTTATCAATGACGACTTGCCCACGTTGGAGCGCCCGATGAAGGCATACTCGGGTCGGTTGGGGGTAGGGCAGGCCGCTAGTTGGGTATTGCTGCTCAAAAAACTTGCTTCACGAATTAGCATAATATGGGTTACCTGGAAGGCAGTGCGGGTACAAAGATGCGGCAGGCCATAAGTATTGGAGGTTAATAATGGGGTAGCAAACTGCCCAACTACTTGCCTTTTAGAACCTGCCACTATATTTGTGAGGTTTATTACCGGTTCCTCTCGCGGTTTCTCAAACTCCCTTATACAGCATCGCCCCAAGATTAGTGCCTATCCTCGCGTGGCTTGCCACTACTTTGTTAGGTATATTTGCTGCGCTGAGGCCCCGCGCAATTGTGTTTTTTAAGTATTCGCTGGCTAATTGATTAAACCCTGCTGCCAAATTTTAGTATAAGTCGCTAAAGTTAAGTGCTCCTGTAGACAGATAGTAATATTGCGGTGATAATACTGCTTTTCCGCCCTCCTTTTTAAATTCTCCAAACACCCTTTTTTCAATGGACAACCTATCCAAAAGGCTGCTGCAAGCTTCCTATGCGCTAGCCCTGACGACGGCCGTAGCTACTTCGGCCCACGCTCAGAGCACCCGTAAGGACCTGCAAACCGGCAACAAGCTGTTCAACCAGGAAAACTACCGCGCTTCTATTCCTTACTACGAGCGGGTACTGGCCAAAGACCCCAACAACGCGACCGCGCTGTTTCGGGCCGGGGTAGCTTACTTGTCCTTTGATAAGGAAAAAGCAAGCGACTATATCTACAAGGCGCAAAAAATCAAGCCGAAAGTGTCGAAAGACGTGGAGTACTGGCTGGGTCGCGTTGACCACCTCAACTACAACTTCGACGAGGCCATCACGCACTACCAGGCCTACAACGCGACGCTGAAAAAGCGTAACGACACCCGCCGTGAGGAAGTGGCGCAGCTGATTCAGCACAGCAAAAACGCCAAAATCCTGTTCAACTCGCCCAAGGACATCTTTGTCAAGAACCTTGGCCCGACCGTGAATACCCAGTATTCGGAGCACAGCCCGGTTATTTCTTCGGATGATAAGACGCTGATTTTCACGACCCGCGCTAATCCTACCGACATTCCCGGCCTCGATAGCAAAGCCCGCAACAAAACGGCTGCTGATGGTGAGTACTACGAGGGTATCGTAGAAACGCACCGCATCGATGCCGATAACTGGGAAAAGCCCCGCTCCCTGTCGGCCGCGCTCAACAGCAAAGGTCACGACGCGTCGGACCAGCTGTTTGACAACGACACCAAGCTGCTTATGTACCGTAGCGACGAAGACGGCGACGTGTTCGTGGCTTCGAAGCAGGCCGGCGGCGACTGGGGCTCACCCACCAAGCTGAACAGCAATATCAACTCGAAAGCCTACGAGGGTGACGCGTACATTACGCCGGATGGCCTGACGCTCTACTTCTCGACGGCTAAGTACTCGGAAGACGGCAACCTGGACCTCTACTACAGCACCCGCACCGCCGGGGGCGACTGGGGACCGGCTAAGTCGCTGGGCAGCACCATCAATACCAAGTACGACGAGGACAGCCCCTACATCAGCCGCGATGGTAAGACGCTGTTTTTCAGCTCGCGCGGTCATAATACGATGGGCGACTACGATATCTTTCAGTCGAAGTACGACAGCATTGGCCACAAGTGGGGCCGCCCCGAGAACATGGGCTACCCCATCAATACGCCGGATGCCGACTCGTATTACCGCCTGGCTCCCGATGGCACGTATGCTTACCTGAGCTCGTATCGGATTGGCGGCTACGGTGAGAAAGACATCTACACTATCAGCTATATTAAGAATATCACCGTGAAGGGTACGGTATTCTCGAAGCGTGACAGTACCCAGGCCATTCCAGGGGTAGAGCTGGTATTCAACGGCACGCAGGCCGATAAAACGGCCATCAGCTTCCGCGATGTGACCAAGGAAGATGGCACCTATGGCGTAAAAGTCCTTTCGGCCCGTACCTACCAGGTAGCCGTGAACAAAGACGGCAAGAATATCGAAACGCAGGAATTTGCCGTGCCGATTTCGATTAATGACTCAACGTCGATTACCAAGAATTTCTACGTTGACTACATTGACACTACCTCTACCGCTATGGCACGGGGTATGAAGTCAATCTATTTTGACACTGATAAGTATAAGCTGCGTCCAGAGTCAATTACGACCTTGAACAACACGGCGGCCATTTTGAAGGCTAATACGGGCCTCAATATTTCGGTGGAAGGCAACTGCGACTCGCGTAACACGGACGAGTACAACATGGTGCTGGGTCAGAACCGTGCCGATGCCGCCAAAAACTACTTGGTGAAGCAAGGTGTCTCTGCCAGCCGCCTCACTACGGTAAGCTTTGGCGAGCGCAAGCCTAGAGTTGCGAACGACTCGCCCGAAAATATGCAAATTAACCGGCGTGACGATTTCCGAGTAGTGCTGAAAGAGGGTGAGAAAATGCCGGTTATGCAGCCCGCTACCCCCGCTACTACCACAACTACTGTTATCGCGGTACCAGTTGCTCCGGCGCCGCCGCTGCCCGGCAAAAGCAAAGTGCGCATGGCCGACGGCACGAAGGTGAAAACCAAAGTAGATGGAAATAGCGATAAAGTGAAGGTAAAAACCAAAGGCGCCGCCGGCGAGAAATCGAAAACGGTTTCAAAGGACGGTGAACTTGACTCGAAAGCAAAGGACGCTTCGGGCGAGAAGGCCAAAGTAAAAGTGAAGCCGGAATAGTGCTTCCCATTTTGCGAAAAAAAGAGAACGGCCGGACGAACAGTCCGGCCGTTTTTTTGTCCTGTTAGCTACTAGCTGCTCACAGCTAACCGAATCACGCGCAATTTTCGCGGCGCAATGCCGTTCTTTGCACTCCTCTATGGCCGTAGTACCCTACAAAGAAGACGCCGCCGATAAGAAATCGCAGGTGGCCCGCATGTTCGACAACATTGCTGGTAAATACGACTTTCTCAACCATTTCCTGAGCGCGGGCACTGATATTTACTGGCGCCGCAAAGCCGTTGATGAGTTAAAAGCCCTGCGGCCAGCTCGCATCCTGGACATTGCCACCGGCACGGCCGACTTCGCTATTGAAACCCTGCGGGTTGCAGCGCCCGATGCTCAGGTAACCGGCGTTGATATTTCGGCTGGAATGCTGGAGGTAGGCCGTCAGAAGCTGGTTGATAAGAAGCTCAGCCACCGCATTCGGCTAGAGCTGGCTGATTCGGAAAGTCTGCCTTTCGACGATAATTTTTTTGACGCGGTAACGGCTTCTTTTGGTGTGCGCAACTTCGCGCACCTGGAAAAGGGGCTGGCCGAGATGTATCGGGTAATGCGGCCGGGTGGGCAGCTGGTTATCCTGGAATTCAGCAAGCCCACGGCGTTTCCGCTCAAGCAAGCCTACAATTTTTACTTTAGTCGGGTGTTACCGGTCTTTGGGAAAGTAATTTCCAAGGACCAGAGTGCGTATACCTACCTGCCCGAGTCGGTGCAGGCGTTCCCCGACGGTGCCGAGTTCGTGGCTATTCTGCGCCGCGTCGGCTTTACTACCCCTGCATGGCAACCCCTTACGTTCGGCATCAGCTCCATCTACACGGCTCGCAAATAGGGCGTTCTAGTCGCTGGCAGAAGCTATTGCCATTCCTGCTGCTGCTGCTGGTTGCCCGCCCCGCCCTGGCGCAGCGCAAGCGCAGCGACGCCATCGACCGCGGGCGCAAGGGCCACATTACTGGTATCACGGTTGATAACCTGCCTAATTATAACGACCGCTTTTTTCGGCCGGGTATCTACATCGCGCCCAATTTTTCACGGTTCTTTATCGAGCAGTCGGCCAGCTACTTGCAGTTGGCGCAGCAGGGTAGGGGCTTAGCCGCTAATGCCATTATCAGCCCCGGCTTCGGGGTCGGTTTCATTGGTGATATCCGGCTTGGTAATCCGAGTACCCCTTTTCACCTGCGCTTCGCGCCGGGCCTCAACTTCCTGACGCGCCGGGTGGAGTTCACGAGCGCCGGCGCGGGCCAGGCCGATACCATCCGTACCCAAGAGATTGGCACCACGCAGCTGGAACTGCCGCTGCTGCTGAAGTATCAGTCGAACCGCCGCCGCAACACCCGCTTCTACATGATTGGCGGCCTCAAACCTAGTTTCGCCGTTACGCAACGGCAGAACACGCCGGCCATTAATCAAATTAGCGTCATCCGCGACGACCTGATGCTGGAGTATGGGGTAGGGCTGGATTTGTTCTATCCATACTTCAAATTTGGGCCGGAAATCCGCTTTTCGCACGGCCTGCGCAACGTAATCAGCCCGCGCGATAACCGCTACAGCAATAGCCTGCAAAGCCTGCGTACCAATACGGTAACGCTTTACCTTAATATTGAGTAGCCCCGGTTGGTCAGCTGCTAGCTGACGGCCCTTGTTATTGGCTGACTGCTCGCAAAGGGCTGAATAAGAATTGTTAATTGATACCTGTTAAATGAAAAAGACTGCATTCGTGACGGGCGCCTCTTCGGGCATTGGGCGGGCTACGGCAGTAGCTTTGGCTAAGGCCGGGTTTCAGCTGGTAGTTGCCGGTCGCCGGGGCGAGCGCCTCAATGAGCTGGCTCAGGAAGTAGCCCCTACCCCCGTGCACAGCCTCACGTTTGACGTGCGCGACCGGGCGGCCGTGGAAGCCGCCGTGGCCGGGCTACCCGCCGAGTTTGCGCACATCGACGTGCTTATCAACAACGCGGGCAATGCCCACGGGCTGTCGCCCCTCCAGGATGGCGACCCGGCCGATTGGGATGCCATGCTCGACGGCAACGTGAAGGGCCTGCTCTACGTGAGCCGCGCCGTGCTGCCGCGCATGGGCGAGGGTGGGTTTATCGTAAACCTGGGCTCCATTGCGGGCTACGAGGCCTACGCCAATGGCAACGTGTACTGCGCCTCGAAGGCGGCCGTGGCGATGCTCACGCGCACTATGCGCATCGATTTGCTGCCGCGCGGCATTCGGGTGGCCGAGGTAGCGCCCGGTATGGTCGAAACCGAGTTTTCGGAAGTGCGCTTCAAGGGCGATGAAGAGCGGGCGGCCAACGTCTACAAAGGCGTGCAGCCCCTGCAAGCCACCGACGTGGCCGACCTGATTCAGTTCATCGTGACGCGCCCGCCCCACGTGCAGATTGCCGAGGCCGTCATTTTCCCCGCTGCGCAGGCCGCTGCCGCCACCGTAAAGCGGCAGTAGCACTTGCTACGCTGAGAGGGGGGTAGCGTGCAGCTGGTGTAGTGTATCGAGGTGTAGCGTGTGCCCGCCCACAAAGCTGTGGGTGCTTACCCGCGCCCCGAGCTGGCGCAGAATATCCGCCTGGTCATGCAGCTTGGCTGGGCTCACGTATTCGTCTTGGTCGCCGCTCACCAGCGCCACGGGCAGGTCAGTAAGCAATTGGTGAGCCGCTCCCGCGTCAATATCCGCCGGGAAGTCGCCGGCCCACAGCACCAGCTGGTCGGGGCGCCACTGGGCGGCTTCGCTGGCCAGCCAGCGGCTCGCGGTGGCCGTGCCCTGCGAAAAGGCCAGCACCGTGAGGCGGGCAGTAGGCGGGCAGCTCGCTCGCAGGTGACTGAGTAGGGTAGTGAGGTAGCTGGCCTGGTCGTCGATTTCGGCGAGGCGGTCGGCCTTGGTCATCCAGGAGGCGCCCACGCGGCCCCCGGTGCCCGTGAGGTAGAACCGCGAAAGTCCCTCGGGCGCCACGATGACGGTGCCGGCGGGGTCGGCCGCGTGCAACGGCGCAAAGTGCCGAATGAAATATTCAGCCAGCTGCCCGTAGCCGTGCAGCACCAGCCACAGCTGGGTCGTAGCGGGCGAAAGCTCACCCAGCTGCTGGTAGCGCGCCGTGCGCGCCACGGAAATATGCCGTTCCAAAGTGCTTGAACAGTAAGTTCTTAAAAATGACCTAGGCGCGGCTGCCAAAAATGGCGCTTCCTACTCGGATAAGCGTGCTGCCCTCGGCCAGCGCCCAGGTGTAGTCGGCGCTCATGCCCATCGAGATTTCGCGGAACTCCTCATTCTGCGCAAAATAGGTCGTTTTCAGGTGCTCAAAATACCCGCGCAGCTGCCGAAACTCGCCCCGCACCAGCGCCTCGTCGGGTGAGTGGGTGGCAATTCCCATCACGCCGGTCAGGCGCACGTGGCGCAGCGCCTGGTACTCGGGCGATTGCAGCATTTCTTCGGCCTCCGGCAGGCTGAGGCCGGTTTTGGTTTCTTCCCGCGCGATGTGAAACTGGAGCAGCCCGCGGATAACCCGGTCGTGCCGGGCGGCCTGTTTGTCCAGCTCCAGTAGTAGGCGCAGGCTGTCCACGCTTTCCACCGTGTGCACGAAGGGCGCCAGGTACTTCACCTTATTGGTTTGCAACTGGCCAATCTGGTGCCACTCCACGTCGGCGGGTAGCTCGGGGTGTTTAGCGGCCATTTCCTGCACCCGGTTTTCGCCAAAAATGCGCGCGCCGGCCGCATACGCTTCTTGCAACCGCTCAATGGGGTGGGTTTTGGTAACGACGACTAAGCGGGCAGAAGTACCGGCCAGCTGCTGTTCGAAGGCGGCGATGTTAGAAGCGATGGACACAAACGGAGGGGATAGGGATATAAAATGCGTAACTCAGTGATAACAGCTAATCAGGCTAATCTTCCAGCACGTTGCTCATAAACGTGCCTTTCAGAGCCAGCCACAGCAGCCACAGCGCCAGGCCCCAGCCCAGGTAGGGCCGGTAAAAATCCTGCACGCTACGGTAGCGTTGGGTCCGAATGTCCGACTTTTCGAGCCGGTCAATCTCCCCGAAAACCTGCTTGAGCGCGGCGTTGTCGGTGGCCCGGAAGAAGCGGCCGTCGGCGGCCTGGGCCAGCTGGCGCATGGTGGTTTCGTCGAGGCGGGTTTGCACGTAGCGGGGCTTGCCGGTGAGCGAGTCGCGGCCGTAGGGCACGAAGCCATCCTCGCCCAAGCCAATGGTATAGAGCCGGATACCGTAGGCGTGCGCCAGCTGGGCGGCCAGCTGCGGGTCGAGGCTGCCCGCGTTGCTCTCGCCGTCCGAGAGCAGCACGCACACCCTGGACCTGGCCCGCGACTCGCGCAGGCGGTTGATGGCCACGCCCAGCGCCGTGCCGATGGCCGTGCCATCGTCGGCAATGAGGCCGGGCCGCAGGCTGCGCAGGTTGCTGAGCAGCAAGTCATAGTCAGTAGTCAGCGGCACCAGCGAATAGGCCTGCCCGGCAAAGGCCACCAGCCCGAGCCGGTCGCCGGCCCTACCCCCCACAAACCGGCCGGCCAGGCGCTTGGCTGCTTCCAGGCGGGTCGGCTTCAGGTCCTCAATTTCCATGCTGCCCGATACGTCAATGGCCAGCATGATGTCGATGCCCCGGCCGGTCTGGGTCAGGTGCTCGCTGGGGCGCTGGGGGCGCGCCACCGCCACTACCAGCAGCGCCAGGCTCAGGCTGAGCACGAGGGTAGGCAGAAAGCGCAGCCCGGCGCGCCAGTCGGGCCGGATGCCGCCCGGCCCGAAGGCCACCACCACCTGCCGCCGCCGCCGGGCCAGCAGCCAGCGCAGCAGCGGCAGCAGCGGCACCAGGGCCAGCAGCAGCAGCAGGCGCGGGTGCTGCCACTCGTAGCCGGCCAGGGTGGCGTAGGAAAATAGATTCATGCAAAAACGGCCAGGAGGCGCAAATTACGCCCGGCGGCCAACACCGGCAGGCAGCCCGGCCCGCGTGGGGTACCTTTGCCCGAACCCAATGCCCCCGCGGCCGGCCTCATGATTCGTACCGTAATTTTTGATATGGATGGTGTTATTATCGACACCGAGCCCCTTCACCACCAAGCCTTCGTCACGCAGTTTGCCGAGCTCGGCATCGTAGTCACGGACACGGAATACGCCACTTTCCTGGGCTCCTCTACGCGCAACGTATTCCAGCGCCTCAAGCAGGAGCACAGCTTGCCGCAGGACGTGGAGGCGTTGCTGCTGCGCAAGCGCGAGCTGTTTAACCAGGCCTTTGACCAAGACGCGGACCTCGACCTGCTGCCCGGCGCCCGCGCGCTCATCGAAGATTTGCAGCACCACGGCGTGCAGCTGGTGGTGGCTTCGTCGGCTTCCAAGGCTACCATTGGGCGGGTTTTTCAGCGCTTCGGGCTGGGGCCCTATTTCGCGCACATCGTTAGTGGCGAAGACTTTGTGCAGTCCAAGCCCCACCCGGCCATCTTCCTGCACGCCGCGGCCGTGGCCGAAACGCCCGTGACCGAGTGCATCGTTATCGAAGACTCAGCCAACGGCGTGGCGGCGGCCAAGGCGGCCGGTATCTACTGCATCGGCTACGCCAGCCCGCACTCAGTCGGCCAGGACCTGCGCCTCGCCGACCGCGTCATTCAGCACTTCTCCGAATTGACGGCCGCGGGCATTCAGGCAATTGTAGGGGGGTAGGGACCCGCTGCGCGGCTAATCGAAGCGTCCCAGCTCGGTGCGGGCAAAGGTCCACTCCGGCGTGGCAAATTCGGTAGCTCCAGGGCCCGGCACGGCAAACCACGCGCCCAGCGCCGGCTGGTCCACGTTGCGCAGCAAATGGATGTTTTGGGCCGGCATGTAGCTCTGAGCCAACAGGATGTAGCGCTGGCCGGTGCGCGCGTTGGTGGCTACGTCGGCTACCAGCACGGCGTGGCCGGGGCGGCCCCCGTGCACCAGCACGTCGCCGGGCTGCACCTGGGCCAGCGGCACGGGCTGCACTTCGCGGCTCAGCGACAGCGTGCCCGCGTAGCCGAACACTGGCAGTAAGTAGCGCCCCAGCGCCGCGTGGGTCGGGGCCTCGGCCAGCTTGGCGGCGGGCAGCACGTCCTCGCCCTGCACCCGAAACGTGCGCCCGGCCGCAAAATCTGAAAACCAGGCGTCGTAGCCGGTCGTCAAGTGAAAGTGAATCTTATTCGGGTTTACGCTGAATAGATACTCGGCCCGCAGCCGCAGCACCGCGTCGGCGCACTGCTGCAAGTCTTTGGTGCCGGGGTCGATGTCCACCACGGCGGCTACTACCCCCTGATTATCTTTTAGCTGCCCGTTGTAAAGCCGCGCCGGCGTGCCGGCCGGCCGCAGGGGTAGGCCGCGCAGCCACTCGCCCCACGAGCCCGCCGCCACAGTCACTCGCTGGCTGCCCGTCGGCGGCGCAAAGCGCGCTGCCAAGCTTTGAACCGGGACAGTGAGCACCGCCAGCCACGGGTATGTAGGCGCGGCGGGCGCGGCTGCCGCCGTAACAGCAATCAGCAAAGGGACGGGACTGATAAGTTGGGTTAACGTCATAGTAGGAGGCTGATAATCGGCCTCCTAACGCAAAGCTGCGCCTAACTTGTATAACGCAAAAAAGCCCCGCCGGATGGGCGAGGCATTTTATTGCGCGAGGCTTGCGTCCTATTTAGTGGTAGTCGCTTTTTTGGCTGCTGCCGGCTTTTTGGTGGCCGTGGCGGGCTTTTTGGCCGGAGCTTTTTTCTTGGCGGCGGGCTTCTTGGCAGCCGGCGCTTTAGCTGCTTTTTTGGCGGGCGCGTCGGCTTCTTTAGCCGGCTTTTCGGCCACGGCTTTTTTGCCGAAGCGGCCGCCTTTAGCGGGCTTGTCGGGGGTAGCGGCGGCTAGCTCCAGGCAGCGCTCCAGCGTAAGCTCGGTGGGCTCCTCGCCCTTCGGAATCTTCACGTTCTTCTTGCCGGCCACGATGTAGGGGCCGAAGCGCCCGTTCAGCACCTGGATGTCCGGGTTTTCGTCAAAGCTTTTAATCAGGCGCTCAGCGTCTGATTTGCGCTTAGCTTCAATCAGCACCACTGCCTCGTCGCCCGTAATCGTATACGGGTCCTGCTCTTTGGTGAGCGAGTAGAACTTGCTGTCGTGCCGAATGTAGGGGCCAAAGCGGCCGAGCGCGGCCGCCATCGGCTTGTCTTCAAACTCGCCCACCACGCGCGGCAGCTTGAACAAATCCAGCGCTTCTTCGAGCGTAATGGTTTCGATGAACATGCCCTTGCGCAGGTTGGCGTAGGCGGGCTTGGTTTCGCCCTCGGTGTCGCCCAGCGCCACGTAAGGGCCGTATTTGCCGAGGCGGGCCGTTATTTTTTCACCCGTTTCGGGGTGCAGGCCAATCTCGCGGGTGCTGCTGAGCGTGCTGCGCTCAATGTCCTGCCCGCGCTCCACGCTGGCGTGAAACGGCTCGTAGAAGCCGGCCAGCATGTGGCCCCACTCCTCGCGGCCGTTGGCAATCTGGTCAAACTCGTCCTCCACCTTGGCCGTAAACTGAAAATCCACGATGGCCGGAAAGTGCTCCACCAGGAAGTCGTTGACTACCAGCGCCGTATCGGTCGGGAAAAGCTTGGCTTTGTCCGCGCCGTAGGTTTCGGGGCGCTGCTCGGTTTTGACCTCGTTGCCCACCAGCGCCAGCGCGTAAATCTTGCGTTCCTTGCCCTCACGCGAGTCTTTTTCCACGTAGCCGCGCTTCTGCACCACGCTGATAGTCGGCGCGTAGGTGCTCGGGCGGCCGATGCCCATTTCTTCCAGCTTCTTCACCAGCGAGGCCTCGGTGTAGCGAGCGGGGGGGGTAGAGAAGCGCTCGGTCGCGGTCAGGGTTTGCAGCGGCAGGTTTTGCCCCACGCGGAGGGGGGGTAGGCCGCGCGAAAACGAGCTCTCGCCGTCGGCCGGCTGGTCCTCGTCGTCCTTGCTTTCGGCGTAGGCTTTCAGAAAGCCCTCGAACGTAATGACCTCACCCGTCGCCGAAAACGTGGTGCCCGGCTGCGTGCTGATGCCGATAACGGCCGTGGTGCGCTCAATGAGGGCGTCGGCCATCTGCGAGCCCATGGCCCGCTTGCGGATGAGGTCGTAGAGGCGCTGCTCCGAGGCATCGGCCCCGGCCTTCACCTGCTTGAAATCGGTGGGGCGAATGGCTTCGTGCGCCTCCTGGGCCGAGGCCGACTTGGTTTTGAAGTGGCGCTCTAGCGCGTATTCGGCCCCGTAGGCGGCCTCAATGGCCTCCCTGGCGCCCGTGCGCGCATCCTGCGACAGGTTCACCGAGTCGGTTCGCATGTAGCTGATGCGGCCGGCTTCGTACAGCTTCTGGGCCACCGTCATGGTCTGGGCCACCGAGAAGCCCAGCTTGCGCGAGGCTTCCTGCTGCAAGGTGCTCGTGGTGAACGGTGGCGCGGGGCTGCGCTTGCCCGGTTTTTTATCGAGGCTATTAATACTGTAGGCCGCCCCAATGCAACGCGTCAGGAAAGCCTCGGCCTCTTCGCGGGTTTTGTAGCGGGTAGGCAGCTCGGCTTCCAGCGTGGTGCCCTCGCCCACGTCGAAGCGCGCCACGATGCGATAGGCGCTGGTAGCGGTGTGCTTGTTGATTTCGCGCTCGCGGTCCACCACCAGGCGCACGGCCACGCTCTGCACGCGGCCCGCCGAGAGGCCGGCTTTCACCTTGCGCCACAGCACCGGGCTCAGCTCGAAGCCCACGAGGCGGTCGAGCACGCGGCGCGCCTGCTGGGCGTTCACCAGGTCGAGGTTAATCTCACGCGGGTTCTGGATGGCGGCCAGAATCGCGGTCTTGGTAATCTCGCGAAACACGATACGCTTCGTCTTGTCGGCCTTGAGGTTAAGCGTCTCGGCCAGGTGCCACGAAATGGCTTCGCCCTCGCGGTCATCATCACTCGCCAGCCACACGGTTTCGGCTTCCTTCGATAGCTTCTTAAGCTGCGAAATCAGCTCGCGCTTGTCGGCATCGACTACGTAAGTGGGCTTGAAGCCGTTGGCCACGTCCACGGCATTGTTGTCCTTGGGCAGGTCGCGCACGTGCCCGTAGCTGGAGCGCACCACGAAATCGGGGCCGAGGTAGCCTTCAATGGTTTTGGCCTTGGCGGGCGACTCGACGATAACTAGATTCTTGACCATGCAGACGGCGGTAGGGGCGGGGTAGGAGTTTTGTCAGGATGCTGAGAACGCGGGGCCCACCCGAAAAGTTAAAAACGGGGACAAAGATGCACGGTCGGGACCGACTGTGACCGGCAAGCTACCTTCGAAAAGGTTTGCATTGCCAGATTGCCCCGCGGCCCTACTTTTGTTGACTGTCCCCCGCGCGCCCTCGTTCGCCCCACTTTCACTGCCCCTTCTACATGGCTGCTGCCAAAAAAGTAACTTCTCCTACCCCCGGGCTCAACGGCGAAAACTCGACCGCTGAGCTGGTGGCTCCCGTGGGCCGCACCGACCAGACCCGCAAGCGCGGGGCTGGCCGCAACGCGGACCTGACCGATACCGACTACGTGAATGAGCAGCTCAACCGCGTGCTTTTCGCCCTCGATGCCTTCAAAAAAGGCGACGTGTCGGTGCGCCTGACCAAGCAAAACGACGATATCTTCTCCGAAATCGCCGAGGCTTACAACTCGATGGTGGAGATGATTGGGGGGGTAGGGGGCGAGGTGTCGCGCATTTCGAAGGTGGCCGGCGTGGAGGGTAACCTCAAGGCCCGCGCCTCGGCCGACGGGGCGGCCGGCTTCTGGCGCGACATGATTAATAATATCAACGGCCTGGTAGACAGCATTGCCGTGCCGGTGCTGGAGGTGGGGAAGGTGCTGAAAAACATTAGCCGCGGTAACCTGGACGAGAGTTTTCAAATTCCGGTGTCGGGCGACTTCAAGGTGATGGCCGAAACCATTAACCGCACCATCGACAACCTCAACGTCTTCGCCGGCGAGGTAAGCCGCGTGGCGCAGGAGGTGGGCACCGAGGGCCGGCTAGGCGGCCAGGCCGTGGTGCCCAACGTGGGCGGCGTATGGAAAGAGCTGACGGACAACGTAAACACAATGGCTCTGAACCTGACGAGCCAGGTGCGCGACATTGCCAACGTGGCCACGGCCGTGGCCCGCGGCGACCTCTCGCAGAAAGTAACCGTGGAGCTGAAGGGCGAGCTGTTGCAGCTCAAGCAGAACCTCAACCAGATGGTGGACTCGCTTAACCTGTTTGCCGGCGAGGTAACCCGCGTGGCCCTCGACGTAGGCACCGAGGGTAAGCTCGGCGGCCAGGCCAGCGTGCCGGGCGTGAGCGGCACCTGGAAAGACCTGACGGACAACGTGAACAACATGGCTGCCAACCTGACGAGTCAGGTGCGCGACATTGCCAACGTGGCCACCGCCGTGGCCCGCGGCGACCTCAGCCAGAAGATGACGGTGAACGTGAAGGGCGAAATTCTGGAGCTGAAAAACATCCTAAACCAGATGGTGGACTCGCTCAACATCTTCGGCGACGAGGTGACCCGCGTGGCCCGCGAGGTGGGCACCGAGGGCAAGCTCGGCGGCCAGGCCGTAGTACCCAGGGTAGGCGGCACCTGGAAAGAGTTGACGGACAACGTGAACACGATGGCTGCCAACCTGACCAGTCAGGTGCGCGACATTGCCAACGTGGCCACGGCCGTGGCGCGCGGCGACCTCAGCCAGAAAATGACGGTGGATGTGCAGGGCGAGATTCTCGACCTGAAAAACATCCTGAACCAGATGGTGGACTCGCTCAACATCTTCGCCGGCGAGGTAACCCGCGTGGCGCGGGAGGTGGGCACCGAGGGCATCCTGGGTGGCCAGGCCAACGTGCCGCGCGTGAGCGGCACCTGGAAAGAGCTGACGGACAACGTGAACACGATGGCCTCGAACCTGACGAGCCAAGTGCGCGATATTGCCAACGTGGCCACGGCCGTGGCGCGCGGCGACCTCAGCCAGAAAATAACCGTGAACGTGCGCGGCGAGCTGCTGCAGCTCAAGGAAAACCTGAACCAAATGGTGGACTCGCTGAACGTGTTTGGCGACGAGGTGACCCGCGTGGCCCGCGAAGTGGGCACCGATGGTAAGCTCGGCGGCCAGGCCGTGGTGCCGGGCGTGAAAGGCACCTGGAAAGACTTGACGGACAACGTGAATACGATGGCCGCCTCGCTCACCAGCCAGGTGCGCGACATTGCCAACGTGACCACCGCCGTGGCCCGCGGCGACCTCAGCCAGAAGGTGTCGGTGGACGTGCGCGGCGAGCTGCTCGACCTCAAGGACAATATCAACCAGATGGTGGACTCGCTCAACATCTTCGCCGGCGAGGTAACCCGCGTGGCCGTGGAAGTGGGCACCGAAGGCCAGCTCGGCGGCCAGGCCAACGTGCCCAACGTGAGCGGCGTGTGGAAAGACCTGACGGACAACGTGAACACGATGGCCGCTAACCTCACCACGCAGGTGCGGGGCATCGTGAAAATCGTGACGGCGGTATCGCAGGGCGACCTGACCCAGAAGCTGATGCTGGAAGCCGCCGGCGAAGTAGCCGACCTGGCCCAGACCATCAACCGGATGGTGGACGACCTCAACCGCCTGGCCTCCGAAGTGAGCCGCGTGGCCCGCGTGGCCGGCGCCGAAGGCAAGCTGACGGAGCGCGCCACGGTAGGAGGCGTGTCGGGCTCGTGGAAAGAGCTGGTGGATACCCTCAACGCGCTCATCGAAAGCATTGCCCTGCCGGTGCTCGAAGTGAGCCGCGTGGTGCGCGCCATCTCGGAAGGCGACCTGACCCAGATGGTCGAAATTCAGACCACCGGCGATATTCTCTCCATGTCGAGCTCGCTTAACCAAGCCGTAGAAACGCTGAACGCGCTGCTCGGCGAAATCAACGACTCGGCCCAGGTAGTGGGCACTTCTTCGGAAGAGATGGTGGACAAAGGCCAGGAAATGAGCCGCGTAACTGTCGACGTGGCCCTGGCCATGCAGCAAATGGCCGAAGGTGCCCAGAACCAAGCCCTCAAAACCGATCAGGCTTTTAAACTGATTGAAGAAATCATGACGGCCACCAAGGAAACGGCCAACAAGGCCGACGTGGTGAACAAGTCGGCCATCATGGGTGAGCAAACCTCGCAGCAAGGCCTCAAAACGGTGGCCGAAGTGGTGAAGAACATGGAAGAGATTTCTAGTGCCGCCACCCAGACCTCGCGCACGATTGAAGTGCTGAGCACCCGCTCGCAGGAAATTAGCAAGTCGCTGGGCGTGATTACCGACATTGCCTCGCAGACCAACCTACTGGCCCTCAACGCCGCCATCGAAGCGGCCCGCGCCGGCGAGGCGGGTAGGGGCTTCGCGGTAGTAGCCGAAGAAATCCGGAAGCTGGCCGAAGGCTCGCGCAAGTCGGCCAACGAGATTGCCACGCTCGTGGAAGACGTGCGCAAGGACACGACCAGCGCCGCCACCGCCATCAGCGCGATGGAAAGCCGGGTGCTCAAGGGCAAGAATGCCACCTTCGAAGCCAGCGCGGCCTTTAAGAACATTGCCACCAGCAGCGGCGAAACGCTGCGCACCTCGCGCGACATTCTCACGGCCACGGCCGTGCAGCAAACCTCGATTGGCGACGTGGTGAAGTACGTGGAAGAAGTAGTGGCCATCGCGGAGCAAACCGCCACCGGCACCCAGCAGGTGGCCGGCACGGCCCGCCAGCTGTCATCGTCGATGCAGGAACTCACCAGCTCGTCGCAGCGCCTCTCCGACATTGCCGACGACTTGCAGGACGGCCTCGAAACCTTCCAGCTCTTCGATTATCTGCCCGAACCCGAGCCCGAGCCCCTACCGGAGCCGCCGCGCCGCCGGGTGCGCCGCCCCATGCATGCGGCCCAGGCGCCGGCAGCGGCGGTAGCGGCTACTCCGGCCCCAGCCGCCGCCAGCCGCCGCATAAACAGCCAGCGCACCCCGGCGCCTACCCCCGCTCCGGCGGTAGAAGTGCCCGCCAGCAACGGCCGCGCCAGCCGTCCTGGCCGCCCCGCTACTGAAGCAGCCGTGGCAACCAATAAGACTACTGCCCGCCGGACGCGGACTGCCACTACCCCCCCGGCCCAGGAAAAAGCGGCGCCCACGGCTGCCGCGCGCCCGCTCACCAAGGCCAAGCGCACGGGTAAGTAACTACTAACTGCACATAATCGACTTGGCCTACCCCCTCAGTGGGGGGACAAGCTAGTTTCTTCTGATTTTATATCCTTTTTATGGCTGATTCTGCTGCTGCCCGCCCGGCGGCTGCTGGCCGGGCCGCTCCGGCTGCGCCCGAAGCAGTCGTCCAGCTTATCGTCTTTCGCCTAGGCGATGAAGACTACGGCATTCGCATTGAGCAGGTGAAAGAGGTAACCATTACGCCCGAAGTGGTGCGGATGCCCAAAACGCCGCCCTTTATCAAAGGCATTGCCAACCTGCGGGGTGATATTATCGCCATTGTGGACCTGGAGGAGCGGTTTCAGCTGCGGCCGGCCGGCCG
>CAZZWL010000043.1:0-33131 GCA_964657755.1 uncultured Rhodanobacter sp.
CTGCGCTCGCAATGACAAACGGCGCGCAATGACAAACGAGAACCTATTTCTACGCAATACTAACGCTTGTTAGTCGCCTTGTCCAATATCGGTTTCCTATGACGCCGATAAGCGTTTCTTATTGACCTTTGCAGCTATGGAACTGCGTCAGCTTCGATACTTTGCCGAGGTAGCGGCCGAGCTGCACTACGGTCGCGCGGCCACCAAGCTGTGCGTGTCACAGCCCGCCCTCAGCCAGCAAATCCAGCTGCTGGAGAGCGAGTTGGGCGTCGAATTATTCGACCATCAGCAGCGCACCCGCCAGCGCAAAGTAGTGCTGACGGAAGCCGGCACCGCCTTCCTTGCCGAGGCCCAAAACCTGCTCCACCTCAGCCGCCAGGCCATCGAAAACGTGCGCCGCCTGGGCTCGCAGCAGAAAACCGTGGAGCTGGGCTACTACCAGCTGCTGCGGCCCGACCGCCTGGTGGGCATCGTGCAGCGCTTCAGCGCGAGCTTTCCCGACGTGCAGTTTCACCTCCACGAGCTGCCGACCTTCCGGGCGGTGCAGGAGGCGCTGGTGGCGGGCCGCATCGCGCTGGGCCTCACCATGCTGCCGCTGCTGCACGAGGAGCTGGCGGCCCGGCCCTTCGGCCAGGGCGGGCTGGCGGTGGCCCTACCCCTCACCCACCCGCTGGCGTCGCTGCCGGAGGTGCCCCTCGAAGCCCTGGCCCACGAGAAATGGGTCGAAATCAGCCGCCCGCTGCACCCGGTCTACGACGAGATTGAGCACCTCTGCCAGCAAGCCGGCTTCAGCCGGCGCGGGGCCATCGTGCAGGAAGTCTCGTCGCTGGAGCTGCTCAGCAACCTCGTGCGGCTGGGGCTGGGCGTGGCCTTCGTGCCTTCGTTTTTCGACCTGGGCGCGGTGCCGGGGGTAGTGGCCCGCCCCCTGCGCGTGGCGGGCGGCGAAAACGTCCTGCTCACGCAGTGCGTGGCCTACCTGGCCGAGCGCCCGGCGCCGCTGCTGCAAGCGCTGGTGGCCTTAGTGTAGCAACATCTCCGCCACTTGGCGGCCAGTGCCCAGCGCGGCGTTGAGCGAGGGGTAGCTGACCCAGTCGCCGCAGCGGAAGAGCGTGTCGCCGAGGCGCAGCTCCTGCTGCACGGGCTGGCCGGGCGCGTACACGGGCAGCGCCTGCTCGATGCGGTAGGTGCGCAGGTGCCGCCACATGTGGGCCATTGGCCCAAACCAAGCGACCAGCTCCGTGCGCAGGCGGGCCGTTAACTCTTCCTCTGACAAGCCATGCTCGCCGTGGGTGCTCACCGATACCAAGCCCTGGCCCGCCGGCGCCACGGCGGCTCCCGACTCGGCCGGAAAAGAAACATTGTGCGCCAGCGCGCCAGGTAGGGCATTGAGATGCAAGATGTTGCGGCCGTGGCTGGGCACGTAGCCAACCGTGGCGAAGTAGGTGCAGGTAGTAAGCCGGGCCGCCAGGGTGGGCAGGGCTGGCATGTTGGCCCCCAGCAGGTGGGCGGCGGCCGGGCCATCGGTAGCCACCACCACGGCGGCGGCGGCCAACGTCTCGCCATTGGCCAGGTGCACCAGGCGGCCACCTTCGGCCACGGCGGCCACGGGCGCATGCAGGCGAACGGTGCCGGCGGGCAGGCGGCTGGCCAGCTGCTCCGGCAGTTGCTGAATACCCAGCATCGGCACCGCCACCGAGCCCTGCATAAACTGCTGAAACACAAACTCAAAGAAGTTGCTAGCCGTGCCCAGCTCGCGGTCGAGGTACACGCCGCCGAAGAAGGGCCGAAAGAAGCTGTCGATAATCTGCTCGCTCCAGCCATACTGGCGGAGGTATTGCAGGGTAGTCACGCTGGGCTGGGCCAGCAGCTGCGCGGGCGGGCGGCCCGCCAGCTGCGCCACCAGCTTGCCAATCAAGAGCTTATCCTTGATAGTGCCAATGGGCGAGGCCAGCGCCGCAAAGGCCATAAGCGGCGCGTGCAACGGGTTTTCGAGGGTAGTCTCCTGCCCATCGGGCAACTGAATGACCGCCCCCGAGCGGAAGGACTTCAGCTTCAGCGCGCCGTAGTCAAACACGCGCTGCGCCTCGGGGTAGTTGGTCAGTAAAATCTGGAAGCCCCGGTCGAGCCGAAAGCCGTCGGGCGTGACATCGGTGCGCACCCGGCCACCCACGGCATCGGCCGCTTCGAGCACCAGCACCGGCCGGCCGGCGCGGTGCAGCCAGGTAGCGCAAGCCAGCCCGGCCATGCCCGCACCAATAATAACAATGGGTTCTATATCGCTCATAATCAACTTAAAATAGCTTCGGCATCTTGTGCTCTTTCCACTTCTTACGCGTTTTCATCGTGTAAAACTCGGCCACGCCGTCGCGGTCCAGGGTGAGCTGCCAGGCGCCGAGCACCTGGCCCGGCTGCCTACCCACCGCTTTTAGGCCGGGGTACTGCTGCTGCAAGGTCTTGGCTTCGGCCAGCGTCAGGTTGCGGCCCGGCTGGCCGTGGCAGCGCAGGCACAGGCCATTGCGCAGCGTAATAGGGCGCTGATAAAAGAACGTATCGACGGCTGGCCGGCCGATGAGGCGCATGGTATCGGGCTGCAAGCCCGACGCGGCAATGGCGGCCGGCGCGGCGCTGGCCGCCGGGGCCTGCCACTCGGCCCGGCGCAGGTTGGCGTGCCACTTGCGCGCCATCGAATCGACCTGCGGGTAGTCCTGGGGCCGGCAAAAAGTGGCCGCTTGCAGCAAATTACCCTTTTTAAGCTCGCGGGCCAGGGTGCGGCGCAGCAGCGTGTCGGCATAAGCCGTGAGCGAGTCGCCGGCCCAGCGCGTGGCGTGCAGCAAGTCAGTGGGCGTGATGCGAATAGCTTCCCAGTTGGCAGTTTCCTCGGCTATCTGCTTAGTGCCGGGCAGGTGGCGCACCTGGTCGGGCCGGCAGGCGGCCAGCGCGAGCAGGGGGGGTAGGAAAAACTTGATTCTCGACAACACCATACTGCGCCAACTCCTTTAGCCCGGCGAAGGTTGCGCCCTACTTCAGCAGCCACGCGCGCAGCGCCTCGTAGGTAGGTGCCAGCGGCACGCTCTGCTTGGGCTGTTCTAATAGATAATGCAGGGCGGCCGGCAACTCAACCTGCCGCCCGATGAGCGGCTCCACCACCTCCGGAAACTTCACCGGGTGGGCCGTGGCCAGCAGAAAGCCCGCCGCGGCCGGGTACTCCTTCAAATAGTCTTCCAGCGCAAAAAACGCCACCGCGCCGTGCGGGTCGAGCAGGTAGCCGTGCTCCGCTTCCACGCGCCGGATAGTGGCGCTGGTGTCGGCATCGCTCACGGTGTAGCCGCTCAGCAGCTGGCTGATGGTAGCGTGCTCATGCTTAAAGAGTTCGAGAATGCGCACGAAGTTGCTGGGGTGGCCCACGTCCATGGCATTGGAGAGGGTAGGGACCGCCGTTTTGGGCGTAAAAATGGCCGTGCGCAGGTACTCGGCGCCCGCGTCGTTGGCGTTGCAGGCCGCGATGAAGTGGCCCACCGGCAGGCCCGAGGCGTGGGCCAGCAGCCCGGCGCACAGGTTGCCAAAGTTGCCGCTCGGCACCGCGATAACCGGCGGCGCGGCCGGCGCCCACTGCTGCAGCGCAAACAGGTAGTACAGCTGCTGCGGCAGCCAGCGCGCCACGTTGATGCTATTGGCCGAGGTGAGCGTGCGCTGGCTGGTCAGCTCCTGGTCCAAAAACGCCTGCTTCACCAGCCGCTGGCAGTCGTCGAAATTACCGCTAACTTCCAGGGCCGTAATATTTTGGCCCAGCGTGGTGAGCTGCAACTCTTGCAACAGACTCACTTTGCCCGAAGGGTAGAGAATGACGACCTCCACGCCCGGCACGCCCAAAAAGCCGTGCGCCACGGCCCCGCCCGTATCGCCAGAGGTAGCTACCAGCACCGTCACAGTCTGGCTTTCACCCCGCGAAAAATAGCCCAGGCAGCGGCTCATAAACCGCGCCCCCACGTCCTTAAACGCTAGCGTGGGCCCGTGAAACAGCTCCAGCGCCCCAATTTGCTCCGTAATGGGTACCAGCGGAAACTCGAAATTGACCGTTTCGGCGCAGATGCGGCGCAGCTCGGCCTCCGGAATGGTGTCGCCCACGTAGGGCTGCATCACGGCGTAGGCGATGTCGGCCCGCGCAAGCAGGGGTAGGGATTTTAGGAAGTCATCCGAAAACCGCGGGATGCTTGCGGGGAAGTACAGGCCGCCATCGGGCGCCTGCCCGGCAATGGTGGCCGCCCGAAAATCGACGAGTGGCGACTGGCGATTGAGGCTGTAGTACTGCATGGTATAGACTAGATGATATTTAAAAACCGGCTGTCATTGCGAGCGCAACGAGGTGGAGCGCGGCAATTCTTCCTAATCTGGGATTAGCACTGCTGCCGTGAAGGAAAGATTGCCGCGCTCCACTTCGTTGCGCTCGCAATGACAGACGACCTTGGTTATCTGTTACTCCGACGCTACCACCCGCGCGCCCTGGCTGGCAATTGGCCCCACGTGCAAGTGAAAGTCGATGCCCATTTTCCGGTACACGCTGCCCAGCGCCTCGGCGGCGGCGTGGGCCGTGGCTTCGTCCTTGTTCAGCATAAAAATCGACGGCCCCGAGCCCGAAATACCGCCGCCCAGTGCGCCGGCTTCCAGCGCCAGCCGCTTGGCATCGCCCAGGCCGGGAATGAGCGAGGCGCGGGCCGGCTCCACGATGTAGTCTTCCAAAGCGCGGGCAATCAATTCGTTGTCGTGGGTGAGGAAACCGGCCACCAGCCCACCCACGTTGGCCCACTGCCGCACGGCCAGGCTCAGCGGCACCGAGGTGGGTAGCACGGCGCGGGCCTCCTTGGTTTTCACCTCAAACTGCGGGTGCACCACCGCCACCCACAGCGCGGGGGCGGGTAGGGCCACCACGTCGAGCACCGGCAGCACCGCCCGCACCAGCGTGAAACCGCCGCAAATAGCCGGCGCAATATTGTCGGCGTGGCGCACGCCCGAGGCCACCGCCTCGCCGTACATCGCCATGTCAATCAGTTCTTTGTGCGAAAAGCGGTTGCCCAGCAGCGCATTGGCCGCCACCACGGCGCCCGCCGCGCTGGCCGCGCTACTGCCAATGCCGCTGCCCGGCCGAATGCCCTTGGTAATGGTCACCTCAAAGCCCAGCGGCTCGGGCACCGCGCGCAGCAGCGCCAGCAGGGCCGCGCCAGCCACGTTGCGGTTGGGGTCGGTGGGTAGGTCGTAGTCGTCGAGGTGCCGGATATGCAGGCCCGGCTGGTCGCGCCGCGTGAGGCGCACCGTGTCGTAGGGCGCGGTGAGGCATAGGCCCAGCACGTCGAAGCCGCAGCCAACATTGGCGATGGTGGCCGGCGCGTGGACCGTGACGGAGGTTTGCATAAGTTCTGGTGGATTCACCTCACCCCCCGGCCCCCTCTCCTTGGGGAGAGGGGGAGCCACGGCGGCGCGGGCATTCGTAGTAGTTGATAGAGAGTTGGGTCGTTAGGCTCCCCCTCTCCCCAAGGAGAGGGGGCCGGGGCGTGAGGTGCCTACAGCCGCGCCGCCCGAATAATATCGGCAAATACGCCGCTCGCCGTGACCTCCGCGCCGGCCCCCGCACCCTTCACCACCAGCGGCTGCTCGGGGTAGCGGTCGGTGTAGAAGAGCACCAAGTTGTCCTTGCCACGCAGCTCGTACAAATCGTGGCCGGGCGCGATTTGCTGCAAGCCCACCGACGCCTGGCCGTCGGCGTACTGGGCCACGAACTTGAGGCGCTTGCCCTGGTCGGCGGCCGCGTCGTAGAGGGCGCGGAAGTGCGGCTCGTGCACTGCCAGCTGCTCGTAGAAGGCCGCCACGTCGCCATCGAGGCAGGAGGGGGGTAGGAAGCTCGCGTTGGCTACGTCGCTCATTTCCAGCTGCTGGCCGGCCTCGCGGGCCAGGATGAGGATTTTGCGGGCCACGTCCGAGCCGTTGAGGTCGAGGCGCGGGTCGGGCTCGGTGTAGCCTTCGTCCTGGGCCTGGCGCACCACCTCGGCGAAGGGCCGCGAGCCGTCGTAATTATTGAACACGAAGTTGAGCGTGCCCGACAGCACGGCCTGCATGCGGCGCACCACGTCGCCGCTGCGCGTGAGGTCGCCGAGGGTGCCGATGACGGGTAGGGCCGCGCCCACGTTGGTTTCAAACAGGTATTTCGTATTAAAATCCTGGGCCAGCTGCTTGAGGTGCCGGTAGCTGGCGTACTCGGCCGAGGCGGCCACCTTATTACAAGCTACCACGGCCACGCTTTTAGCGAGCAGCGGCGCGTACTGGCCGGCGGCGGCCGGGTTGGCCGTCACGTCCACGAAGATAGAGTTGCGCAGGTTCCGGCTGATAATGAGCTGGGTAAATTCCTCCAGCGTCAGCTTAGGGGCCTTGTCCAGGTCCTCGGGCCAGGTGCGCAGGTCGAGGCCGCCCTCGTCGCTCACCAGGCAGTGGCGGCTGTTGGCGATGGCCACCACGCGCAGGTCGAGGCCCAGCTTGTCGCGCAGGTACTGCTGCTGCTGGCCCAGCTGGCCCAGCAGCTTGCCGCCCACGTTGCCGGGGCCTAATATAAAGAGGTTAACCTGCTTATAAGTAGCCTCAAAAAACTCCTCGTGCAGCACGTTGATGGCCTTGCGTACATCATCGGCCCGAATCACGGTCGAGATATTGCGCTCGCTCGCGCCCTGCGCAATGGCTCTGATATTGACCCCATTGTGCCCCAGCGCGCTAAACAGGCGCCCGCTGATGCCGGGGTGGTTGCGCATGTTGTCGCCCACTAGCGCCACTATCGCCAGGCCGGTTTCGGGCCGTAGCGGCTCCAGGCGCCCGGCCGCAATTTCGGTGCTAAACTCTTCATTCACTACCCCCTGCGCGGCGGGCACATCGGCCTCATTCACCCCCACGCAAATGGAGTGCTCGGAAGAGCTTTGGGTGATGAGTACCACGTTGAGGCGGGCCCGTGCCAGCGCCGCAAACAGCCGCGCCGCAAAGCCCGGCACGCCCACCATACCGCTGCCTTCCAGGTTCAGCAAGGCTAAGTGGCCAATGCTCGACAGGCCACGCACCACGCCGGGGCTGGGCGGCGGCGCCACCTCCACCAGCGTGCCGTAATCAGTGGGCGCGAAGGTGTTTTTAATCCACATCGGGATGCCGCGCTGGCGCACCGGCTGCACCGTGGGCGCGTACAGCACCTTGGCCCCGAAGTGCGACAGCTCCATCGCTTCCTCGTAGCTGATGCGGGCAATGGGCCGCGCCGAGCGCACCAGGCGCGGGTCGGCGGTGAGCATGCCGCTCACGTCGGTCCAGATTTCGAGCTTCTCGGCGCCCAGCGCGGCGGCCAATATGGCGGCCGTGTAGTCGGAGCCGCCCCGGCCCAGCGTGGTGGTGTGTCCCTCGGCATCGGCGGCGATAAAGCCGGGCGCTACCCACAGATTAGCAGTAGTTTGCTTTTGAAAATCAGCCACTAGCTCGCCCGTCGTGGCCTCGTCCACTTGCGCCATGCCGAAGCGCGAGTTGGTGCGAATAAGCTGCCGGCTATCGGCCCAGGCGGCGGCCGTGCCCCGCGCCTCAAACGCGGCCACTACGATGCGCGACGACAGCAATTCGCCGTAGCTCATCAGCCTATCCAAAGTGCGCGGCGAGAGCTCACCCAAGGCAAAAATACCGTCGGCCAGCAGGGCCAGCTCCGCAAACTGGGCGGTGAGCCAGGGCTGCACGTCGGCCTGCGCGGCGGGGGTAGGGAGCAGCGCCTCGGCGGCGGTGAGGTGGCGGGCTTCGAGCTGGCGCAGCGTCTGGCGGAAGCTCTCGTCGCCGCTAGCCGCCGCGCGGCCGGCGTTGATGAGCGCATCAGTGGTGCCGCCCAGCGCTGAAACTACCAGCACCACTGGCCCCTTGGCCAGCGCGCGCGTCACGATGGCAATAACCTTCCCGATGTTTTCGGCGGAGGCCACCGACGTGCCCCCGAACTTCAATACTTGCATACTCTGGTGTCGAACGCCCGGTGGGCCGCAGTCGGCCGCGCCAGGGGGGGTAGGGGCCGGAAGTCGCGCCAAGCGCAACGCCCGGCCAGCGTAAAGAACTGGCGCGGAACGCCGACCGCAAAGGACGGTGTTACGCAACCGTATCTTTGCAAACTACTGACTATTTTTTCCGACCACAAAATGCTGGATAAACTCGAAGCCATCCGCGAGCGCTACGATACCGTGAACCACGAGCTGATGCAGCCCGAGGTGATGAGCGACATGAAGCGCTTCAAGAGCCTGAATAAAGAATTCAAAGAACTGGGCAAAATCGTGACGGCCTACCGTGCTTACCAGCAGGTGCTCAGTAATATAGAAGGTGCCCGCCAGGTCGTATCGACCGAAAAGGACGAGGACTTCCGCGAAATGGCCAAGGCCGAGCTCGACGAGCTGGTGCCCGAAGCCGACCGCATGGAGGTGGCCATCAAGGAATTATTGATTCCGAAGGACCCGAACGACTCGAAGGACGTGATTATGGAAATCCGGGCCGGCGCGGGCGGCGACGAGGCCTCGCTCTTTGCCGGCGACTTGCAGCGCATGTACCTGCGCTTTGCCGAAAAGCAGGGCTGGAAAATGGAATTGGTAGACGCCATGGACGGCACCGCCGGCGGCTACAAGGAAATTGTGCTGGCCGTGAAGGGCGAGGACGTGTACGGCAAGCTCAAGTTTGAGTCGGGCGTGCACCGCGTGCAGCGCGTGCCGGCCACCGAAACGCAGGGTCGCATTCACACCTCGGTAGCCTCCATCGTAGTGATGCCCGAGGCCGAGGAATTCGACATTGACCTGGATATGAATGATATCCGCAAGGACTTGTTCATGTCGAGCGGTCCCGGCGGGCAGTCGGTAAACACGACGTACTCGGCCGTGCGCCTCACCCACATCCCGACCGGCATCGTGGCCCAGTGCCAGGACCAGAAGTCGCAGCTCAAGAACTTCGATAAGGCGCTGGCCGTGCTGCGCTCGCGCATCTTCGAAATCGAGCTGGCTAAGAAGAACGAGGCCGAAGGCGCCATCCGCAAAGGCATGATTGGCAGCGGTGACCGCTCGGACAAAATCCGCACCTACAACTACCCGCAGGGCCGCGTAACCGACCACCGCATCGGCTACACCGTGCACAACCTGCCCAACGTGATGGACGGCAACATCGACGACTTCGTGGAGCAGCTGCGCCTGGCCGAAAGCGCCGAGCGCCTGAAAGTGGGCGTGTCGTAGAACAGAGTTCAAATCGTTTGTCATTGCGAGGAGGAACGACGAAGCAATCTTTCCTTGTCGTCTGCACAAAACAGTCAATATTTTTGACGAAGCGGACAATAAGGAAAGATTGCTTCGTCGTTCCTCCTCGCAATGACACCTGATTCCCGTGCTTAAAATTCGCTACTTCCTACCCCTGCTTTTATTCGTCAGCGGCGCGCTGAGCGTGGCGCTGCCCGGCTGCAAGCCGCGCGAGGAAGAGCTGCAAACCACCGGCGCCCTGGCCTTTTCGGCCGATACGGTGAAGTTTGACACGGTTTTCACGACCATTCGCACCGTCACGAAGCGGCTGTGGGTGTACAACCGCAACCCGAAGGCAGTGAACGTGGACCTGGTGAGCCTCGACAATGGGATTAACTCGCCCTACACGCTGCTCATCAACGGCGACCTCAAGCAGACGGCCAGCGGCCTGTACATCAGGGGCAATGACAGCCTGCTCATCCTGGTGCGCGCCCAACTCAAGGACAACGGCCAGAATGGCTTGGCCAAGAACTTGGTGGTGCAGGAAAACCTGAATTTCCGCACCAACGGCCAGGACCAGCACGTGCTGCTGCGCTCGTTCGGGCAGAATATCTACCTGCACGACAACGTGGCCCTACCCTGCAACGCGACCTGGACCAACGACCGGCCGCACGTGCTCTATAATACGGTAGTGGTGCCGGCGGGCTGCAAGCTGACAATCAAGCCGGGCACCCGTATCTACGCCCACGCCGGGGCCGCGCTCATTGTGCAAGGCACGCTACTAGTGAATGCTCCAGCTGATTACGCGCCCACCGACACCGTGAAGGCCGGCAATGCCAACATCGTGCGCTTTGCCGGCGACCGCAGCGGCGAGGCGCAGTACGCCACCGCGCCGGGCCAGTGGACGGGCATCGTGCTCGACGCGGGCAGCCGCAACAACGTCGTTCGCTACGCCCTTATTCAGAACTCCACGTTTGGCATCCTGCTTTATAACCCGAAGAACCTGAGCCCGCGACCCGATGTGACGATTCAAAACTCCGTCATTCGCTACATCTCGGGGGCCAACGTGGGCTTTGCCGGCGTGGCCAGCAGCACCGGCCTGCCCGGCGCGGGCGTGCTGAGCCTGTCGGGCAAGGCCACGCTGGAGAACACGCTGTTTAGCGACTGCTACGAGTATGCGATGCTGGGCTACGGCGGCGGTGACTACTCGTTGAACTACTGCACGATAGCTAACTACCCGGCTGTGTCGGCCGTGCGCCAGACGCCCTCCCTGACGTTCACTAATACATCGGCCCTCGACTCTACGCAGCCCTACCCCCTCTCACTGCGGCTAACCAACTCCATCGTGTGGGGCTCGATTGACGACGAGCTGCTATTTCAGCATTACGACGATTATAAGAGTAGCGCAGTCATCCAAAACTCGCTATTGAAAACCCAGCTTTACAAAGCTTCTACCGATGCCGCGGGTAAGCCTGGCCTAGCTAAGGCGAGTCTGAATAACATCCCTAACACGGACCCTAAGTTCGTGCGTATCAACACGGCCAGCAGCAACGACTACCACCTGGCCGCCGGTTCGCCCGCGCTGGCCAGCAAAACGACCCTACCCCCCTTCGTACCGCGCGACTTGCTCAACCTGCCTCGTAACGCTGCCACCCCCGACTTGGGCGCCTACGAAACCACCAAGTAGCCCCGGCTGCGTAGAAGCATTATGCGCTTTATTCAAAAACGCCTGCGCCTACCGGCCGTGGCCGAGGGCTTCCACCTCATCACCGACTTGTTGCTGAGCGAGTTGCCTGAGCTGGAAACCCTACGCGTGGGTACCGCCAACTTCTGCATTCAGCACACGTCGGCCAGCCTGTTTATCACCGAAAACGCCGACCCCACCGTGCGGCGCGATTTCCAGGAGTATTTCCGCCGCCTCGCGCCCGACAACGCCGCGTATTTTCAACACACCCTGGAAGGCCCCGATGATATGACGGCCCACCTCAAGGCCGCCATGCTGGGCACGTCCGTCACGGTACCCATTGCCGACGGCCGGCTGCTGCTGGGCACCTGGCAGGGCCTGTGCCTGGGCGAGCATCGCCGCCACGGCGGCCGCCGCTGGGTAGTGGCCACCCTGATGGGGGAGTAGCTTCCTAAACAGCCCTGAATCACAGATTACAGCACCCGTGCCGCCGTGCGGTAGCGCAGCGAGTCGAACAGCACTAGCTTTTGCACCCCGCTGGCGCTGTACTGGTTGAGCAGGCCACCTTGCAAATGCAAGCGTAGGTCCTTGCGGCCAAAAAACAGGGCGTTGTCCTGCCGCAGCGTGGCCCGAATGTCCTGGGGTAGGCCGCTGGTGCTCAGCACATCGAGGCGCAGTACCGGGGCATTGTCGTGGCCGGGCAGCAGGTGGTAGCTGTGGCGCATGGCGCCGCCCGGCAGGCTAGCCGAATCCACGGCGTAAGCCCCGCGCAGGGCGGCTTTGTTGATGTCGACTTGGTAAAAAATTTGAAGCTCGTCGGCCCATTTTACCTGCGGCACGCGCACGACTTCGGGCGTGCCGCCGCGCAGGCTCACCTGCTTCTCCACGCTGGGCCGGCGGGCCGTGAGCTGGCGCACCTGCGCATCGAGCAAGCCCCGCACGTCGAAATACGGGCCGCTGCGATGCGGTGCGCCGGGGACAGCCGGGTCGGCGGGGGTAGGGCCCTCGCTGCAGCCGCCCAGCAAGGCCAGCGCAGCGATACTTAGTAAAGAAAAACCAGTTCTACAACCCATCTTAACAACGTGTCCCGCACTGCGCTTCAGCACTGCGGGACACTGCGAGAAAGAAAAATGCCGCTCTTTTGTTCAGCCTAGCGGGCGGCTGGGCGCAGTAGGCTCTGACCGGTCATGTCGGTGGGCTGGGGCACGCCCATCAGCGCGAGGATGGTGGGCGCGATGTCGCCGAGCTTGCCCTCGGCCAGGGTGCCGCGGTAGTCGTGGTCGGCCAGGATGCAGGGCACTAGGTTAGTCGTGTGGGCCGTGTTGGGCGAGCCATCGGCGTTGCGCATAAACTCGGCGTTGCCGTGGTCGGCAATGACGATGGTGGCGTAGCCGGCGGCCAGGGCGGCCTCCACCACGTCGTGGGCGCAGGCATCAGCGGTTTCCACCGCCTTTATCACGGCCTCAAACACGCCGGTGTGGCCCACCATGTCGGGGTTGGCAAAGTTGACGACCACGAAATCGGCCGAGTTGGCGAGCAGCTCGGGTACCAGCGCGTCGCGCAGCTCGTAGGCGCTCATTTCGGGGGCAAGGTCGTAGGTTGCCACCTTGGGCGAGGCCCGCATAATGCGCGTTTCGCCGTCAAATTCCTTTTCCCTACCCCCCGAAAAGAAGAAGGTGACGTGCGGATACTTCTCCGTTTCGGCCATCCGAATCTGGGTTTTGCCGTGCGCCGCCAGCACCTGGCCCAGGGTATTGTCGAGGTTGTCCTTCTCAAAAATCGGTGTTACACCCACAAACGTGGCGTCGTACATCGTCATCGTGAGGTAGCGCAGGTTCAGGCGGTGCATCTGGTAGGCGTTGAAATCCTGCTGCGTGAGCGCCTCCGTAATTTCGCGGCCCCGGTCGGTGCGGAAGTTGAAGCACAGCACCACGTCGCCCTCCTGAATGGTGGCCAGCGGCAGCCCGTCGGCCCCGGTTTTCACGATGGGTTTCAGAAACTCATCCGTAATACCTTCTTTATATTGCTCCTGAATGCTTTGAATCAAATTTTGCGAGGGCGTCCCTACCCCATTCACCAGCAGGTCATAGGCAATTTTGACGCGCTCCCAGCGCTGGTCGCGGTCCATGGCGTAGTAGCGGCCCACGATGGAGGCGATTTTGGCGCCCGTGCGCTCCTGGTCGTTGTATTTTTCCAGCTCGTTCACGAAGTGCACGCCACTCTTGGGGTCGGTGTCGCGCCCGTCGGTGAAGGCGTGCACGAACACGTTGCGCACGTCGGCCTCGTGGGCGATGGTGCAGAGTGCTTTTACGTGGTCGATGTGCGAATGCACGCCGCCATCTGACAGCAAGCCAATGAGATGAAAGGCCTTATTATTCTGCTTGGCATACGTAAGCGCATCCTTGAGGGCGGGCACCTGGCCCAGCTTGCGCTCCCGAATGGCCTTGGCAATGCGCACCAGCTCCTGGTCCACCACGCGGCCCGCGCCAATGTTCATGTGGCCCACTTCTGAATTGCCCATCTGGCCCTCGGGTAGCCCTACTGCCTCGCCCGACGCCTGGAGCGTGCTGTGCGGAAAACGCTGCAACAACTCGTGGAAATAGGGTGTTTGGGCCTTGTCAACGGCCGAAACCTCTACGTTTGGAGCGATACCCCACCCATCCAGAATAACTAATAGGACCTGCTTGTTCATGATTGCAAAAGTACGCTCCGCACCCTAAAGCACCCGCCAATCGTAGTAGAGCCAACACTTTTGGCCGAACCTCAGAAAGTCTACAAATTGTCTTCTGCTGGCATAGTTTTAGCTTAAGCCCAGTTAGGCACCGCCGACCCGCTCGCGAAGCTCGTTTTTATGAAAATAATTCTTACCAAAGTATTCTTGTTCACCGCGCTGTTGTTGGCTTTTGTAGGGAGCAGCAAAGCGCAAACAGCGGACCAAATGGGGGCCGTGCGCTCCGCGATTTCCAGTGGCTCGTCGCGCAATCTGGCTCAGTATCTGGGTCCATCGGTCGAGGTTGGTTTCGATGGTGACCAGCATAGTTACAATGCTACGCAGACCGAGCTGGTTATGAAGGACTTCTTTACCAAGAACCCGCCCAATAGCTTCGACATCGTGCATCAGGGGGCCAGCAATGATGGAATTCCTTATGCAGTAGGGCATTACGTAGGAAAAAGCGGTAATTATCAGGTCTTTATCAAGCTCAAGCCCAAGCAAAGCACGCCGATGATAGACAAGCTGGACTTCACAAAAGAATAACTTCCCTGCAACCCGGCTGCCTTCCCGCAGCCGGGTTTTTTGTGCGCCGGGCGGGCGGCGTACCTTTGTGGGGTGTCAGCCATTACCGCCCCCTATCTCACGCCCGTAGCCCTCACCACGTTTATTCGCACGGCCCTGGCCGAAGATGTGGGCGACGGTGACCATTCGGCGCTGGCTGCCATTCCGGCCGATGCGCGCAACCGCGCGCACTTGCTGGTGAAGGATGAGGGCGTGTTGGCCGGCGTGCAGCTGGCCCAGCTTATTTTTCGGGAAGTTGACCCGGCCCTTACCATCCATGTGCTGCTCGAAGATGGGGCCCGCGTGCGCCGCGGCGACGTGGCCTTCACGGTCGAAGGCCCAGCGCGCAGCATCCTCACCGCCGAGCGCCTGGTGCTCAACTGCATGCAGCGCATGAGCGGCATTGCTACCTACACGGCGCAGCTTACGGCGCTGCTGGCCGGTACTACTACCCGCCTGCTCGACACCCGCAAGACGACGCCCAACTTTCGGCTGTGTGAGAAGTGGGCGGTGCTCATTGGCGGCGGGGTGAACCACCGCTACGGGCTATTCGACATGATTATGCTCAAGGACAACCACGTGGACTACGCGGGGGGGGTAGGGGCGGCCATCGCGGCCACGCACGACTACTTGCGCCGCACGGGCCGCGACCTGCCCATCGTACTCGAAACCCGCACGCTGGCTGAAGTGCAGCAAGCGCTGGACGCCGGGGGCATCGCTCGCATCATGCTCGACAATATGCCGCCTGCCCAGCTGCGCGAGGCGGTGGCCCTGGTAGCCGGCCGCTTTCCCCTGGAGGCCAGCGGCGGCATTACGGAGCAAACCCTGGCTGAAGTGGCCGCTACGGGCGTCGATTTTATCTCGGTCGGGGCCCTCACGCACTCCGCTAATATCTTGGATTTGAGCTTGAAAGCCTATTAAATCGCAGATTTTCCAGATTTCGCGGATTCAGGCGACCGCGCATCTACTATGGGGATAGGGAAACAGCTTCTCCGAAAAAATAAAACCAACGCACTCAACCGATGCTTTTTGCCAAAGCATTTACCTTACTAAGCAAAACAGGTTACCAGAAGTCGTAAGCATCTGCGAAATCAGTTAAATCCGTTAAATCTGCGATTTATGAATAACCCCAATCAGCGCGGCGGTGGCGGCGGCTACCGCCAGCAGCAGGCCCCGCAGTCCATGCCGGGCACCATCAAAACCAAGAAATACCAGTTCGACCCCAACACCTACACCCGCATTGCGATGGCCGAGGTGTGGCGCAAGGAATGGTGGTACGCCCTCATTCCGTTTGCGGTGGGGCTGCTACCGGCCATTATCTGGCACTCGTGGTGGTGGCTGCTGCTATCGGTGGCGCTCACACTGCTATTCGTGCTGGTGCGCTCGTCGCTGGTGTCGGGCGTGACGCAAATGGAGCAGAGCAAGCCCCTGTTTGAGCGCATGAACTACGAGGCCGACCAGCGCCAACTCATTATGCGCCAGAGCGAACAGAAAGCGATGGCCCTGCCCTGGGACCAGATTGGCCGCGTGCGCCGCGAGCCCGACGCCTACCTGCTGTACCTCAAGCCCGCCGCCCCACCCGCCGAGCTGGCACCCTGGCGCCGCTGGGTGGCCACCACGTTCGACGTGCCCGTGTTTCTACATTTGCCCCTGCGTTTGTTCAACAACGACAACGACCGCAAGCTATTTGAGGCGCTGCTGCGCCGCAAAGGCCTGCTGGCGGCCGACGCGCCGGCCGCCAGCAGGCCCGCGTAGGGCGTATACCCGCTGGTTGATTTTACTACTTTTTGTTTCCGTAAGAATTTTTTTTGACTCGTATGAAAAAGCTGCTTTCCTACCTGGCTCCGGCCGCCGTCGTGTTGCTCGCCTCGTGCAGCAGTGAGCCTTCCGACTGGCGCCCCGACAAAAAAGTGTCGCTTGACCTGATTGCGCCCGGCACGCGCCCTTCTGACAACTTTGACCAGGGTACCTCCGCCGCGCCTAACGAAGCCAAGGGCGGCGCCATCACGGAGCCGGTGAACTCGGCTACGGTGCTCGACAAGCGCGCGGCCCCCACGGCGGGCGGGGTAATGTCGGCTGATACCCAAGAAGGCACGGCCCAGAAAACTGGCGCAACCGAGAAAAACACGCCCAAGGATACGCCGACCTCGCCAGCTGACGCTCGCCAGTAGCCGGGCCAGCGACCACCCGTTAAGCGGGCTTGCAGCAATGTTGCGATTTATATTGCAACATTGCTGCAAGCCCGCTGTTTCGTTATTCTATGTGGATTGCAATATTCTTGCTGGCGGCTACGGTACTGGGCGCTGGCGGGCTAGTGGGCTTTGTGCCGGCTGGCCGCACTACTCAATGGCTCAAGCCCTTACTGGCTTTCAGCGGGGCTTACCTGTTTACCCTCACCCTCACGCACCTGCTGCCCGAGGCATTGCTGCTGCTGCCCACCGCGCCGCAGCGCATTGGCTACTGGATGCTAGCTGGCTTCTTCGGGCAGTTGCTGCTGGAAGTGGTGTCACAGGGTATCGAGCACGGCCATGTGCATGCCCCTACCCCCACCGAGCGCGGCCACGTGCCGCTGCTGCTGGTGCTGGCGCTGGTGGTGCACTCGCTACTAGAGGGCAGCATCCTGGTGCGCGGAGCAGGAAGTGGGGCGGTCGGTCAGCATTTTTATGCCCTGGTGCTGGGTATCGCGCTGCACCACGTGCCGGCGGCGGTGGCCCTGGCCACGCTGCTGCGGCTGCGGCTGGGCTCGTTTGGGCGGGTGTGGCCGTGGCTGCTGCTGTTTGCGCTGGCTTCGCCGGCGGGGCTGCTATTCAGCAACTACGTGGTGCTGCGGCAGCTGCTGGGCAGTGGCGTTTATGCGTCGTTGCTGGGTTTTGTGGCGGGCACGTTTCTGCACGTTTCCACCACCATTTTATTCGAAACCAGCCCCGAGCATCGCCTCAACTGGCCTAAGCTGGGCGCCACGCTGGGCGGCCTGCTACTGGCGCTGGCAGTGGGGTAAAAAGTAATAACTAATGGGTAGTGACTAATGGCTAATGTCGTTCATACTAACAGAGTAGCATTAGTCACTACCCATTAGTCATTAATTAGTCATTAAGCAAAGGGCCGGTGCCGCGCAAGAAGTTTTCGAGCTGGCGGGCGCGGGCAGTTTCGCGGGCCAGGGCGGCTTGCAGGCCCAGCAGGCGCTGGCGCATGAGTAGCACCAAGTCGATGGCCTCGGGGGCCAGGCCCATGCCGTGGTGCAGGCGCGCCAGGCGGGGCAGCAGCTCGTCGGGCTCTTCTACCTCGATGGTTTCGGGAGCCGCGGCGGGCCGCAGCAGGCCCAACTCCACAAACTGGTGCAGTTCGGCGCGGCCCAGCCCGTAGCGGGTATCACATTCCTGAAAGGTGAGCAGCAATACGTGCGTTTCCATGGGCGGGAAAGTTAGTAATAATTGATAAGGAATAGAGGAAGAAGAGGTTACTAAGTGCCGGGAGTTACCATTCAGCCAGCTGACAGGGGGTAGGAAATCAGGCTATTCCTCCCCGCGTAGCTTAGCTAGCTGCCGGATGAGGTCGCGCTCTTCGTCGCTGAGGCCGGTGGGCAGCTGCACGTTTAGGCGCAGGTAGAGGTCGCCGTACTCGCCCTCCTGTCGGTACACCGGAAAGCCCTTGCCGCGCAGCCTCAGCCGGCTGCCGTTGACTGTTTCGGGCTTGAGCTTGATTTTGACCGGGCCGCCCAGGGTTTCCACCGTCTGCTCGCCGCCGAGCAAGGCGCGGTACAGCGACACGGGCACGTCCAGGGTGAGGTCGTCGCCGGTGCGGGCGTAGCGGGCATCGGGCAAAATGCGGAACGTGATGAGCAGCGCCCCGTTGGGCCCACCATTGCGGCCGGGGCCACCCTGGTCGCGCAGCCGGATGGTTTGCCCATCGGCCACGCCCGGCTGAATGGTGATGCGCAGGTTTTTGCCATTGACCGTGAGGGTGCGCGGGCCACCCGCGTAGGCCTCCGCCAAACTCAGCTCCAGCTCGGCCTGATAGTCCTGGCCCGCGCCGGGCCGGCTGCCCCGCGCGCCGCCGCCCCCCCCGCCGAAGAGCGAGCTGAAAAAATCAGAGAAGTCCGCGCCTTCGCCACCAAACTCGCTACCCCCCCCCGCACCGCCAAAGCCGCCGCCCTGCGCATACTGGCTCCAGTCGAAGCCACCGGCCCCGGCCCCCGCGCCACCCGGCCGGCGCCCATCGCCCGCCTGCTGGTAGCGCTGGTAGTCGGCGCCCATTTGGTCGTATTTCTGGCGTTTATCGGTATCCGAAAGCACTTCGTTGGCCTCGTTGGCCTCCTTAAATTTTTGCTCGGCGGCCGCATTATTGGGGTTCACATCGGGGTGGTACTGGCGAGCGAGCTTGCGGTAAGCCTTTTTAATTTGCTCAGTAGTAGCATTTTTCTCGACGCCCAGGATTTTATAATAATCCTTATAATCCATTGGAGTGGGGGGGAGGGGTAGGGGAACGAAAAGGGAATGATGCCGGTCGGCAGTTCGGGGTGCCTACTGGCACAGAAACCCGGTACTGGCAGACGTAGGCGCACTATTTGGTCGGCGCCAGGTGCGGAACGTTAGAGAAGATGAAGGAAGAGTGGAACGCCAACAAGAGAGCACACGTTTGTTTACGAGAAACAGCCGGCTAAGGGCATTTTTGCATTTTGGCCGGAAATTTGCCGGGCTATTTGCGTAGTAGCCGGGTGGCCTCAACCGCAGCTAGCGGGGCAGGCGGAGACGCCAGCATTCGGCACGATTTTCAAGGGACTATCCTAACGTAAGGGCAATTTTTTCTATTTTTTAATTTATGCCGATGAAACTAGTTATGCACACACTGCTGCTGGCAGGTATTGTACTGCTCGCGCAAGAAAGCCGGGCTCAGACCCCGGCCGCCGCCGTTCAGCCGGGCCAGGTTTCTACTTCGCCCACCACCCCCGCTGCGGCGCGCCGGGTACTGGCGCCGCGCCGCGTGGTGGCCCCGCGCCGCACCGGCGCGGCGCCCGCGCGGGCCCGCACCAGCGGCGTGATGGCCAAGGATGGCCTCACGATGGAGAATGGCCGGGTGGTACTGACCGAATTGGGCCTGACGGCGCCTATCGAGCAAGACAAGCACCTGCTCAATGGTACCCTCGTTACCACGAAAGGCCAGATAACCAATGGCGAAGGGGTAGCCTCGCAGATGGCTGAGGGCGACTACGTATCGCTCACCGGCCGCCTCACCAGCAAGCGCGAGATGGTGGAAGCCGACAGCGTGCGCAAGCTGGTGGCCTACGACCTCAAGCACCCCGGTAAGCGCAAAGAAATGGAAAAGGCCCGCGAAAAAGTAGAAAAGGAGCGCGCCAAAGCCGAAAAAGAAGCTGCCAAGGCCAAAGCGAAAGCCAGCCGCTAACGCCGACTGTAGTCGGTGAGCACGGCTAAGCCGGCCGCGTCGTCTTCGGCCTCAACTACTTCGTTGATGACGAATTGAATCTCGTGCTCGGTCCAGTCCTCGTCTTCGGCGGCGCGCACGAAGCTGTCGAGAGCGGTAAAGCGGTTGCCTGCCTCAGCGGGTGGGCTCCAGGTAAGTCGTTTGCGGATATTCATGCCGCGAAGATGGCACTCAGCGGCCTCTGCCTCGCGGCAGGGGTCGCTTTTTTTAGGGCAAAAGCTACCGGCGGCCGGCACTGGGCGGCGCGGCCCGCACCACTTTCAGCTGCACCGGCACCACGCCCGCTTCAATCAGACCGAGCTTGCGGGCGGCGCGCTTCGACACATCCACGATGCGGCCTTGCACGTGCGGCCCGCGGTCGTTGACGACTACCTTGACCGAGCGGCCGTTGCGCACGTTAGTGACTTTGATTTTGGTGCCGAAGGGCAGCGTATTGTGCGCCGCCGTAAGTCCACCGGGGCGATAGGGCGCGCCGCTGGTGGTGGCCCGGCCCGCAAACTTATCGGCGTAGTAGGAACCCTGGCCCGATTGCGTGAACGCGGATTTGCTGCCGCCGCACGCCGAGAGCGCGCCCGCTAAGCCGCTTACTAAAAATGCTTTACGCCAGAAAGAGTTGAGGACCGTGTACATAATTTAGCTATTCATTTTGCCTTCACGCGGCATTACGGAATAAACGCTCATCTTTCGGCCGGAATTATCCCCTACCCCTCATTTTTACCCCAAGCTCCCATGAAAAATACCCTGAAACTCGTTGCTGGCCTCGCCCTGTCCGGTCTTTTCCTCACGGCCCACGCCCAAACTACCCCCGCCCCCATGCAAGACGGCAAAATGGCCGACGGCAAAATGATGGATGGTAAAATGAAGAAGACCAAGATGAAAGAAGGCAAGATGTCGGATGGCAAGATGAAGAAAGGCAAAATGGCCGACGAAAAGATGAAGACCAAAATGTAGGTCCGCGCTTTAGCGTTGCACCAGTTGGGCCGCCCGGTTCAGCAGCTTGCGAAAGCTGCCGGGCCGGGCGGTTTTTTGGGGGGTAGGGAGCCGGGCGGGCCGAATGGGAGCAGGGGGCGGGGCCACGCGCAGGGCCAGCAGGGCGTCATAGCTCCCCTGAAAAACGTTGAAATCGACAGTGCCGCGGATGCCGGGCACGTAAGCTTCGTCGGAGTGCTGCCAGATTATCCAGCGGCTGGCGGGCAGCGCGGGGCGCTCCACCTCGTAGTGGGCCAGCCAGAGGGGGTAGTCGTCGAAGTGCCCGGCCAGGTAGTGGCGGTAAAACGTGTAGTTGGAATACAGGATGGGCCGCACCTGGTAGTGGGCCTCCACGGCGTCGAGCCATTGGCGCACCTCGCGGCGCAGCTCAGCCACGTCGTGAAAGCGCGGCGCCTCCACGTCGAGCACGGGGGGTAGGTCGCCGGGCCGCAGGGGCACCGTGGCAATAAACAGGCGGGCCTGGTCGCCGCCGTCGCGGTTGGGCTGAAAATAGTGGTAGGCCCCGCTGAGAATACCGGCCGCCCGCGCCTCGCGCCAGTTGCGCTGAAAGCGCGCATCGCGCATGGTAGCGCCCTCGCTGGCCTTGATAAACGCAAACCGCACCCGCTGCCGGGCCACCTCGGGCCAGTCGATGCGGCCCTGATAAGTCGAAACGTCGATGCCGTGCACCGAGTAGCCGGCCAGCAGCGGGGTGCTTTCGCGGCCCGTGAGGTAGCCCGTGGTGAGCGTGGCCCAGGTGCGTCGCGCGTAGCGGTTGAGCTGGCGCTGGTGGCGCAGGTAGTAGGCCCCGCCGCCCAGCAGCCCCAGCAGCAGCCCCGCCAGCACCCAGCGCCGCCAGCCCCGGCGCGGCGCCGGGGGCGGCGCGGTGGCCGGGGCAGTAGGCGGGGGTAGGGCAGGCATAGGCATGGGTAGCAAGCCAAAAATAACGCACGGCGGGCGGCTTCGCGTATGCCGGCCGGGGCCGTAGCTTGCACTCTTAAAGCGGAGCCGCTCACTTCCGGTTCATTTTATACCCCTGCTTATGCCCGACGCCCGCGATGCCAACGGCCACCTTATCCGCGAGCTGCACGGCGTGACGCTCGCCGTCATTCTCGACTACCTCGTGGCGCACTACGGCTTTGCCGGCCTCGATACGCGCCTGAAGCTCAACTGCTTCGCCGTAGACCCCAGCGTCAAGTCCAGCCTCACGTTTTTGCGGCGCACGGCCTGGGCGCGGGCCAAAGTCGAAGACCTATACGTGCGCCTGCGCACGGCCGAGGTGCTGGGCCGGCCCCTGCCTTGAATCGGTAATTGGTAATGAGTAATGGGTAGTAAACTCGTCAATAAGTTAGGTGTAGAGTAAAAGTAAGAGACTCATAGACAGCCTACGGCTGCATTTTATTGCCCATTACCCACTACCCCTTACCTCATGGCTGAGCTGCGCGAAAAATCGGGGCCCCTGGCGCTGCTGGCCGGCCTGGGCTGCTACGTGGCCTTCGAAACGGTGGCCTTCTACTTGCTGCGCTTCCTCACGGCGGGCCTGGGCGAATCGAACCAGTACCAGCCCGAAAACACCATTGTTAGCAATTGGGTCAAAACGGTGGCCTTCCTGGTGTTGCACCTGGCGCTGGTGCTCGCGGCGGTGCTGGTGCTCAGCAACCGCCTGCCCCGCCGCTACCGGGGCCAGGTCATCGGCTGGCTGATGGTGAGCCTACTGGCCGGTTTTGTGCTGCTGATTCCGCTGTTTTCGTAAGGGGTAGGAACCTGGCTATATTCCTGCTTAATTTGCTGCCGAATAAAATTTTACGTGCTATGACCCACCGAATGCGTTCTCTTTTCCTGACCGGCGCACTGCTGGGCGCTACGCTAGCCGCGCAGGCGCAAAATGTAGCTGGCAGCAACTTCGGACTGCGTATAAGCGGTAGCAGTAACCAGCGGCTAGTGGGCCTGGGCGACAGTAAAAGCCGGGTTATCCAGGTGCTGGGGCCACCCACCAAAACCAGCCGCTTTTATTCAGACATTGACGAGGCTTGGTTGCCCGTGCTGCACTACAGCAGCAACCGGCTCTACTTTACGCACGACACACTGGATTATGTTGAGCTAAACGACGCGCGCCTGAGCGTGGGTAAACCCGGTGCGCCGGGCTTCCATGTCGGCTCGGCATTATCCAAAGCGCCAGCCGCCAAGCCGCCGCTTGCTTTCGGCACCTTTCGCGTTAGGTATCAACCCGGTAAATCTCGCAATATGAGCTACAGTGCCATCAGCTCCGGTTACATGAAAACGGCCAAGGGTGAGATAGCGGATGTGCTGTACGAGATTCAATACGACCAGCAGGGCCGGGTTGCCCACGTCTTCCTGGACGAAACCTACGACTAGCCCTACCCCCCCGAAAATAACAAAGCCACTGCTCATCGCAGTGGCTCTCAACGGGGTGAAACCAAGGGTGCCGGTCGGTCCCGGCGTTATGGAGGGGGTAGGAGGGCCGGTCGGTCCCGGCCGTATGGACGAGCCGGGCAGCCTTAGCTGCCCGGCTGAATGTCAATTTCGCGCGGCTGGCTAGCCTCGGCGTCGCGGAAGGGAATGGCCACGCGCAGCTCGCCGTTTTCGTGGCTGGCGTTGATGGCCGTCAGGTCCAGGTTTTTAGGCAGGTCGAGGGTTTGCACGAAGAGCGGAGCGGCCAGCTGGGCCTCCGGCTCGTGGCGAAACTCGCCGTACACGGTGAGGCGGCTGTCCTTCAGCACCACGTGGAAGCTTTCGGCCGCCACGCTGGGCATAGCCACGTGCAGCACCACGCCCTGGGGGCGCTCGTTCACGTGCAGCTTGGGCTGGGCTACGCCGCCCCCGATAGTATTCAGCAAATCGAGTTGCGGAGCGATAGAACGGATAAATTCGCGGCTGATAAGTTTCATAATCACAGGGCCTTATTGATGGCTTCGGGCTGGGTATTACAAACCACATACCACCTTTGCAAAGGGGCTAACTTAGCTGATAGTCAGTCGTTATGGCCGATAAATTAATCTAAACAATTTGGACTAATGACAGGCTGGCCGAAAGTCCGTCGAAGTGACAGCCCGCCGGCCACAACCGTGCCCTACCCCCTCTAAAAACGGCTCGTCAGGCCGAAGTGAATCTTGGAATTGGTGAGCGCGAAGCTGGTATTGAGGAACTCCGAGCGGCCCACTGAATACACGAACTGAAACAGCCCCGCCGCCGTGCGAAAGCTCAGGCCCGCGCCCAGGCCGGTAGGCTGGTCGAGGGCGCGCACGGTGAGGTCGGTAGATTGGTAGGCTTGCAGCAGCGCCTGGTCGGCGAAGATGAATACGTAGCCCTCGGGGCCGGTAAACTGCCGAAATTCGACGGTGCCCACGCCGTAGGCATTGGTGTAAAACTGATTTTCGCTGAAGCCCCGCAGCGAGTTGAGCCCGCCCAGCCGAAACATGTCGTTGAGAAAAAGCTGCGGATTGAACAAGCCCTCACCGCGCAGGCGCACCAGCAGCACGCTCTGCCGGCTCAGCGCCCAGTAGCGCTCGGCCCGCCCGCCAAAGCTGTACTGCGTAGTGCGCAGGGCCAGGCCGTTGTAATAATTCTCGTTGATGGACGCGTTGCGGCGAATATTCTTGGTCCCTACCCCCCCCTGCACGCTCATGAACAGGCCGCGGTGCGGAAAAAAGAGGTCATCCAGGTTGGCGCGCGAGTAGCCCACGCCGTAGGAGGTGTACTCCGAATCTACGTTGTCGGGCAGGCCGGTGAGGCTGGCATAAGCGGTGCTGTCGAGCAGCAGGCGCGAGCTGCGCTGCTCGGCAAAAAACGTGAGCCGCCCGGCCCGGGCCGTGGGGTAGGTGACCTGCAACCGCGGCCGCAGGGTCAGGAAGCCATTGTTATTGTTCTGCGCGTTGTTCTGCTTGTACAGGTTGAAAGTGGCGCCCACTTCGAGCGGCGTGCCCAAGATGTTGGGGTGCAAGTAGCTGAGGTCCAGCAGCTGCGAGGCGGCATCGACCTTGCGCCACTGCAAGCCCAGCTGCTTGCCGCCGCCCCGAATATTGCGCAGCGCCACCGTCACGTCGCCCGTAAACTGCACCCCGGTGCCGCCGGTCGTGTTGGGCAGCAGGCCCACAATGGCGTCGAACTGATTGGCCGAGCGCTCGTCGAGCAGCAAATACACCCGCGCCCGGCCGCGGGCAAAGCGCACCTCGGGCTCGGCCCGCAGGCGCACGTAGGGCAGCTGGCGCAGCAGCGCCGCGGCGGCGGCCACCCGCTGCTGGTTGTAGGGCGTGCCGGGAATTATCTGGAGATATTTGCTCAGGAAGCGCTTCTGGGTCTTGCTGTTACCTACTATTTGCAGCGAGTCGAAGTACACCACCGGCCCGCGCTTGAGCACCACCCGGCCCGCGATGTCGTGCCCGCTCAGCCGCACCGAGTCGAGCCCAACCGTGGCGAAGGGGTAGCCCTGGTTTTCGGCCTCCGTGAGCACGCGCTCCTGTAGGGCCACCCAGTCGGCCGGGTGCCAGGGCGTGCGCCGGAAGAACTTTTCGCGGTAGCCGGCGCGGGTTAGCAGGCCATCGCCGAGGTTGCCATTGTGCAGGTAAGCCCACCTAAACTGCTCGCCCACATACAGATGCACTCGCACCGTGTCGCGGCTCCAGCGCATGTCGTCGGCCGAGGCCGTGAGGTAGGCGTCGGCCTGCAGGGCCAGCACCAGCTCGCGCACCGTGCGCAGTGCCGTGAGCGAGTCGGGCACGGTGGCGCGCGGGTGCAGGCGGCGCACCAGCGCCTGCCCGGCCGGCTCGGCCACGATGCGCAGCACGCGCGGGCGCACCGGCCGGCGCACGGCGGCGCTGGGGCTGGCCGGGGGGGGTAGGGGCGGCGAGGCCAGCTTGGGCGCGTTGGGCACGGCCACGCCCGGCCCGGCGTCGGGCGTTTGGGCGCGCAGGGGCCCGGCGCGCAGGCCCAGCGCCAGCCAGCAGCTCCAAAGAAATAGGGTAGCGAGTCGGGCCATCGTCGGAAACGCAAACGCGCCGGGCGGTTTTTAATTTCAGGCGCCCGATTTTTGTTGAATCCTGGGCGGGTGGCGGCTGTTGAAGAACCGCGCGTCCGCAAAAATCGCGCTGCTCCTACCCTCATGCCCGGCCTCTACCTCCACATTCCGTTTTGCAAGCAGGCCTGCCACTACTGCGACTTCCACTTCAGCACCTCGCTGGGGCTGAAAGGGCAGTTTGTGGACGCGCTGCTGCGGGAAATGGCGCTGCGGCAAAATTACCTCCCTACCCCCCGCGCGCCGCTCGAAACCATCTACTTCGGCGGCGGCACGCCCTCGCTGCTCACGGGCGAGGAGCTGCGGCGAATTTTTGAAGCCATTCACGCGCATTTCGACGTGTCGCCGCAGGCTGAGATTACGCTCGAAGCCAACCCCGACGACCTCACGGCCGCCAAGCTGGCCGAGCTGGCCGCCTCGCCCATCAACCGCCTCAGCATCGGGCTGCAAAGCTTTTACGAGCCGCACCTGCGCCTGATGAACCGCGCCCACTCGGCCCAGGAGTCGGGGCAGGCCGTGCGGCAGGCGCAGGCGGCGGGCTTTGAGAATATCTCGGTGGACTTAATTTACGGCGTGCCGGCCGCCAGCCACGACATCTGGGAAGCCGACTTGGCCCGCTTGCTGGAGCTGAACGTGCCGCACGTGTCGGCCTACGCGCTCACCATTGAGCCCGACACGGCTTTCGGCCGGCGGCTGAAAAAGGGCACATTCGTGGCGCCGCCCGAGGAGTTTGTGGCCCGGCAGTTTGAGCTGCTGCTGGCCCAGCTGCGCGCCCACGGCTACGAGCAATACGAAATCAGCAACTTCTGCCGGCCCGGCCGCGAGAGCCGCCACAACGCCAACTACTGGCGCGGCGTGCCCTACCTGGGCCTGGGCCCCAGCGCCCACTCCTTCGACGGCCGCAGCCGCCAATACGCCGTGGCCAACAACCCGCAGTACGTGGCCGCCGTGCTGGAGCGCGGCGAAGTGCCCGCTACGGTGGAGTTCCTTACCCCTCTCGACCAAGCCAACGAATACCTGCTCACGACCCTGCGCACCAGCCGCGGCTGCGACTTGGCGTACCTGCGCGACGTGCTGGGCCTCAATATCTTGGCGGAGCGCGCCGATTACCTGGCCAGCCTCACCGCCCAGGGCATGGCCACGCTCACCGGCGACGTATTGCGCCTCACCGACGCCGGCAAGCTACTGGCCGACCACATTACGCTGGAATTATTTGCTGCCGCGCCGGCCGCCACGGTGTAGCTTGCGGCGGCGGTCGGGCGGGCCACCGGTTTCTTTTGTGCCACCCTACCCCCCCTCGCCGCCGTGAAGCTTCTCAGTGATACCCTGGTCAGCAACGACGATTTTTTTGTGGAGCAGGTCCACCTCACGGCCATCGTCTTCGATACTACCGACGACGTGACGGTGTGGGCCACCACGTTTCGCGACGATGACGACCATTTTTTTCACCTCGGCCTGCCTTTTCAGGCCCTCGACACGCTGCTGCGCGTGGCCGGCGACCGCGCCGAGGCCCTGGCCGAAGAAGTAGCTGACGCCCTGGCCACCACCGAGCAGTGGCCCTGTCTGCTCGAATACGCCACCGACGACGACCCGCCCGTGCCGCTGCCCGGCGTGGCCCTCAAGCTCGCCGTCACGTTCCCCGCCGACGCTGATGAAGCTGACGACCCGCAGCCCCACAATATCTTCTACCTCGAAGGTATTTACGCCCGGCTGGCGCCGTGAGGCAGTGAGTAACAGAACGTCATGCTGAGCTTGTCGAAGCATCTCGCGTGCAGCACTAGAATTAATCGTTAAACGGATGCGAGCGAGATGCTTCGACAAGCTCAGCATGACGTTCTGTTACTCACTGCTATGTGGTATCTCATCCCTGGCCTCGGGGCCGACGAGCGGGTTTTTCGCCGCTTGCGGCTGCCCGGCCCCAGCCAGGTACTAAGTTGGCTCAAGCCTGAGGCGCCCAGCGAGCCGCTCGGGCACTACGCGGCTCGCCTGGCTGAGGCGGTGCCTGCCGACAAGCCGTGCTGGCTGGTGGGCGTGTCTTTCGGTGGGCTGCTGGCGCAGGAAATTGGCCGCTTGCGGCCTTTAGCGCGGGTGGTACTCATTTCCAGCCTGGGCAGTGCGGGCGACCTGCCGCCGCTGCTGCGCCTAGCCGGTGCCACCGGGCTGCACCGGCTGCTGCCCTTCGGCCTGCTGAAATGGCTGCCGCGACTGGCACAGTGGTTTTTTGGGGCGCGCGGTGGCACTGAGTACCGCCTGCTGCGCCAGATACTGCGCGACACGGACTCCACTTTCGCCCACTGGGCCACCGCGCAGCTATTGGCCTGGCGCGGGCCGGGGTTACCGGGTGCCGTGCGCCTGCACGGCACCCGCGACCGCCTGCTACCCCCCGGCGCGGCCCGCATCGACTACATGGTGCCCGGCGCGGGGCATTTTCTCATCGTCAGCCACGCGGCGCGGGTCGGCCAGGTGTTGCGGGAACTGGCTGCTGAAGCACCCGCCGGGAAGTAGGGGGTAGGGAGCCGAGAGATTTATTGTCAGTATATTAGGGGTAATTTTTACCGGCTACATTATAAAGCAATGGCCCAACTCTACCTGCTGAAAGGAATGCTGCTAGCTGGCTCCTTGCTGCTGGTAAAAGCCGGGGCCGCGCAGGTTGCCCCCGCCGCTGCCGACTCGGTGCCTCGGCCGCCCCAGGTACTCTATAAGCTGGGGCTGCGGCTCACGCACCTGCGCTACACGCACGATAGCAAGGCGTGGCAGTTTTTGCTACCCCTCTCGCTCGGAGTTGAGTACCGGGTGGCGCCCCGCCTCAGCCTCTACACACAGTTTGAGGCCGATATGCTAACCAGCTACACCAGCGGCCGGCGCCGCGGCGCGCAAAACAGTGTCCTGTCGGCCGCCTCGCTGGCGCTGGGCGTGCGCTATTACTACGGCCACGTGGGCCACGCCGCCCCGGTATTTGGCCGCTACCTGGCCCTCGAAGGCAGCACCGACTGGGAGCAGCTGACTAACGCCAATTTTGTGTCGGTAAGCGGCAGTGGGCGCCGCCGCACCACGCCCGCCGTGCTCACGCCGGGCATCTACGCACTGTGGGGTGTGCAGCACCGGCTGCGCGGCCATTTGCTGTATGATATCAACGCGGGGGCGGGCCTGCTGGCGCCGGCCTACTACAACTACGAGCGCCCTGCCGCCACTAGTCACTGGAACGTGGGCGGGCAGGCTACCATCCGCCTGTACTTCGCCCTATAGCATACCTGCTAGTGACGCACGCAAAAAGGGCCGCCCCGCTAGGAGCAGCCCTTTTATAATAGCTGTGCGGCAATTAAGCAGCAGCAGCTTCGGTCATTGCCGGTACTACCGACACGAACGAACGCTCGTCGCGGCCTTTCTTGAACAGCACCGTGCCGTCAACCAGCGCAAACAGCGTGTGGTCTTTGCCGATGCCGACGTTGGTGCCGGGGTGGTGCTTGGTGCCGCGCTGACGCACGATGATGTTGCCAGCGATGAGCGACTGACCACCGAAGATTTTCACGCCGAGGCGCTTCGAATGCGATTCACGGCCGTTGTTTGACGAGCCGACGCCTTTTTTGTGTGCCATATTTTTGTTAAAGCTGTTAGCTTTTTGAAAAAGATACAGAAGCTAGTCCAAGCGAAAAGCTAACAGCTGGCAGCCATCAGCTAAAGGCTCGAAAACTAGCCGATGCTGTTAATCATTACTTTGGTGAACTGCTGACGATGGCCGTTCAGCTTCTTGTAGCCCTTGCGGCGCTTCTTCTTGAATACCAGAACTTTATCGCCCTGAACGTGGGCCATAATGGTGCCCTTAATCAGGACGTCCAGCTCGGGAGCGCCGATGCTGAGCGTGCCGTTGTCGTCGGTCAGCAGGGCTTTGCCCAACTCTACCGAGTCACCGACATTGCCGGCCAGACGCTGGGCGTATACAAATTTATTAGCCTCAACCTTAGTCTGTTGGCCGGCGATATTGACAATGGCGTACATCTTATTTCCGCTGGTGGTTTCTCAAAAGGGAACGCAAAAGTACGGCAGCTTTCCGGTAAAACCAAACCTAAGTCACTAATCGTCATTTGTTCCCCCAAAATGCCCGTGGTTAAAGCAGGTTTTTGGCGGCCGTAGCTAAGTGGCTGAGCGCAAGAACGTGGGTAGTAATCGCCCGGTTTTGTGGACAACCGACGTTATCCACATCTGAAATGTGGATAAGTTGCTCTAAATCGGGCGTTTTACCCGCATTACTTCATGTGCTACTCAGCCTAAGCTGAACGTTTTCTGAAAAGCCGGCATCACTAAACGAGGTTGGCGGCGCGAGGTTGCCGGCTATCTTTGGAAACCAGCCGGCCAAGTGCCGAACAACCGCCCGCCGGTGGCGGTTAGCCCAGCCATTAGCAACTTCGTCAACCCCGAAATTTGTCGCGCCCTATGGAGCCACTACTCGCCGAAAACCCCAATCGTTTCGTCCTTTTCCCCATCCAAAACCCCCAGGTGTGGGAGTTCTACAAGAAGGCGGAAGCCTCGTTCTGGACCGCTGAGGAAATCGACCTCTCGCAGGACCAGAAAGACTGGAACAACCTGAACGACAACGAACGCCACTTCATTAAGCACGTGCTGGCCTTCTTCGCGGCCTCCGATGGCATCGTGAACGAGAACCTGGCCATCAACTTCATGCAGGAGGTGCAGATGCCCGAGGCGCGCTGCTTCTACGGCTTCCAGATTATGATGGAAAACATTCACAGCGAGACGTATTCGCTGCTGATTGATACCTACATCAAAGACCCCAAGGAGAAGGACTACCTCTTCAACGCCCTCGAAACGGTGCCCGCCGTGCAGCGCAAGGGCCAGTGGGCCCTCACCTGGATTAACTCGGAGAATTTTGCTGAGCGCCTCATCGCCTTCGCGGCCGTGGAAGGCATCTTCTTTTCGGGCTCGTTCTGCTCGATTTTCTGGCTGAAAAAGCGCGGCCTGATGCCCGGCCTCACGTTCTCCAACGAGTTGATTTCGCGCGATGAGGGGCTGCACTGCGACTTCGCCTGCCTGCTCTACAGCTACCTTGAAAACAAGCTGCCCGAGGAGCGCGTGCAAGCCATTATCCGCGACGCGGTGACGATTGAGCAGGAGTTCGTGACGGAGGCCCTACCCGTGAGCCTCATCGGTATGAACGCCCGCACCATGAGCCAGTACATCGAGTTTGTGGCCGACCGCCTGCTGGTGTCACTAGGCTGCGGCAAGATTTACAACTCGACTAACCCCTTCGATTTCATGGAGATGATTTCGGTGCAGGGCAAAACCAATTTCTTCGAGAAGCGCGTGGCCGAGTATCAGAAATCCGGCGTGATGAGCGAGCGGGCCGACAACATGTTCTCGCTCGACGAGGATTTTTAGGTTATTTTTAGTCATACTACAAGCCCTGCCTTTCAGTTGGAAGGCAGGGCTTTTTTGATTGCATCCCTAGCGCCGTGAGTCTTGGGGCGGTTTCAAAAGTAGAAGGGGGTAGGGCCGACCTGGCGCCGGGCATTTGGAGGGGGGTAGGGGTGACCTTTTGCGGAATGCCGTATTGACAAGTGGCTGCCACCGTTGGTTTTGCTGCTCACCTTGTTACCCATGACTTCCGCAAATAATCAGTGGCCGCTGCCCGGCCAAGTGAGCCCGCTTGTCTCGCCCTGCGCCTTCTGCCGCCGCCGCCTAGTGGTGGGTGGTAAGCCGGTATTTGACTCCTGCTCGTGCAAAGCCTTCGGGCCGTCCGTAACGATAAGCGCGCTAGCTCTGGGCGTGGTGCTGGCGCTAGGCGGCGCGTGGTGGGCGGGGATAAAAAAAGGGGGTAGGAAGCCAAAAAAGGGCTAATGCACCAGCTTAATTTGCTGCTGGCCCTGGGCTGTGCTAACCTGGAGCAGGTAGAAGCCCGCGGGCAGCGTGGCCAAATCGGTGAGTTGTAGCTCTTCAGTAGCCGGTAGCTGCGAGTAGTAGGTCTGCCTAATGCACTGGCCCGCCAGGTTGTAGAGGGCCAGCGTAACCGGAAACTGACTAGTAGCGCCTGGTCGAAGCCGTATTTCGGATTCGAAGGGATTGGGAAAGGCAGCCACTTGCAAAGCGGCTAGTGGGGAAGCCGTGGCCAGAGCCACGCTGGTGCGCAAAAAATAGTTGGTGCTCTTGGTAGTCCCATCGCCCAATTGGCCGCTGTAATTGTAGCCCGAGCTGTATACCTGACCATCCGAATCCAAGGCTAGGGAATGGTAGTAGCCGGCCGCTACCTGCGCCCACTGCTTGCCCGGCGGGGGCGCGATGCGCACGGGGGTACGGCGAGCGGTATTGGTGCCATCGCCCAATGCTCCCTCGTAGTTGTATCCCCAGCTATAGAGCGCCCCGTCGGAGCAGATAGCCAACATATGCTCGTAGCCCACCGCTACTTGCAGCCAGCGCTGGCCAGCGGGCGGAGCCAGGCGCGTGGGTAGTAGCTGGCCGGTGGTAGTGCCATTGCCCAGCTGCCCCCCGTAGTTGTTGCCCCAGGTGTAGAGGCTGCCGTCGGAGCAGAGTGCGGCGGCCGACCAGAAGCCGGCGGCCACCTGCCCCCACGACTGGCCGGCCGGGGCGGGTACCAGCACGGGCATCAGGCGGCTGGTAGTAGTGCCTTCGCCGAGCTGGCCGCTGTCGTTGTTACCCCAGGCGTAGAGAGCCCCTTTGGTGCTGAGGGCCAACGAAAAGTTGTAGCCTGCTGCCACCTGTGCCCACTGCTGCCCGGTAGGGGTAGGCAGGTGTTGACGGGCTAGGGTAGCCGCTGTAGTACCGATGCCCAGCTGCCCATAGTGGTTGTCGCCCCAAGTGTAAAGCTCCCCATTGGCAGCTAGCGCCAGGGTATGGCCGAAGCCCGCCGATACGCCGGCCCAGGAAGTGCCGGCCGGCCCGGCAATCCGAAAGGGCGTGAGGTGGTCGTTGAGAGTGCCATCGCCGAGCTGCCCGTAGCCATTGCTGCCCCAGGAGTACATCTCGCCGGTCGTGGTCAGGGCCGTTGAGTGTAAATCGCCGACGGCTACCTGGGCCCAGGTTTGGCCAGCAGGCGGGGCCAGGTACACGGGACTGATGCGGGTAGTAGTAGTGCCATCGCCAATTTCACCGCTTCGGTTTTCGCCGTGCGTAGCTACCGCGCCAGTAGCCCTGATGCTCACGCTATGGCTGTAGCCCGCCGCAATACGGGGTACGAAAGGCGACTGCGCCGCCAATGGCCCGGCAACGTGCAGGGCTAGGGTAAGGCTACCACAAGTGAGTTTGGGCCAATAAGTACTAGATGTTCGCATCCGAAAGCTGTTGCAGGTGAGTAGCGCACCAGCAAAGTAGTACCCTGCCAGCAAACAAGGGCGTGCAAATGGCTCATGCATGGTCGGCGAGCCTGCGCGGACCCGGCCGCCAAAGCAGGGGGTAGGGCTAGCTGGATATACAAAATAAAAGCGGAACAGCACCCTGCGCCGCCCGGCC
>CAZZWL010000043.1:33141-37627 GCA_964657755.1 uncultured Rhodanobacter sp.
AAAAACGGCCGGGCGGCCTCATTCTCAGGCTATGGGGAAAAATTCTAAATTTTTCCCTTTGTCTCCTAAAACCTAGGAACTAATTTCCGACTTTCAAAGCCCACTGCCAACCGCATTGGCAGCCTCCTTTAGTATTCGTTGCCCACCTTAGCACTCCTCCTAACATGCTTGTAATCAAACGCGATGGCCGCCGCGAATCGGTCAAGTTCGACAAAGTCACCGCTCGTATTGAGAAGCTCTGCTACGGGCTCAACCAAAACTTCGTGTCGCCTATTGAGGTGGCTAAGAAAGTTATCGACGGAATATATGATGGCGTGACGACCATCGAGCTCGACAACCTGGCGGCCGAAACGGCGGCCTCGCTCACGACCCGGCACCCGGACTACGCCATCCTGGCGGCGCGCATCGCGGTGAGTAACCTGCACAAGGTGACCTCGAAGTCGTTTTCGAGTACCATGAAGCGCCTCTACACCTACGAGGACCCCAAGAACGGCGACAACGCCTCGCTGCTCGCCAAGGATGTGTGGGAGGTGATTCACAAGCACGCGCACACCCTGGACTCGGCCATTATTTATGACCGCGACTACAACTACGACTTTTTCGGGTTTAAGACCCTGGAGCGCTCGTACCTGCTGCGCCTCGATGGCAAGGTGGTGGAGCGGCCCCAGCACATGCTGATGCGCGTGTCGGTGGGCATCCACAAGGACGATATCGACTCGGCCATCAAGACGTACAACATGATGAGCGAGCGCTGGATGACCCACGCTACCCCCACCTTGTTCAACGCCGGCACGCCCAAGCCGCAGATGTCGTCGTGCTTCCTGCTCACGGTGAAGGACGATTCGATTGAGGGCATTTACGAGACGCTGAAGGACTGCGCGCTGATTTCGCAATCGGCGGGCGGCATCGGGCTGGCCGTGCACAACGTGCGCGCCACGGGTTCCTACATCAAGGGCACCAATGGCAACTCGAATGGCCTGGTGCCGATGCTGAAGGTCTTCAACGACACGGCCCGCTACGTGGACCAGGGCGGCGGCAAGCGCAAGGGCGCGTTCGCCATTTACCTGGAGCCCTGGCACGCCGATATTTTCGAATTCCTGGACCTGAAGAAGAACCACGGCAAGGAGGAAATGCGCGCCCGCGACTTGTTTTACGCCCTCTGGACGCCCGACCTGTTCATGAAGCGCGTGGAAGCCAACGGCGACTGGACGCTGATGTGCCCCCACGAGTGCCCCGGCCTGGATACCGCCTGGGGCCCCGAGTTTGAGAAGCTCTACACCAAGTACGAGCGCGACGGGAGGGGCCGCAAGACCATTAAGGCGCAGGAGCTGTGGTTTGCCATTCTGGAGAGCCAGACCGAGACGGGCACGCCCTACATGCTCTTCAAGGATGCCGCCAACGGCAAGAGCAACCAGCAGAACCTCGGCACCATCAAGAGCAGCAATCTCTGCACCGAGATTATGGAGTACACCGACAAGGACGAGATTGCCGTGTGCAACCTCGCCTCGCTGGCCCTACCCCGCTACCTGGTGGAAGACAGCCACGGCAACCTGCGCTTCGACCACCAGACGCTGTACGACATGACGTACCAGACCACGCTGAACCTGAACAAGGTAATCGACGTGAACTACTACCCGGTGCCCGAAACCGAGCGCTCCAACTTCCGCCACCGGCCCATCGGGCTGGGCGTGCAGGGCCTGGCCGATACGTTTATCGCGCTGCGGATGCCCTTCGAGAGCGACGAGGCCAAGGGCCTGAATACGGATATTTTCGAGACGATTTACTTCGCGGCCATGACGGCTTCGAAGGACCTCGCTATGAAGGAAGGGCACTACGAAACTTTCCCCGGCTCGCCGCTCAGCGAGGGCAAGTTTCAGTTTGACCTCTGGGGCGTGACGCCGCAGTCGGGCCGCTGGGACTGGGACACCCTGCGCGGCCAGGTAATGGAGCACGGCGTGCGCAACTCGCTGCTGGTGGCGCCCATGCCCACCGCCAGCACCGCCCAGATACTGGGCAACAACGAGTCGTTTGAGCCCTACACCAGCAACATTTACGTGCGCCGCGTGCTCAGCGGCGAGTTTATGGTGGTGAACAAGCACCTGCTGAAAGACCTGGTGAAGCTGGGCCTCTGGAACGAGCAGATGAAGCAGGACATCATCGCGGCCAACGGTTCGGTGCAGGGCATTGCCCGCGTGCCCCAGAGCATCAAGGACCTGTACAAGACGGTGTGGGAGATTTCGCAGCGCACCATCATCGACATGGCCGCCGACCGGGGTGCCTACATCTGCCAGAGCCAGAGCCTGAACCTGCACGTGCAAAACGTGAACTTCGGCAAGCTCACCAGCATGCACTTCCACAGCTGGAAGCGCGGCCTTAAAACCGGCATGTACTACCTGCGCACCAAAGCCGCCGCCGACGCCATCAAGTTCACGGTGGAAAAGCAAGCCGCCGAAACCCTGGAGCCCATGTACGCCCAGAACCAAAGCGACATGGCCTGCTCGCTCGATAACCCAGACGCCTGCGAGGCGTGTGGGTCGTAATTAGAAATAAAAAAAGGGGGCTTTAGCCCCCTTTTTTTATTACCACTACTTTTTACTGTCATGGCACTATTGCTTCCAACTGGATTGATGTCGTTCGCCGATTTATCTGCAAGAATTGCGGAGGCGGAAGAGAAAGGTAAACGTTCTATACCAGCACAGGTCTTTCTGCGTCACGTTTCTGCATTACGTTTTCAGATAGAAAATAATGCTGAAGCAAAAGACCTAAATCGTATCCTATATTTCCAACAGCAGAAACCTAAATCTGCGAAGTGTAGGGAAGAGGAGTTGAGAAAGGTATTGTTTAACGCATGGAGTACAGAGTATGCTTTGCGGTTGACAGGGAACCAAGATAGTAGCGACTTCTTAGGGTTTGCTATGCATTGGGCTATTCCTCAGGCATACTATAGCGCTTATCTAGCTATGCATGCGTTCTTTTTAACCATTGGGGCTGTATCCACCTCGCACAACGGTGCTATCAAAAAGTTTGCGGAAGGGATAAAAACCCGTAAATATCCCGAGTGCATCAGTTTCTATTGCGAAGGTGATTATAGCTCTCTTAGCCTATATGGTCTACCACACAAGAGTACTAAGGAGCCATTGTCTAAGGTGAATTCATTAGCAGACGCTCATTCTCAAATAGGAATGCTCCTTAAATCAACTCGCGAGGGTGTTGCAAAGCATGCTAAAATTGAGAGGCAGAGTAGCAAAAACGCTATCCTAAATAGAAGCGGAAAGCCTTGCCAAAAATTTACCGATGCCCAATGGGCTCAAGTAATGAAACCAAGTGAGGCAACAACACTATTTCATTTTCTGTACCGCATGAGATTGAAGGCTAATTACCAGGATATTCAAACATTTATTGACGCCGAAATTGATTTTTCGGAGTTTCATGCTTGTATGCAGGCTATAGTTGGCTATCTAAATTTTGTTCATGAGGCTTACATAGCTAAATGCCTAGGCAAAGACGCATTTGATAAGCTAGTACATTCCTTCACGCGTCATCCTGCAAGTAATCCTGTTGTAATAGAGCGATGGGAGACTTCCATAAAAGATATATTGGTGACCAAGTAAAAGGTAACTCTCCGCATCTACAGCCGCTGCCGCCCCCGGTAGCGGCTGGCGTGTTTTAGGGGGGTAGGGCGGGGCGCACGGGGTAGCTTAGACGCATGGAAACTCCGGCTTCGGCGGCGGGCTAGCGTAGTAGCTTTGCTCGATGTTTGAAAACTACGAAATCGACTTTGGCAAGCTCAACCTGAACTGGCTACACAGCGTGCGAATTGAGCTGGATGAGATTCAGGAGTTGCTGCACCAGATAGGGCAGGCTTCGACGTATATTCGACCAGCCCGGCAATTTGAGCGCGTGGGCTATACCAATAGCCACCGGAAATTTATCGCGGTGCTTTTTACGTTAAACGACCAAACCCTCGTCATTGACGACGTAAACCTTGCCGATTATGGAGCCATTAGAATCGCCATCATCAAACAATTCCTCGAAGAAACCAACTGACTTTTCGATGAATGGCCTTACCCAAGAAGAATGGGAAAAGGGCCGTATCAGTGGCCCGCTGAGCGACAAAGAGTTATTTGCCTACCTGAAAAAGATAGGTAAGCTGCCCGCAAGCGCCGAATACAAACAAGCCTCCTAGCGCCGACCGCTGATGAAACCCTTCGCTGAGCTAGATACCGTGCAGCTGAAAAAAGCCCACCCGGAGTGCGGCCTAGCGGCGGGCGCATTGGGTACCGTTGTGCTGGTACACGCCCAGGGAGAATCCTACGAAGTAGAGTTTATCGGCCTCGACGGGCACACGCAAGCCGTGCTGACGCTGCCCGCCGCTGAGGTGGCCGCCATTGCGCAGCCGTGGCGGCAGGCCGCTTAATCCACGTTTGATTCCTGAGCCTCCCCAGCCGCTGCCGCCCCCGGTAGCGGCTGGCGTGTTTTTGGGGGG
>CAZZWL010000044.1:0-5842 GCA_964657755.1 uncultured Rhodanobacter sp.
GGTAGGGCGGAATGACACTTCGCGTCCGAGTCAAGAGGGGGTAGGACGCGAGGTTTTTGAGTATACGAAGGTACGAAAAAGCCCCGGCGGGGTCGGCCGGGGCTTGGTCGTTAGTCGTCGTTCGAGGTAAGAACCAGGATAGATGGATTTAGAATTCTCTCCAAATCCCCTTTGCTTAATAAATCGGTAATTGTTGCGGTAATGCAGTCCCTTGTAAGTTCCTTAACAAATAAATCCGGCGGCACTATATAAAGTCCACTCAAGTTATCACCCGTGTTAATGGCTTCCTGCAGCGTGTTAGTGAAGACACTGAACGTCCAAACATTTAGTGCATAGCGTCGGCCATCGGCTAGGTCTACGCGCACAAAGCAAAAGTCATTAGTACGGTCCCAATCGGGAGTTGCTACCCCATCCAGTAGGGCGTAACCTGGCCCAAAACCGAAAGCTTCAAATTCCAGCCGAAGAGTAAATTCTCGCATAGCTTACCGCATCTTCCGTAAATCCAGCCGAAATCCCGGCAGAACGGCCTCGCCCGCTAGCTCGCGCTCGAAGCCTTCTACGGTTTCGTAGTCCGTCTGCCCGGCGCGGAAGATGTACGCTTTTTCATCGTCGCAGGAGAGCAGCCAACCTAGGAGCGCGCCGCACTGGCGGTACTCCTCCATCTTGGCTAGCAGCACTTTCAGCGAATCAGTTTTCGAGCGTAATTCTACCACAAACGGCGGGCAGATGGGCGCAAATTTTTCCTGTTGCTCCGAAGTAAGCGTTTGCCATTGCGCAGTTGGTATCCAAGAGGCATCGGGCGAGCGCACGGCTCCATTAGGCAACGTGAAACCAGCATTAGAATCAAATACAAGCCCTGGTTCCGAATGACTTTCGCCCCAGGCATAAAGCTGGCCGATGAGGCTGGCATTGCGCCGGCCGGTGATGGTAAACGTAGGGGCCATAATCAGGATTTCGTGCTGCGCATTGCGCTCAATGCGCCACTTGCGGTGGTGCTGGCAAAAGTCGAAGAACTCGTCATCGCTCATCCGATTGAGGTAGGGGTCATCCAAAACCAGGGGCTCGTCGGCGAAGAGGGCATTCATGGTACAGGCGGAGAAGAGTGAAGTAGCAATTTACGGCCTAGAAGCTAGTGCCCCCAGAAACGCCAAACAGCCGGACCACCCGCATAGGCAGCCCGGCTGGAAGCCGCAGGTGCGGGGCTACCTAGGCGGCAGCCGTTTCTTTTTTGGCTTTCGGTTTTACGTCCGGAATCAGGTTGTGGGGGTTAATCACAAACTTGCGGGCCACGCCTTTGTCAAACTCGGCGTAGCCCTTGGGCGCGTCGTCGAGGCTGATAATTTCCACGTTCACGGCCTTGGCAATCTGAATTTTATCGTACAGAATGGCCTGCATGAGCTGGCGGTTGTAGCTCATTACGGGCGTTTGGCCGGTGTGGAAGGAGTGGCTCTTGGCCCAGCCCAGGCCGAAGCGGATGGACAGGTTGCCGGTCTTGGCAGCCTTGTCCTCCGCGCCGGGGTCGGCGGTCACGTACAGGCCGGGAATGCCGATGGAGCCGCCCGCGCGGGCGATTTCCATGAGTGAGTTGAGCACGGCGGCGGGCACCTCGGTTTTGGCCTGCGCGCCGTGGCCGCTGGCCTCAAAGCCCACGCAGTCGATGGCGCAGTCTACCTCGGGCACGCCCAGGATGTGGGCAATCTGGTCGGCCAGGTTGGCGTCTTCGTTCAGGTCCACCGTTTCGCAGCCGAACGAGCGGGCGTGCGCCAGGCGCGCCTTGTTCATGTCGCCCACAATGACCACGGCCGCGCCCAGCAGCTGCGCCGAGGCGGCCGCCGCCAGGCCTACCGGGCCCGCGCCGGCCACGTACACCGTGGTGCCGGGCCCTACCCCCGCCTTCACGGCGCCGTGGAAGCCGGTCGGAAAAATGTCGCTCAGCATGGTCAGGTCGCGGATTTTCTCCATCGCCTGGTCCTTGTTGGGGAATTTGAGCAGGTTGAAATCGGCGTAGGGCACCATCACGTACTCGGCCTGGCCGCCGACCCAGCCGCCCATATCCACGTAGCCGTAGGCGCCACCGGCGCGGCCTTCGTTCACGGTCAGGCAGATGCCGGTTTTCATCTCTTTGCAGGTGCGGCAACGGCCGCAGGCCACGTTGAAGGGCACCGACACGAGGTCGCCCTTCTTCAAGAACTCCACGTCGTCGCCGGTTTCGATGACCTCGCCCGTGATTTCGTGGCCCAGCACCAGCCCGGCCGGGGCCGTGGTGCGCCCGCGCACCATGTGCTGGTCGGAGCCGCAGATGTTGGTCGAAATCACTTTTAAAATCACCCCGTGGGTGATTTTACGGCCCTTCGGGTTTTTAAGCTCCGGAAAGTCAATGCTTTGTACTTCGACCTTGCCGGGGCCCAGGTACACAACGCCTCTGTTGCTAGCCATAAATAGGGGGGTAGGGAATGGGTGGGAATAAAAAACGAACGTCGGGCGGCGTCAAGCCAGCCCGACGTTCGCGTTGAGGGGTAAGGTGCCGGGCCGCTTACTTGCCGGCCACGGCGCCCGCGCCGGCTTCGGCCACGATGTGGTCGTTCTCCACGGAGTCGCCCGACACGCCGATGGCGCCGATGACCTGGCCACTGCCGTCCTTGATGGGCAGGCCGCCGGGGAAGGTGATGAGGCCGCCGTTCGACACCTCAATGTTGAAGAGCGGGCCGCCGGGCTGCGAGGCCTTGCCCAGGTCGCCGGTCGGCATGTCGAAGAAGCGGGCCGTTTTGGCCTTCTTAATCGAAATATCGAGCGAGCCGAGCCAGGCATTATCCATGCGGGCGAAAGCCACGAGGTTGGCGCCGGCATCGACCACGGCAATATTCATTTTAACGCCTAAAGCAAGCGATTTTTGGTGGGCGGCCTGAATGGCGGCCTGGGCTTGTTCGAGGGAAATACCCATGATAGTAAAAAGAATGGTTTGGGAGGTGAGAAAAGGCTGGCCGGCCAAGTAGCCGGCTGGCGTAACAACCGGCCTTGTCGCCGCTGGTTGGGGCAAAACCCATAATTGAGCGAATTCCCGACTTTTTTGCGACGATAGTAGTCGTGAGGTAGCCACCTACACCCGCACGCCGGCGCCGCCCAATGCCAGGTGCCAAGCCAGCAGGCCCAGCAGCGCCAGGCCCACCAGGCCCCAGGCCACGTGGGTGGGGTAGGGAAGGGCCTCGTTCGCGTTCGCGTTGAAAAACTCCCGCTGGCAGCTAATGGCCAGTGGCACGAGCAGCAGCATCATGGTGACGTAGTGCAACACCTCGTTTATGCTCAGGTGCGGCAGCTTGCTGAGGCCCAGCAGCAGCGAGCCCACCAGCCACGGCCCCGCGATGGTATACACCACCAGCTGCGGTCGGCGCTCAAACCGCAAAATGGTGCGCGAGTCCTGGGCCAGCAGAAACGGCACGGCCGCCAAAAAACCCAGCAGCACCTGCAGCAGGCCAAAAAACAGGCTCAGCACCAGGCTGGGCCAGGTGCCACCCGCGCCCAGCAGCCAGTTGGGCACGTACCACGAGCTGGCGTGCGTTACGGTATCGGCCAGCAGGCCGCCGAGCACATAGTTGGTAGCGTGAAACGCCAGCCACAGCAGCAGCAGCTTTACCAAGCCCGGGCGCTGGCGCTGGCGCAGCCAGAACCAGCCAAAGGCCCCTACCCCCAGCGCCAGCACCAACGCTGGCCCCAAGCCATACACGGCCAGCACGGTATCGCGCCGCCAGCCCCCATCGCCGAGGATGAACCGCACGCCGTCCAGGTCCCAGCGGCCCGGCACGGCGGCGCGGCGGGCCATCACCACTTGGGCCGCCTGACCGATACAATTGACCACGAGCCAGGCCAGCAGGTAGCAGGCCGTGGCGTTGAGAAAGAGCTGGGTAAACTTGCCCCGCGCGCTCGGAGCGGGCGCGGGTGGGGCATCGGAGCGGGTGGGCGGCATGGCAGGAAAAGGAGGGGGTAGGGCGCACCCCAAACATACGCCCCGCCGCAAAACAGCCGTATCTTCGTGGTGCTAAAAACCGCCCTCCGTTGAAGAATATTCGTAATTTTTGCATCATTGCCCACATCGACCACGGCAAAAGCACCCTGGCCGACCGGCTCCTCGAGTTCACGAGCACCGTGGCCAAGCGCGACATGCAGGCCCAGCTGCTCGATAACATGGACCTGGAGCGCGAGCGCGGCATCACCATCAAGAGCCACGCCATCCAGATGCAGTTTCCCTACAAAGGGGAAACCTACACGCTGAACCTGATTGACACCCCCGGCCACGTCGACTTCAGCTACGAGGTAAGCCGCAGTATCGCCGCCTGCGAGGGCGCGCTGCTGATTGTGGACGCCTCGCAAGGCATTGAGGCCCAAACGATTTCCAACCTCTACCTCGCCATTGGGGCCGACCTGGAAATCATTCCGGTGCTCAATAAAATTGACCTGCCGCATGCCATGCCGGAGGAAGTGACCGACGAAATCGTGGACCTTATCGGCTGCAAGCCGGAGGATATTATCCACGCCTCGGGCAAGGCCGGCATCGGCATCGAAGCCATTCTGAACGCCATCTGCGACCGGATTCCGGCGCCGGTCGGCGACCCGAACGCGCCGTTGCAAGCGCTGATTTTTGACTCGGTTTTCAATTCTTACCGGGGCATCGAAGTGCTGTTCCGCATCAAAAACGGCACCATGCGCAAGGGCGACAAGGTGAAGTTTATGGCCACGGGTAAGGAGTACGGCGCCGACGAAATCGGTATCCTGGGCCTCAACCAGGAGCCGCGCCCCGAAATGAGCGCCGGCAACGTGGGCTACCTCATCTCGGGCATTAAGGAGGCGCGCGAAGTGAAGGTGGGCGATACCATCACGCACGTGCACAACCCCACGGCCGAGGCCATCCAGGGCTTTGCCGACGTGAAGCCGATGGTATTCGCGGGCATCTACCCCGTCGATACCACCGAGTACGAGGAGCTGCGCAGCAGCATGGAAAAGCTCCAGCTCAACGACGCCTCCCTGGTGTGGGAGCCCGAAACGTCGGTGGCGCTGGGTTTCGGCTTCCGCTGCGGCTTTTTGGGGATGCTGCATATGGAAATCGTGCAGGAACGCCTGGAGCGCGAGTTCAACATGACGGTCATTACCACCGTGCCGAGCGTGCAGTTTCACGCCACCGGCACCAAGGACCAGCTGCTGACCATCAACGCGCCGAGCGAAATGCCCGAGCCGAATTTGATTAAGCACATCGAGGAGCCCTACATTAAAGCGCAGATTATCACCGCCTCCGAGTACGTGGGGCCGATTATTACGCTCTGCATGGAGAAGCGCGGCATCATCAAGGGCCAGAGCTACCTTACCTCCGAGCGGGTGGAGATGAGCTTCGAGCTGCCGCTGTCCGAAATCGTGTTTGACTTCTTTGACAAGCTCAAAACCATCAGCCGCGGCTACGCCTCGCTTGATTATGAGCTGATTGGCTTTCGCGAGTCGGACATGGTGAAGCTCGACGTGATGCTGAACGGCGAGAAGGTGGATGCGCTCTCGGCCATCGTGCACCGCTCGAAAAGCTACGAGTGGGGCCGCCGCCTCTGCGAAAAGCTGCGCGAGCTGCTGCCCCGCCAGATGTTCGACATCGCCATTCAGGCCAGCATCGGGCAAAAAATCATCGCCCGCGAAACCATCAAGGCGCTGCGCAAGAACGTGATTGCCAAGTGCTACGGCGGCGACATTTCGCGCAAGCGCAAGCTGCTCGAAAAGCAGAAAGAAGGTAAAAAACGGATGCGCACCGTGGGCTCGGTCGAGATTCCGCAGGAAGCGTTTCTGGCGGTGCTCAAGATTGACTGATACT
>CAZZWL010000044.1:5852-37564 GCA_964657755.1 uncultured Rhodanobacter sp.
CCGGCCGTTTTCGTAGGCCACCGAGCGCCGGGCTAGTAGGTTTCCGGGTTGGCCCGGAAACCATTGGAAGTCGTGCTGGGCCCCTCGCTGGGCCCCACGTATTGCGCACTGCTCAGGCCTAAATAAAATGGCCAGAAAAGTACGCTCAGCAGCAACTCGCCGGCTCCTTGCTTTCCAAACGACTTGCCCAGGCTGATGTAGAGCGTGATGATGAAGTAAAAGTTGAGGAGGGGCACGAACCACCACAGGAGCTTAATCATGTCGCGGCCCACGATTTCATGGAGCAGCACCAGGTTATAAATCGGCACTAGAAAACCCCAGCCGGGCTTGCCGGCTTTTTCAAACGTCTTCCAAGCTCCAATAAAGACGCCGATAATAAAGGCGAAGTAGAGCAACCCGAAAACCAAGCCGAAAAAACTGCCGATGATGCTGCCGAACAGAACGAGTAACGAGGTGTGCATGAGAGAGAGAAGAAAGGTTGAAAGAGGAGGTTACAGCCGCCAAGATAGTCGATTATCAGTAATTAATCAGTGTGTTAATTATAAATTAAACTGCCAGCTTAGCTTTTGATTTTTACGCTTCCTTATGCTATCGTTCCCACGTGTTTTCATTTCCCGGCTCCTAGTCATTAGCGTCTGGCTTATCGGGCTGGGCCCGCTTCAGGCCGCGCCCGCGCCGCCCACCCCACCAGCCGCCAAAGCGCGCCCTACCCCCCCCGTGCTGCCCGACTCCCTGGCCCGGCGCATCGAAAAAGCGTACTTCACCCTGAGCCGCATCAACGGCGCGGCGCGGCGCGGCGCCGATACCCAGGACCTGAGTGAGGACCTGCCCCAGGTGGAAGAAAACCTCGAAACCATTCGCCAGAACTTCGAGCAGTATGCCGACGTGGTGGACGTGAAGCAGCTGCAGATGTACCGCGTGCTGCTGGACGATATGCAGGCGCAGCTGGGGGCGTGGCGCACGGCCCTGGCCGCCAGCAGCCAGCAGCTGCGCGCCACCCAGGCCCGGCTCGATTCGCTGGCCACCGACCTGCCGCCCACCGCCGCCCTACCCCCCGCCACCACGGCCACCGGCCGGGCACTGGCCCGCCTGCGCACCAAGCAGGTGCGCGCCACCGAGCTGCTGGCCAGCCGCCGCCACACCGTGACGGGCCTGCAAACGCGGGTGTCGGAAAGCTACATTCAGGGCCTGGAGCTGCAGGACGTGGTGCGCGAGCAGATGGGCCGCTTCAACCGCAGCAACCGCCAAGCCGAGCTGCCGCCGCTGTGGCAGCCCGGCCGCATCGTGGCCGATGAGCAGACGAGCGCGTTGGTGCGCCAGTCGTACGCCGCCCAGCGCTCGCTGGTGGGCTACTATTTTGCCGAGCACTGGAATTACTGGGTGTGGATGGTGGTGCTGGCGGGGGGCTTTTTTGGCTGGGTGTTTCGCAACTTCCGGGCCCTGCGCCCGGCCGCGGCCGGGGGGGTAGGGCCGGCCGCGCTGGCCGTGCCGCTGGTGCTGCCCGAGCACCGCCTGCACTACCTGCGGCCGGTGCCGGTGGCGGCGGCGCTGCTGGTGGTGTTCAGCCTGGCCCCGTTTTTTGACCTGCAGCCGCCCGCCACCTACACCGACTTGCTGCAGCTGCTGCTGCTCGTCACGCTCACGGTGCTGGGCTGGCGCAGCTGGCCGCGGCCGCTGTTCTGGTACTGGGTGGCCATCGTGGCGGCGTTTTTCGTGCTCAATTTCACCTACGCGCAGCGGGCGCCGGGGCTGGGCGCGCGCTGGGCCATGCTGCTGCTCAATGCGGGCGCGGCGGCGCTGGGCTACCGCTTCTGGCAGTACCTGCGGACGCACCGTGTGCTGGCGGGCTTCGTGCGGCCCGTGGCGCTGCTCTTCGTGGGCCTGAACGCGCTGGCCCTGCTGGCCAACGCCTACGGTCGCGTGAGCCTGGCCAAGATGTTTACCACCACGGCCATTTTTGGGCTCACGCAGGTGGTGGCGCTCTCGGCCTTCGTGCGCATCGTCACGGAGGCATTTTACCTGCAGGTGCAGCGCAGCCGCAGCGCCGGCGGCCTGGGCAGCCGCCTGGGCTTCGGCAAGATTGAGAGTGGCTTGCGCAAGGGGCTCACGGCCGTGGTGGGCGTGCTTTGGCTGATGCTCTTCACCACCAACCTCAACCTCTACAACCTTTTCTACCGCGTTGTTGAGCACACGCTCACCGCCCCGCACCAGCTGGGCAGCACCACCTTCACGCTGGGCAGCATTCTGCTCTTCGTGGGCATCGTGTTCCTCACCATTCAGCTGCAGAAGTACGTGGGCTACTTCTTCGGCGAAACCGACGACGAGTTCAGCGTGGAGGCCGACCGCAAGGGCTCCTGGATGGTGGCCATCCGGCTGGCGATTCTGGGGGTAGGGCTATTTTTGGCCACGCTGGCCTCGGGCCTGCCAGTTGATAAAATAGCCATCGTGCTGGGCGCCCTGGGCGTAGGCATTGGCCTGGGCCTGCAGAATATTATCAATAACCTGGTGTCGGGCGTCATTCTCATCTTCGAGCGGCCGTTTCAGGTGGGCGACTACATCGAAGTGAAGGGCCAGACGGGCCGGGTGAAGGACATTGGCATCCGGGCCAGCAAGCTCATCTCGCAGGCCGGCTCCGAAATCATTTTGCCCAATGGCGACCTGCTCAGCAACCACGTCATCAACTGGACGCTCAGCAACAACCACATCCGCACCGAGCTGGCCCTCAACCTGGCCCCCGACATCGACCTCGACGAGGCCCGCCGCCTCATCAGCGACGAGATTCTTAAAAACCCCAACACCCTGCATAAAGTCGCCCCCGAAATCCTGCTCAATAACGTCGCCACCACCGGCTACGACCTCAAGGCGCTGTTCTGGATAAACAACATCCGCCAGGAAGAAGCCCTGAAAAGCGAGCTGCTGGCCGGCATCTACCACCGCCTCACCCAGGCCGGCATCGCCATGCGGTAAGCGAAAAATGTAAAACGGAGTGGCACTCCGTTTCTCGTCAAAATATGTTCAGTCGGAAACGGAGTGCCACTCCGTTCTACATCCAAGCCTATGAACACCGCCCCACACCTCATCGACGGCAAGCAAACCGCCGAGGAAATCAAAGTTGAAATCGCCGCCGAAGTAGAGGCGCTGAAAGCCGCCGGTCGCAAGGTGCCGCACCTGGCCGCCATCTTGGTGGGCCACGACGGCGGCTCCGAAACCTACGTGCGTAACAAGGTGCTCGCCTGCGAGCGCGTAGGCTACGCCAGCACCCTGCTGCGCTTCGAAGACGACATCACCGAGCCCGAGCTGCTGGCCCAAGTTGGTGCCCTCAACGACAATGCCGATATCGACGGCTTCATCGTGCAGCTGCCGCTGCCCAGGCACATCGACGCCGAAAAAGTCATCGAAGCCATCCGGCCCGAGAAGGACGTGGATGGTTTTCACCCCATGAACCTGGGCCGCATGGTGGCCGGCCTGCCCGCGCTGCTGCCCGCTACCCCCTCCGGCATCGTGGAGCTGCTGGCCCGCCAGGGCATCAAAACCAGCGGCCAGCACTGCGTAGTTATCGGCCGCAGCAACATCGTGGGCACGCCGGTTAGTATCTTGCTGGCCAAGAACTTGGAGACGGCTAACTGCACCGTCACTTTATGCCATTCGCGCACCAAGAACCTACCCGAAATCGTGCGCCAGGCCGACATTATCGTGGCCGCCATCGGCCGGCCCGAGTTCGTGACGGCCGACATGGTGAAGCCCGGCGCGGTAGTCATCGACGTGGGCACCACCCGCGTGACGGACGCCAACAAGAAGAGTGGCTACAGCCTGAAGGGCGACGTCAACTTTGCCGAAGTAGCCCCATTGGCCTCGCGCATTACGCCCGTGCCGGGGGGGGTAGGGCCCATGACCATTGCCATGCTGCTCCTGAACACGCTGCGCGCCGCCAAGGGCGAGGTATACCCGAAGTAAGAATTCTTAATCATTGGGAGCTTGCGAAGCAATCGCACCACCACGACACCCGGACGCAGTTCTGGTGCGATTGCTTCGCAAGCTCGCCATGACAGACAGGAGCAATTCCTTTCGTAAATTTGAGTGACCGGAACCCCCGGTCGCGCCTCGGGCGTTGACGTAAGTCGCGCCCTTTTTTCGTCTGCTTATGTCTGCCGTATCTGATTTTCTCGCCGCCTTACCCGTTATTCCGGCCCCCGCCGCTAATTCAATGCTTCCTGTAATGGAGCAGTTTTATACTATTCAGGGCGAAGGATTTAACACTGGGCGGGCGGCCTACTTCATCCGCCTCGGCGGCTGCGACGTGGGCTGCGTGTGGTGCGACGTGAAGGAGTCGTGGGACGCCGATGCGCACCCCCGCCAGCAGGTGGCTGACCTGGTCGCCGCCGCCAGCGAGTATCCCGGCCGCCACGTCGTCGTCACCGGTGGCGAGCCGCTGATGCACGACTGCCTACCCCTCACCAAAGCCCTGCAAGCGGCCGGCTTCCAGACCTGGATAGAGACCAGCGGCGCGCACCCGCTCTCCGGCAACTGGGACTGGATTTGCGTGTCGCCCAAAAAATTCAAGGCCCCGCGCCCCGACGTGCTGGCCCACGCCGACGAACTGAAAATCATCGTCTTCAACGACAGCGATTTTACCTGGGCCGAGGAGCACGCCGCGCTGGTGCCAAGTACCACGCGCCTCTACCTGCAGCCCGAGTGGAGCCGCGCCGCCCGCATGACGCCCGCGCTCATCGACTACGTGAAGGCCCACCCGCGCTGGCAGGTGTCGCTGCAAACCCACAAGTACCTTGACATTCCGTAGTCCAAGCCGGTATTATGCCGGTAAAAGGTAGGAGATAACGACTAAAAACCCTGATTTCAGCACGAAATCGGGGTTTTTGCCTGTTAAGGCGTAGCTTTTGCCTGCTAATCTACCTGCGTCGGGCGCGCGGGTCGCCGTCAATTGTCGGTGGCCCGCACGACCGACGTCCGCAATCAGCCCGCGCTTCCCTCTGCTTATGTTGCCCAAATCCCTGCTTCCCGCCACCCTGCTCTTCGCGCTGGCCACCGCGCCCACCCTGGCCCAGCAAGCCCCGCCGTCCATCACCGATAGCAAGGCGCGCAGCCTCTACGAGAAGGCCCAGAGCCTGTACTACAACGACCGCCAGGCTCAGCAGGCGCTGCTGGTGTGGCAGCAACTCACTGATAAGTTTCCGGACTACGGCGAGCCGTATCTGCGCAAGGGCTCGCTGCAGCTCACGCTCGGCGACCATCCCAATGCCTTGCAGGCTTATAAGCTGGGCCTCAGCAAGCTGCCCGTGGAGGCCGCCCGCGCCGGCGACTACCTGCTGCTGGGCAAGCTGGCCGCCGAGGTGGGCGACTACGCCACCATGCGCCTGGCCTATACCAACTACCTCAGCACCAACCCCACCAACAAACCCCAGGTGGCGCTGGCCAAGCTCCAGCTGCAAAACTGCGACTTCGCGGCCGAGGCCATGACGCACCCCACCGGCCTGGCGCCCGAGCGCCTGGCGGCGCCGCTCAACCAGTTTCGCGACCAGTACTTCCCGGTGCTCACGGCCGATAACAAGTCGCTCATTTTCACGGTGCAGCGCAACCCCGAGAAGCTGGGCCAGGAAAACGAGGACGTGTTCATCAGCACGCTCACGGCCGAGGGCAAGTTTGGGGCGCCGCAGTCGATTTCTCAAAATATCAACTCGCGCGAAAACGAGGGCACGGCCACCATCTCGGGCGATGGCAACACGCTGGTATTCACCAGTTGCGGCCGGCCGGGGGGGGTAGGCAACTGCGACCTCTACATCTCGCGCCGGCGCGGCAACCAGTGGGCCGCCCCGCGCAACCTGGGCCTGCTGGTCAACTCCAAGGCCTGGGACTCGCAGCCCTCGCTCTCGGCCGATGGGCGCACGCTCTACTTCTCGTCGCAGCGCGGCGGGGGGGTAGGCGGCTACGACATTTACGTGACGACGGTGGGGGCCGATGGCAGCTGGGGCCCGGCGCGCAACCTGGGGGCGCCCATCAATACGCCCGGCGACGACCTGGCGCCCTTCATCCACGCCAGCGGCACCACGCTCTACTACGCCACCAACGGCCTGGTGGGTCTGGGCAGCAGCGACATCTTCCGCGCCGAGCTCGATGCCAAGGGTCAGTGGGGCACCCCGCGCAACCTGGGCTACCCCCTCAACACCTTCGCCAATGAGGCTTCGCTGTTCATTTCTTCCGATAATAAGCGCCTCTACTGCACCCGCGCCGAGCCGCCCCGGCCCGGCGACCCGGCCAGCATGGCCCCGCCCATCCTGCTCTACGGCAGCGAAGTGCCCACTAGCGTGCGCGCCCGCGAAACCAGCACCTACGCCCAGGGCCGGGTGTTCGATGCCGTGACCAAGAAGCCGCTCAACGCGATGGTGCAGCTCTTCGACCTTAGCACCAACGTGCTGACCCAGCAGGTGTACTCGGATGCCGAAACCGGTGAGTACACCGCCGTGCTCAACGAAGGCCGCGCCTACGCCATGTACGCCGCCGCGCCCGGCTACCTGCTCAAGAGCCTGAATTTCGACTACTCGGCCGCGCGCACGTTCGACCCGCTCACCCTCAATATCTACCTCGACCCGGCCAAAAGTGGCCGGAGCGCGGTGCTGAACAACCTGTTTTTCGATTCCAACCAGGCCATGCTCAAGCCGCGCTCGCGCACCGAGCTCGACCGCCTGGTGGAGTTTCTGCGCCAGGACCCCAGCCTGCGCGTGGAAGTGGCCGGCCACACCGACAACGTGGGGACGCCCGCCGCCAACCTCACGCTCTCGCAGCGCCGCGCCCAGGCCGTGCTCACCTACCTCAGCGGCCACGGCGTGCCCGCCACCCGCCTGCGCGCCAAGGGCTACGGCGCGACCAAGCCCCTGGCTGCCAACGACACGGAAGCCCACCGCGCCCAGAATCGCCGTATCGAGCTGCGCGTTCTCTAGCGCCCATATCTAAAATTTTGCGCCGTGCACCGCCGTGTTTCATACTCGAAAACACGGCGGTGCACGGCGCTTTGCTACCGCGAAAAACTGCGTGAACATCTCCCAACAAATTGCTGGGCAGTGGCAAAAGCGGCGTGGTTATTGGCCATCAGCGCCCCAACGCGTTCCTACCCCCAGTGCCCAGCCGAAGCGAAGATTGGCAGTACTACTTCATCTTGGACAAAGGACTTAAAGCAAGGCTTTAAGGAGATGAAAATTTCGTAGGACTATTCAAACAAAATGAATTGCCCGCCTAAGTGTGGGCTTTTTTGTGACTTATAGTATAGCTTTTACCAAGAGGCATAAAGTGCTATTAATGACAGATTACTGCAATTAAAGTAAAATACCGTAATTAAAAAAGTGCCACGTTCACAGGGTTTTGTGCAAAAAATAAAAAGCGTGTAGGTTTGGACCAATTCCGGCAGCCGCTACCAGGCCAGCAGTTAGGACGCCGGTTTAAACCCACTTTTTTCACCACAAACCCTTTTACCCATGAAGAACCTATTAGCCGCTACCTGCTTCCTGACCAGCCTCACGAGTGCTGCCCCCGCCCACGGTCCCGGCGACGAGCCCAAGGCCTACCCCCGTTCGGTAGCCGCCCACGCTACCACGCTTACCCAGGCCCTGGCCCGGCGCATTCACTGCAACGAGGGCCAGTACTTAGCCATCAAAAAGCTGCATTTGCAGCACCTGGAGCAGCGCCGTCAGGCAGAATTCGAGCTGAGCCTGGTCAACGCCCCCGCCGCCGAGCGCGACGAGCGGCTGGCCACGTTGCAGCGGGGCTACGAGCAGGCCCTCAACGACATCCTCGACCCCGCACAGCGCTTGGCCTATCAGCAGCTGCGTGCCTCCTTCACGGCGCACCGGTTGTAATTAATTGCGGTCGCCGCCGATGTAGGGAATGCCCGCGTCGGCGGCAGCCGAAAATGCTTAACCTCAACTCAGACCATGAAAAAATTTGAGTATTACCTGATGGAGATAACGGACCATTCGTCCAATCCTATTGACCCGGATGCGCTGACCGAAGAGTTAGACGCGCTGGGCCGCGAGGGTTGGGAAGTAGTAGCCGTCACTGACCGGGGCGGCGAATGGCGATGGTGGCGCCGCGCCCATTTGATGCTCATCACCCTTAAGCGTGAAGTAGGGGGGTAGGGCCCAAAAAAAGACAGCCCACCTTTTGGTGGGCTGTCTTTTTTATAAATCAGTTAACGAGCAGCTTACTTGCGCTCGGTCATGGGCAGGTAGTCACGCTCGGCTTCGCCCACGTAAATCTGGCGGGGGCGGCCGATGGGCTCCTTGTTTTCGCGCATCTCCTTCCACTGGGCAATCCAGCCGGGGAGGCGGCCCAGGGCAAACATGACGGTAAACATCTCGGTGGGGATGCCCAGCGCCTTGTAGATGATGCCCGAGTAGAAGTCCACGTTCGGGTACAGCTTACGCTCGATGAAGTACTGGTCGGTGAGGGCGGCTTGCTCCAGCTCCTGCGCTATTTTCAGCAGCGGACTGTCCTCCAGGCCCAGGGCTTTCAGCACCTCGTCGGCGGCTACTTTGATGATTTTGGCGCGCGGGTCGAAGTTCTTGTACACGCGGTGGCCGAAGCCCATGAGGCGGAACGGGTCGTTCTTGTCCTTGGCCTTGGCGATGAACTTGCTGGTGTCGCCGCCGTCGCGCTCAATGGCCTCGAGCATCTCGATTACCTCTTGGTTGGCGCCGCCGTGCAACGGGCCCCACAGCGCATTAATGCCCGCCGATACCGAGCCGTAGAGGCTGGCATTGGCTGAGCCCACGAGGCGCACGGTGCTGGTCGAGCAGTTCTGCTCGTGGTCGGCGTGCAGGATGAGCAGCTTGTTGATGGCCGTTACCACTACCGGGTTGACTTCATACTTCTCGGTGGGGAAGCTGAACATCATGTACAGGAAGTTGGCGCAGTAGTCGAGGTCGTTGCGCGGGTAGTTGAGCGGGTGGCCCACCGAGTTCTTATACGTCCAGGCCGCGATGGTGCTCATCTTGGCCATGAGGCGCACGATGGTCAGGTCGATGGCCTCCTTACTCTGATTGGGGTTGAGGCTTTCGGGGTAGAAGCCCGTAAGCGCGCAAGTGAGGCTGCTCAGGATGGCCATCGGGTGCGTAGCACTCGGGAAGCCATCAAAAATCTTCCGCATGTCCTCGTGCACCAGCGTGTGCTTGGTGATGTGGCCGCTGAAATCCTTCAGCTCCGCCTCGGTGGGTAGGCGGCCATAAATCAGCAGATAAGCTACTTCCAGGAAGCTTGACTTTTCGGCCAGCTGCTCGATGGGGTAGCCCCGGTAGCGCAAAATGCCTTCCTCGCCATCGAGAAACGTGATGGCGCTTTTGGTGGCCCCGGTGTTTTTGTAGCCCGAATCGAGGGTGACATAGCCCGTAGCGTCGCGCAGCTTGCCAATGTCAAAAGCTTTTTCGTGCTCGGTGCCCTCAAAGATGGGTAGACTAATGGACTGGCCGCCCGGTAGGTTAAGTTCAGCAGTTTCTGCCATTGGTTAGGTAGGAAGAGGATGTAAAGTAGCCGCCTATTTCGGGCGCGAAGCTACGGCCTAAGCGGTGCGCCGGGAAACTTTTGTTTGGCCAGTGCCCCATGTAGTACAACCCAAACCCGGTCGAGGTTTCCATAAGTCGCACAGTTTGGGGCCGGAAAGTGGCCTGGGAACGTTTGCGACGATTTTTAGTGGGCGCTTTTACTTGCCGATGCAGAACTGCGTAAAAATGCTCGTCAGCAAGTCATCCGACGAAATTTCGCCCGTTATCTCGCCCAGCGCGCCCAGGGCGTGGCGCAGGTCGGCGGCCAGCAGCTCGGTGCCCCGGCCTTCGGCCAGGCCCTGGCGCACGGCGGCCAAGTGCTGGGCCGCCACTTCGAGGGCGCGGGCGTGCCGCACGTTTGTCACGATGGTGGCCGTGCCGGTGGTGGCCAGGCCCGCCCCTCGCACCTGCGCCAGCAAGGCGGCTTGCAGCTCCTCCAGCCCCGCTCGCTGGCTAGCGGCGATAAATACTACCGGTAACGCAACTTGCTGACTATCAAAAATTGCTAACTGATAACTATTAATTGTTAACTGAGAAGCCAGGTCTTGCTTGTTGCCCACGGCCAGCACGGGCAGGCGGGGTAGGGCGGCGGTCAGCTCCGCGATGTCGGCCCGCACCTCGGCGGGCGACAGCTCGGTGAGGTCGAAGAGGTAGAGCAGCAGCGCCGCCTGGCCGATGCGCTCGCGGGTGCGGCGCACGCCGATGGCCTCCACCTCGTCGGCGGGGTTGTCGCGCAGGCCGGCCGTGTCCACGAAGCGGAACCGCAGGCCGTCGATGCTCACCTCATCCTCAATAAAATCGCGGGTAGTGCCCGGAATGGCCGACACGATGGCCCGTTCCTCGCGCAGCAGCGCGTTGAGCAGCGTAGACTTGCCCGCGTTGGGCCGGCCGGCAATCACGGTCGTGATGCCGTTCTTAATCACGTTGCCCAGCTCAAACGAGCGCAGCAGGCCGGTTACTACCCCCTCCACTTCGGCCAGGAGCCGCGCCAGCCCGGTGCGGTCGGCAAACTCCACGTCTTCTTCGCCAAAGTCCAGCTCCAGCTCCAGCAGCGCGGCAAACTTGATGAGCTGCGCCCGCAGGTCGCGCAGCTCATCCGAGAAGCCACCGCGCAGCTGGTTGAGCGCTACCTGGTGGCTCAGGGCCGAGTCGGCGGCGATGAGGTCGGCCACGGCCTCGGCCTGAGCCAGGTCGAGCGCGCCGTTGAGGAAGGCCCGTTTGGTAAACTCGCCGGCCTCGGCCAGGCGCGCGCCCTGCCGCAGCAGCGCAGCTAGTATTTGGCGCACGATGAAGTCGGAGCCGTGGCCCGAAATTTCCACCACGTCCTCGCGAGTGTAAGAGCGCGGGCCGCGGTAGAGCGCCACCACCACCTCGTCGAGCACCTGGTCGGTGGCCGGGTCACGCAGCGTGCCGTAGTGCAGCGTGTGGCCAGGCTGAGTCGCCAGATTTTTCTTCGAAAAAAGCGCCTGCGTGATGCTTATCGCCTCGGCCCCCGACAGGCGCACCACGGCCAGCGCCCCCACGCCGGGCGGCGTCGAGAGCGCCACAATGGTATCAGACCACTGATTAGCGCGGATTTTAACGGATTTCACGGATTTTGTGGACGATTTTGTCGCGTTACTTTTTGATGTAAATACCTTTTTGCTTCGCGGTTGGTGGGCCAAAGCGCCATCCACAAAATCCGTGAACCGAAGGACAGCGAAGCTAAATCCGTTGAAATCCGCGCTAATCAGTGGTCGTGAATAAGTTGCGTCCGACTTCGGCCGAGATGACGAGGATGCGGGCGTTGTTTATCTGCACTTCCAGGGAGTTATCGAAGGCAATTTTTTCGAGGATGCGCACCTGCGCGCCCAGCGGCAGACCCATCTTGTCGAGGTATTGCAGGAAGGGCGCGGAGGTATCTTTCACCGAAGCCAGCGTGCCGCACTCGCCTACCCCCAGCTCGGCCAGCAAGCGGTGGGCGGGCCGGCGCACCGCCCCGTTTTCGGCCGGAATGGGGTCGCCGTGCGGGTCGAGGGTCGGGAAGTTCAGGAACGCGTCGAGCCGCCGCATCAGCAGCGGCGACTGCACGTGCTCTAGCTCCTCGGCCACGTCGTGCACCTCGTCCCAGCTGAAGCCCAGCTGCTGCACCAAAAACACCTCCCACAGCCGGTGCTTGCGCACGGTGAGCAGCGCCAGCCGCTGGCCCTCGGGCGTGAGGCGCACGCCCCGGTACTTCTCATAGTCAAGCAGTTGCTTGTCGGCCAGGCGGCGTAGCATGTCCGTGACGGAGGCGGCACGCGTGGCTAGCGCCGCCGCAATGCGATTGGTGCTCACCTCCTGCCCCGGCTCGGCCTCGGCCAGCTTGTAGATGGTTTTTAAGTAATTTTCCTCGGTGTGGCTGGGCATGTAGTCAATTAATAATGAGCAATGAGTAGTGTGCGATTCGATGGGCTGGCTCCATTTAATTGCTCATTGCTCATTGCTCATTGTTCATTACAATTTACCATTTAATCAACGCCGAAGCCCAGGTGAAGCCCGAGCCGAACGCGGCCAGGCACACGAGGTCGCCGCGCTTGATGCGGCCCTGGGCCACGGCTTCGCTTAAGGCAATCGGGATGCTGGCGGCGGTGGTGTTGCCGTAGCGCTGAATGTTGCTGAAAACCTTGTCGTCGGCCAGGCCCATTTTCTGCTGCACGTACTGCGTGATGCGCAGGTTGGCCTGGTGCGGAATGAGCAGGTCGATGTCGGCCGGCTGGTAGTTGTTCTGGTCCAGCGCCTCCTTAATTACCTGCGGGAAGCGTACCACGGCGTGTTTAAACACGTTCTGGCCATTCATATAGGGGTAGAGGTCCAGCTCGTGGTCGAGCACGTACTGCACCCGATTCTCGCGGTTCGAGCCAGGCTCTTTCACGATTAATTCCTCCGCAAATTCGCCCTGCGCGTGCAGGTGCGTGCTCAGAATACCGTGGCCCTCGGTGCGCGCCGGGCGCAGCACCACCGCGCCTGCGCCATCACCGAAAATGACCGACACGGCCCTACCCCTCGTCGTTTTGTCGAGGCCCGAAGAGTGGATTTCGGAGCCCACCACCAGCACCGTATCGTACATGCCGGTGCGCACGAACTGGTCGGCCACCGACAGCCCGTAGATGAAGCCTGAGCACTGGTTGCGCACGTCGAGGGCCGGCACGTTGCCGGTCATGCCCAGCTCGCGCTGCATGAGCACGCCCGAGCCCGGAAAGAAGTAATCGGGTGAGAGCGTGGCAAATACGATGAGCTGCACGTCGTCCACCGTCAGGCCGGCGTTGGCCAGGGCGCGGCGGGCGGCCTCGGCGCCCATGCCGGCGGTGGTGTCCTTGCCCTCCTCAAACCAGCGCCGCTCCTGAATGCCGGTGCGCTCCTGAATCCAGGCGTCGGTAGTAGACATCATTTCCTCCAGCTCGGCATTTTTGACAACGCGGTCGGGAACGTAGTGGCCGACGCCGGCAATTTCGGCGTGGCGCAAGGTAGTCGGAGAAGCCATGAGACAGGATGCGTAAGGGGTGGGAGGGGAGGGCGAAGGCACGCGAAATCAGCCGCGTACCGACCTGCAAGTAAGAAAAAATTACCGGGAATACGGCCCGGCCCGTCGCCACGCCGCCGCCCGGCTAGGCCAACGGGGCCGCAAAGGTCGGGCCCAGCCCCAGGCTTTCCAGCAAATTCCCTAACTTTTTGCCCTCGCCCGCCCACAGCACCGGGCCGGTCGGCACGCCCGCGGGGTAAAACTGCGCCGCAGGTAGCGCCGCCACCACGGCCGCCGCGGCCCGCGCCGGGTCAGCAAAATCTGCCACCAGCCCCGCGCCGTGCGCCCGCACCACGCTGGCCCAGAGTGGGTTGGCGGGCACCAGCATGGGCAGACCGTGGGCGAGGTACTCGAACAGCTTGGTGGGCCGGCAGCGGGCCGTGCTGGGGTGCGGCTGGTAGGGCAGCAGGCCCAGGTGGCTGCGCCCCATCTCGGCCACGATGCGGGCGTGCGGCACCAACGCGGCCCCGCCTTCCAGCCGAAGCCAGGCGCTTTCGGCCGCCGCCGTGGTTTGCAGTTCGCGCAGTAAATCGGGCTGCTGGCAAAAGCCGATAATGGTCAACATTGCCCCGCCGGGCCACGCCACCCGCAGCGCCCGCGTCAAGTCGATGGCTTCCCGCACCCCGTTCAGCACGGAGATGGTACCCGAAAACAGCAGCCGCAGCGGCTCGGTGGTGGCCGGCATGGGGCGCGCCAGGAGGGGTAAGGCCTCGCCGGGGGCTGGCTGGTACTTGTTTTCGAGCAGCAGCACCCGGTCGGGGGGTAGGACCTGCAAAAACGGCAGCTCGTCGGCATAGCTGGCTTCGGCCAGCAGCACGGCCGCCGCGCGCCGCGCCGCCGCGCTCTCCACCCAGCGCAGGCCCGCCGCCAGCGCGCGCTTCGTTAGGCCACGGTAGACCTGCTGGGTGCCCACGTTGAGGGCGTAGTTTTCGCGGATGTCATACACGAACTGCCTACCCCCCCCCAGCGCCCGCCACAGCAGCGTGAGCGGCAGCAGCTCGGGCGCGTGCACGATGACCAAAGCGGGCCGCAGCCGGCGCAGCAGGCGCCAGTAGCGCGCCTGCGCCCGCAGCCGGTCCAGGTTCAGCCGCGAGCCGCTGAAAAGGGGGTGCAGCGTGCTGCCCGCCCCCGGCCGCGCCGCCGCGCTGGCTTGCCCCGCCACGGCCACCCGCACGCCCAGGCCGGCCAGGGTGCGGGCAAACTTGCCCAGCATCCGCGTATCATCCACGGGCTTGAGCACCGAGGCGAGCAGCACGAGGGGAGAGGCCGAAACAGGACTTGGCATGAGGTAAGTAGCGCCGAGGCAAAGGCGCCCGCGCAAAGGGGGGTAGGGGCAAAACGGGCAGCTACATCGCCCGCCCAAACCAGGCACGCCGGCCGGCCGGTAGCCTTTTCTACCCCTAAAGATGCTAGTTTTGCGCTCAATTCTCCTTTACTCCTTCTCATGGACACGACCATCAACCACAGCCCCGTGCTCGACCGCTTTGCCGCCCAGGAGGCCATCGAAGCCGCCTGGAGCGACCGCACCCTGCTCGACCAGCCCGAAACCAAAGCCGCCATCGAGCACACCATCGAAGACCTCGATAAGGGCCACCTGCGCGTGGCTGAGCCGCCCACCGAAGAAGGCGGCGAGTGGAAAATCAACGAGTGGGTGAAGAAGGCGGTTATCCTCTACTTCCCGCTGCGCCAGATGAGCACCCAGGAAGTTGGCCCCTTCGAATACCACGACAAGATGGCCCTCAAAACCGACTACGCCGGCCAGAAAGTGCGCGTGGTGCCGCCCGCCGTGGCCCGCTACGGCGCCTACCTGGCCCCCGGCGTCATCCTGATGCCCAGCTACACCAACATCGGCGCCCACGTGGGCGAAGGTACGATGGTGGATACCTGGGCCACCGTGGGCTCGTGCGCCCAGGTGGGCAAGCACGTGCACCTGAGCGGGGGGGTAGGCCTCGGCGGTGTGCTGGAGCCCGTGCAGGCCCAGCCCGTCATCATCGAAGACGGCGCCTTTATTGGCTCGCGTTGCATCCTGGTCGAAGGCTGCCGCATCGGCAAGGAGGCCGTGATTGGCGCGGGCGTCACCATTACCGGCAGCACCAAAATCATCGACGTGACCGGCGACGAACCTAAGGAATATAAAGGCTATGTGCCGCCGCGCTCGGTCGTCATTCCCGGCACTATTCCCAAGCAGTTCCCGGCCGGCGAATACCAGGTGCCCTGCGCCCTCATCATCGGTCAGCGCAAGCCCAGCACCGATTTGAAAACCAGCCTGAATGACGCGTTGCGCGACTTTGGGGTATCAGTATAATCGCTGGTGTAATGAGCGCGTATTATTTTGACGATGATGAAGAAGGATTGGCTCGCGAAACGAGCCATCCTTTTTTCGTTGAGCACGCAACGGCTGACTTTTATTACAGTTGTATTGACGAGTTTTCGCCTTTTGGAAATGATAGTGGAGCTGACACGTTGTTTAATTTACAAGATTGGTACAGCGAACGGGGTGCTAATGAGAAGGCACTCACGTTTCTTAAACAGCAAATAGGGGAGTGGGAATTTAGTCCTAGTTATTTAACTGTTACTGAGCCGGCTCAATTAGATGCTATAGTTGCGGAAACTGGTGGTTTCAACAACGAAATTGATAAAGCAGTTATAAGCTACTGTCTTTGGGCAATTTAAAATTGCAGGTAAATGTGACAAGGCGATGTTGCCTGTCGCTGCTGCAGCATTTAGACGGCAACGTTACATAGCTGAAAAGGCTAGAACGCGCGAACTTCATCCTTGGGAGTACGCTGCGGAATACTTAACTAAACTAGAAATAATGGAAGCAGATTTAACGGCAATGGCCAACAAAAAAGCCCGCTAATTAGCGGGCTTTTTTGTTTTCAAAAATCAAGCAGCAATTACGCCGACACCGATTTCAATTTCTCGCCAAACAGCGCCTTCACCTTATCCACTTTGGGCTTGGCTACAAACTGGCAATACGGCTCGTGGCCGTGCATGTTGAAATAATTCTGGTGGTAGTCCTCAGCCGGATAAAACTCGGGTGCGGCCGTAATTTCCGTTACGACAGGGTTCGGAAAAGCGTGGCCGTCGTTGAGCTTCTTTTTATACTCCTCGGCAAGCTGCTTCTGCTCGTCGTTGTAATAATACACGGCCGAGCGGTACTGGGTGCCGACATCGTTGCCCTGGCGATTGAGCGTCGTCGGGTCGTGGGTTTTCCAAAAGATTTCGAGCAGCTCTTTATAGCTAATCACGGCCGGGTCAAAGGTGATGTCAATCACCTCGTTGTGGCCCGTCAAGCCGCTGCATACTTCGCGGTACGTAGGGTTTTTGATGCGGCCGCCGGCGTAGCCGGAAACCACTTTCTCTACCCCCTTCAAATTCTGAAATACGGCCTCGACGCACCAAAAGCAGCCGGCCCCAAACAATGCATGTTCCATAAAATCGCAGATTTGCGCAGATTAAACTGATTTCGCTGATTCAGTTTCAGCGTGTAGTAGTAACGCAAATTAGAGCTGGACCGTTCGCGTTATTTCTGAAACGTAGGAGCTACTACCAGGTCTTTCGAGCCGGCGGTGTACTGGTAAAAGCCTTCGCCCGACTTCACGCCCAGGCGGCCGGCCATTACCATATTTACCAGCAGCGGGCAGGGCGCGTACTTGGGGTTGCCAAGGCCCTCGTGCAGCACCCGCAGGATGGCCAGGCACACGTCGAGCCCGATAAAGTCGGCCAGCTGCAACGGGCCCATCGGGTGGGCCATGCCGAGCTTCATCACCGTATCGATTTCCGCTACGCCTGCTACCCCCTCAAACAGGCTGATAATGGCCTCGTTAATCATGGGCATCAGGATGCGGTTGGCCACGAAGCCAGGGTAGTCGTTGACCTCGGTGGGCGTTTTGCCGAGCTGGCGTGACAGCTCCATCACGCGCTGCGTAGTGGCGTCGGACGTGGCGTAGCCGCGGATGACTTCTACCAGCTTCATCACCGGCACGGGGTTCATAAAATGCATCCCGATTACCTGCGTTGGGCGCTTGGTAACGGCCGCGATTTTGGTAATGGAAATCGACGACGTGTTACTGGCCAGGATGGCCCCGGCGGGCGCGTACTGGTCGAGGTCGCGGAAAATCTGGAGTTTCAGGTCCACGTTTTCGGTGGCGGCCTCCACCACCAGTTCGGCGTTGGCCACGCCCTCGGCCAGGCTGGTAAAGGTGCGCAGGCGGCCCAGGGTGGTGGTTTTATCTTCTTCACTCAGCGTAGCTTTGGCTACTTGGCGGTCGAGGTTTTTAGTGATAGTGCCCAGCGCCCGGTCGAGGGCCGGCTGGTTGATATCGATGAGGGCGACGGAAAATCCGTGCTGGGCAAAAACGTGGGCAATGCCATTGCCCATCGTGCCCGAGCCAATAACGGCAACGTTCATGGGTGGGAGAAAAGGGGGTAGGAAAAAATGGCTATTAGCCAGCCTTCAGGCCCTGCAAAGCTACTGAAACCAGCAAGTAGTCGCGGGCTGGCGAATTTTTTTAGCGCTTGTTCATCTTTTTTCTGTCCTCACCGTACAAAGCCTTACCAAGCCGCAAAGGTTTGTTTCCATCCTTTTCACCACTCTTCTTTCTTTTTCACTCATGGGCAATTTGTTGTACATCATCGCCGTCATTCTCATTATTATCTGGGCCCTTGGCTTTTTCGGTATTCTCGGCGCTGGTTTGGCGGGTAACAACCTGATTCACATTCTGTTGGTGATTGCCATCATTGCCATCCTGCTCCGCGTTATCAGCGGCCGTAACCCCGTATAGCCGGGGCTAGCCGCCCGCACATAAAAAGCCCCCGCCGTTGCTACGGCGGGGGTTTTCTTTTGCCTCAGCTCGGCCATTACTTGCCGATATTAAACAAGAAGTTGAACCGAATGACCGGGTTAGGATAGATGCTATTGTAGTTGTCCTGAAAATTGTAGAGCAGTACAATATCAGCGGCCGCGCGGTTACTAATCTGCGAACGGTAGCCAATGCCGGCCAGCGGCGTTTGCACCGAGCGATTGATGGTGCTGAAATTACCATAATTGTCTTGCGCCAGCAGCTGCGCCTTGGTCACTTCATACTCGGCGTGCACGAAGAAATTATCAATCACCATTAGCTGCGCAAAAGCCTTTACCCCGAAGCTGCTGGTGCCAAAGTTGGTGCTGCTATTGGTGTTGTAGCCGTTGCTGATGCCGTAGTTACTGTAGGCGTAGCTGATGCCCGGCCCAATCGAGAGGCGGTCATTCACGCGGTAGCCAATGGCCGGCGAAATGCTGAAGTTGAACTGGCTGTAGCCCGCGTACGAGCTATAGCCCAAACCCAGGCCCGAGTACACAAACAGTTTGGTATACTGCTCGGCGTGCTGCTGCGCGGCCTTGCGGTCCTGCTCGCGCCCCGGCAGCTCCAGTCCCGACGGGCTTTCCTGGCTGGGGGGGGGTAGGGCCTCGGCCTGGCGGGGCTGGGCCTGCGGCTGGGGGGTAGGGGCCGGCGTGTAGACCGGAATGGTAGGCGCCACGTTGGCCGTGTCGGCCGCCGGGCGCGGCGTAGCTACCGGCGCCGGCGCCACGGGGGGCACCGAGCCGGGAGGCGCGGTATTAAGCGCGGGCTTGTTCTGGGCCAGGCTGCGGCCGGGGGCCAGCAGGGCCACGGCCCCTAGTAAAAATGGAAAAAGCAGACGTTTCATGAAGGGAAATTAGCGGCGCGGCACGAAGAGAAAATGAAGAAGCCCGGCTTACTAGACCAAACCCTGAAAGGAGTCGGCTTAATTCCTGTTATTAAGCCAGCTGGTACATTTTCTGGCGCTGGGCTTTCAGCGTGTCATCGGCCAGGTACTCCTCGTAGTTCATGCGGCGGTCAATAATGCCCTCGGGCGTGAGCTCGATGATGCGGTTGGCAACCGTCTCAATAAACTGCAAGTCGTGCGAGGCGAAAATGAGCGAGCCAGTGAAATCTTTTAAGCCATTGTTCAGGGCCTGAATGCTTTCCAAATCCAAATGGTTCGTGGGGTCGTCCAGCACCAGCACGTTGCCGCTTTCGAGCATCATCTTGCTTAGCATGCAACGCACCTTTTCGCCGCCGCTCAGCACGTTGGGCTTTTTCTGCGACTCCTCACCCGAGAACAGCATCCGGCCCAGCCAGCCGCGCACAAAGCTCTCGTCTTTCTCCGTCGAGTACTGGCGCAGCCAGTCTACCAGATTCATGTTGTCGGCCTGGAAGTAGCTGCTGTTTTCCTTCGGGAAATAGCTCGGCGTGATAGTGGTGCCCCACTCGGCCTTGCCTTTGTCGGCCTGCGCTTCCTTAAACAGAATATCAAACAGCAGCGAAGCAGCGCGGTCGTCGCGGCCCACGATGGCAATTTTATCGCCCTTGTCGAGCGTGAACGACACATTCTTGAGCACCGAGTGGCCATCCATGGCTTTGGCCACGCCTTCCACCGTCAGCAGCTGGTTGCCGGCCTCGCGCTCGGGCTTGAAGGCGATGTAGGGGTAGCGGCGCGACGAGGGCTTGATTTCTTCCAGCGTCAGCTTTTGCAGCAGCTTCTGGCGGCTGGTAGCCTGCTTGCTTTTCGAGGCGTTGGCCGAGAAGCGCCGCACGAATTCTTCCAGCTCCTTGCGCTTGTCCTCGGTTTTCTTGTTCACGTCCTGGCGCTGGCGCAGGGCCAGCTGGCTGCTCTCGTACCAGAAGCCGTAGTTGCCGGGGTACATCGTGATTTTCGAGAAGTCCAGGTCGGCCATGTAGTTGCACACCGCGTCGAGGAAGTGACGGTCGTGGCTCACCACGATGACCGTATTCTGAAAGCCGTCCAGAAAATTTTCGAGCCAGAGCACGCTCTCCGCGTCGAGGTTGTTGGTCGGCTCGTCCAGCAGCAGCACGTCGGGGTTGCCAAACAGGGCCTGCGCCAGCAGCACGCGCACTTTTTCCGAGGCGCCGAGGTCCGACATCACGCTGTAGTGCTTGTCCTCGGTAATGCCCAGGCCGCTGAGCAGCTCGGCGGCCTCGTAGTCGGCGTTCCAGCCTTCGAGGTCGGCAAACTCGCCTTCCAGAATAGCGGCGCGCTCGCCGTCGGCGTCCGAAAAATCGGCCTTGGCGTAGAGCGCGTCCTTCTCGCTCATCACCGCCCACAGCCGCTGGTGGCCCTGAATCACGGTTTGGAGCACCTGCTGGTCGTCGTAGGCAAACTGGTTCTGCTTGAGCACGGCCAGGCGCTGGCCGGCGGGCAGCTCTACCGAGCCGGTGTTGGGCTCCAGCTCGCCCGACAAAATCTTGAGAAAAGTCGATTTGCCGGCCCCGTTGGCCCCAATGAGGCCATAACAGTTGCCGGGCAAAAACTTCACCGTTACGTCTTCAAATAGCACCCGCTTGCCATAGCGCAAGCTCACGTTGGTCGTGGAAATCATCTAAGCCGGAATAAAAAACCAAAAAATCTCTGCAAAAATACGCCGCCGCCCCGTCTTACCCTACCTTAACGTTCGTCGCCGCCAATTTGTGCCCTGGCTGCGGGGCACAACATCCGGCTGCCAAATGCAGTATAGCCTAAGTAGGTGGCCTTTCTGCCCACTTTACCTGCTGCTTCCCCCTCACTTACCTCCTTTCCCTTTATGGCTGCCCGCTCCATGTCTGCTCCTGCCGGACCCGTGCTCACCCCCGAACAAAATGGTTTTCGCTACGGCCTGCTCACGGGGGCCGTGCTCTGTGTCTACACGCTGCTAGCGGCGCTGCTGGGCTTTTTCTCGCGGGTCGAGGCCGGCAGCCTCGACGTGGTCATTTTGATACTGGGCTCGGTACTGGCCATCCGCAACCTGCGCCAGGTGCGCGGCGAGCAAATGCCCTACCTGGGCGGCTACGGCACTGGCATTATTACGGCGCTGGTGGCGTCGGTCACGCTGGGGCTGTTTTTTATTATTCTTACCGTCGTCATGCCCAAGTCGCTGGACCTTACGCAGGTAGAGAATCTGTTTGGCTTTGACCTGTCGGTAGTAGTAGCGTTCCTGGCCATTATTCTCATGGGCACCATGTCGGGCGTTATCACCTCGCTTATCGCCATGCAATACTTCAAAGTTGACCCCATCGACCCGTTGAAGGTGATGGAGTAGGGCCGTTGGGTCCGTAACGCAAGAGCCCCCCGCTTCCAGGTGAAGCGGGGGGCTCTTGCGTTGATAAGCAGCTAATTACCCGTTGCCGGGGGGGGTAGGGCGAAGGGCACGAACGGCGTGACATCGCCACCGTAGCGGTGAATATCGCGCACGACGGTGCTGCTGATGGCGGCCAGGGCCGGGGCCGTGAGCAGCGCCACCGTCTCCAACTCAGGGTAGAGCAGGCGGTTGGCCTGGCCAATGCCGTTTTCGTACTCAAAATCGAGGGTGTTGCGCAGGCCGCGCAGCAGGTAGCGCGCGCCGGTGGCGCGCGCAAACTCCACCGTGAGCCCCCGGTAGCTGCGCACCAGCACGCGGGGCTCGTCGGCAAACAGGGCTTCGAGCTGCGCCAGCATCCAGTCGAGGGGTAGGTAGCGCTGCTTGCTACTGTTGGTGCCCAGGGCAATAATTACCTCATCAAACAACCCCGCGCCGCGCCGCACGATGTCGAGGTGGCCAGTGGTGAAAGGGTCGAAGGAACCCGGAAATAGCGCTATTTTTTTCATGTAATCACAGCGTGCGGCCAGCTGCCGGGCCAATTCCTACTCGCAGAAAATCAGGCTGAACAAATCAAAATGCCGGTAGTCGGCCACTTCGTTCAGGTAATAAAAATAGTGCACCCCAAACGGCCGCGCCCCGAAGCGCAGCTGGCGCACGTAGGTGCTAAGCAGCGCAAACGTGGCCGAGTCGCCGGTCAGCTCGCCCCAGATGGTCACCGGGTCGCGGTCGGGGTTCAGGCCCAGCTCTTGCATCACCAGGATGGTGTAGTAGGCCACGTCCTCGGCCGTGCTCACGGCGAAGGTGTTGCAAAACTCCAGCTGCGGGCCCAGCACCACGGCCGTCAGCTCGTGCTCGGCCAGGCTGAGGTAGAGCTGGCGCGGCGCGGTGCCGCGCTGGTGCAGCAGGCCCGCCAGCAGGGCGCTGGTGTGGGGCAGCAGCCGCGCGCTGGGGCCGTGCACCGCGTGCAGCCACTGCACCAAGTCGCGGCGGGCCGCAAACACACTCACCATGTCGGTGGCCGGCGCGGGCAGGTGCAGGGAGTAGGCCAGGGCCTCCTCGGTGGGGGCCAGGGCGTGGTGGGGATGTAGGTAAGTGGCTTCATCGCCCGTGCGGTACAGGGGCGCGGGGAGCAGTGTGTTGGCCGTGCCGGCTAGTGCCAGCCGCAGCCGGGCCCAGCCAGCGTGGCCGAGCAGGGAATGGCTGGCGGCCACCGCGGGCAGGTCGGCCAGGCTGGCGAGTGGCAGGTCGTCGAAGGCCACTATTTTTTGGCGCGCCACTTCCAGCGCCGCCACGCGCAGGCGGGTGGGCCCGGCCAGCGCGTAGAGGTGGTAGGCCGTGGGATTGGCGAGCTCGAAGGTGTCGTCGCGCAGGCTCACCGCAACGGTAGTGGGTAGGGTAGGGGTAGTAGGCACGGCCGGCAAAGATAAGTTTTGGGGGCCGGGTTGCTAATAACAGCCCGCGTATTCACTCACTCACTTCAATAAATTGCTGAAAATGAGATAATAAACACTATATGCTGTCTCGCTAACGCCCGCCCTACCCCCAGCGCGGGACCTGAAGCTAGGTCCTGCGCGCGGCGCAGCTGGCTAGGCGCTCAGCAGCACCTGGGGCACAAAAACATCGTCGGTGCTCAGCAGCCCGCGCAGCACGGGGTGCACCTGGGTCAGCGGCAGGGCCAGCAGTTGGCGCGGCGTGAGCCAGGATAACTCGCTGAGCAGCTGGTTATCGGCACTGTGCTCGGGGTCGTGGCCCAGGCGGGGGGTGGCAGCGGGGTCTTCGGCCGTTACTTCGAAGAATAGCTCCAGCGCCTGCAGCGCGTCGCGCCGAAACTCGTGCAGGTGCAGCTGCCGGCCCACCCGCACGGCCAGGCCGGTTTCTTCCTGAAACTCCCGCACCAGCGCCTGCTTCAGACTCTCGCCGAAGGTCCAGCCCCCGCCCGGCGGCGACCAAAACGTGGCCCCATTGGGCAGCAAGCCCCGGTGGGCCGCCAGCAAGATGGTTCCCTGGCGCACCAGCAGGCCCGCGACCCGCACGCGCACTTGACCGTTATAAGGAGTTAGCAAAGAATTAGTTGAATCAGATTCGGCACCAGACATAGAGGCATTGTTGATTGAGGTATAGGGCTGCCTTTACGCAAACCCGCCGGCTGCGGGTGTCGGGCCCGGCCCGCCTACCCCCACCTGCCGGGCCAGCGCCCGCCGCTGCCGCCAGCGCCGCAGCCGGCTCGCCAAGAACACCAGCAGCCCCACTGCCAGCCCCGCCGCCACCAGCGGCAGCAGCAGGGTAAGGAGGGTGCCGACCACCGCCAGCACGTTTTCCAGCGTGGCAAACAACGGATTGGCCAGCCCGCCGGTGGTGGCCGTGGAGCCCGCCCGCAGCAGCGCCGTACTGCCCTGCACCAGCCCCGCCGCACCTCCGCCCACCAAAATGCCCAGCGTCCAGCGCAGCGTCGGGTCGAGGTGGGTGAGCGAGGACGTCATTAATAAGGTGCCCGCGATGAAGGAGGCGGGCGTGGTCAGGGTATCGAGCAAATGGTCGAACAGCGGCACGTAGTAGCCCACCAGCTCGGCCACCGTGGCGGTGGCCAGCACCACCAGGGCTGTCCAGGAGCTGAGCCAGTCGAAGCCCGGTGAGCTGGGCAGCCAGCCCACGCGGTGCGCCACGCTGGCCGCCAGCAGCGGTACAAAGACCCGAAAGCCGCTGCAAGCCGCCAGCCCCAGGCCCAGCGCGCCAGCCACGAGGTACTGCATAGGGGAGAGGTCGTGCGCCGGTGACATAGGACGGGGGAAGAATAGCGTGAAAAGGCGCCCGTAAGGTAAGCACGCCGGCCCCGCCGGTATCTTTGAGCCTCCTATGCCCGCTGCTACCCCCCTCCCCGCCGCCGACCTCGAAACCCGCATTCGCGAAAAGCTGAAGCGCCAGCACTTTATGCACCTCATCGGGGCCGACCTCACCCGCATCGAGCCCGGCCGCGTCGAGGCCGAGCTGGCGCTGGGCCAGCAGCACCAGCAGCAGCGCGGCTTCGCCCACGGCGGCCTGGTGGCCACGATGGCCGACCTGGCGGCGGGCTTTGCCTCGATTACGCTCGTGCCGGAGGGGGTAGGAGTGGTAACTTCTGACCTGAAAGTGAGCTACTTGAACCCCGGCGTGGGTCAGCGCATTAAAGCCATCGGCTGGGTGTTGAAAGCCGGGCGGCGCCTGCACTTCTGCGAGGCCGAGGTGTGGTGCGACGAGGTGCTGATTGCGAAAGCGTCGGCCACGATGGCGGTGCTGGAGCCAGCATGAGTGCTTCGAACTCACCCCCAGGCCCCGGCTACACCCGCGTGTTTGAAAACCCCGCCGGGGGATTCGTGGATGTGCACGAAAACCACGGCAAGCAGGAAAGCCGCCAGAACTTGCCCCTGGCGCTGTTTCTCGCGGCGCGGGGCGAACACGTGTGCCTACTGCCAATAGCCGACGAGCAGAACGTAAAGTCCTCCGATGCAACTCGCAATGGCGTGGTGTGGGAATTTAAAATTCCCGAAGGCCGCACCGAAAATGCCATTGATAAGGCCCTGCGCGATGGGAGCCGGCAAGCTAGTCGCATTCTCCTGCAACTACCTATCGATTTCAACCCTGACTTTTTGGAGGGCGGTATTTATAACCGAACGCAGCGAACCGCAGCCCTATTGGAAATAGCCGTGCTGCTAGAGGATAGATTATATGTTTTTAGTCGAAGCGCAATAGTTACCAATACTTTTCGCGGCGCGATACCCTAAAAAAATAGGGACACCCCGTGCACGAGGTATCCCTGAGTAGGGCCCGGGCTTGCACCCAGGCCTAAGACGCCGCCAGTGGCTTTGTCCTGCACAAATATACATACTGCCGGCTCATTAAGTTCGCTGGCGAATGCGGGCTAATTTTACCGGAATTCACTACCCCTATCCTTCGTGCTCACTACCAGATTCCCTTCCGTCCGCGACTACTTTCCGTTCGAGCCGACCGACGACCAGGCTACCCTCTTCGCGCAACTCGATGAGTTTTTGCGCGACCAGCTGCCGGGGCGCAAGGTGTTTGTGCTGCGCGGCTACGCAGGCACCGGCAAAACTACCGTGGTGAGCGCCCTGGTGCAGTGGTTGGGCCGCATGCAGCGCCGCTACGCGCTGATGGCGCCCACCGGCCGCGCCGCCAAGGTGATGAGCGCCTACGCGGGCGTGCCGGCCAGCACCATCCACAAAAAAATATACCGCCAAACCAGCGGCGCGCCCAGCGAGCGCCTCAGCTTCACGCGCCAGCCCAACCGCCAGGAGGAAACGCTTTTCATTGTGGATGAGGCGTCCATGATTTCTGATGAGAAGGCTTTTGGCGAGAATGGCTTGCTCGACGACCTCATGGGCTACGTGTTTGAGCGCAGCACCAATCGGCTGCTGCTCATCGGCGATACGGCGCAGCTGCCGCCGGTAGGCCAGCTCCTGAGCCCCGCCCTCGACCCCGAGCTGCTGGCCCACCGCTTCCGGGCCCGCGTGGAGGGGGTAGAGCTGCGCCAGGTGATGCGCCAGGCCGAGGCCTCCGGCATCCTGGTGAATGCCACTGAGTTGCGCGAAGAATTGCGGCAGGAAACGCCCAATATTCAGCTGCACACCAAGGGCTTCAAGGACATGTTTAAGATGGGTGGCGACAAGCTGGAGGACGGCCTGCGCTGGGCCTACCGCAACTTTGGGCACGAGAACACGACCATCATTTGCCGCTCCAATCGCAACGCCAACCAGTATAACCAGCTCATCCGGCGCACGCTGTTTGAGGCGGAGGAGGAGATTGAGGCCGGCGACTACATTATGGTGGTGCGCAACAATTATTTCTGGCTCCCCAAGGACTCGGAAATCGGGTTTTTGGCCAACGGTGACTTCTTGGAAATCACCAAGATAATTCGGCGCGAGGAGGTGTTTGGCTGCCGCTTTGCCCAGGCGCGGGTGCGGCTCGTGGACTACCCCGACGAGCCCGAGCTGGAAGTGAAGCTATTGCTCGACACGCTGCACACCGAAAGCCCGTCGCTGCCGCGCGACCAAAATGAGAAGCTGTACCAGGAAATAGTGGCCGACTACGCCCACCTTACCAAAAAGGCCGAGCGCAACGCCGAGATGCGCAAAGACCCGTACCTCAACGCCTTGCAAATAAAATTTGCCTACGCCCTGACGTGCCACAAGGCGCAGGGTGGCCAGTGGCAGGCCGTGTTCGTGGACCACGGCTTCATCAAGCCCGACGAGCCAGTGGGCGGCGAGTTTGCGCGCTGGCTCTACACGGCCATCACGCGGGCCTCGGAGCGGCTGTTTCTGCTCAACTTTCAGCGGCGACTACTAGCCAGTGGCGAGGTGGTGGAAGAAGAGTAGCCGCACGCTAAAAAAGTGGGGGTAGGGAATTGAAATGCTGCTACTTGGGTTTGCCCGACGAGTGCCTTCATCTGCCCTCCAGCCAGCGGCGCTAGTTTGGCCGTAGTTTTGCCAAAGCTGCCTCGGCACGTAAATTTGTTACAATTTCTCAACCCATTCTTACACACTTGTCATGACGAAGATGCTGCTGTTGGCCCTGGGCCTCACGTTTGCGGGCACCGCTGCCCACGCCCAGGCCATGAAGCCTGCCAAAGCCACCGCTAAGCCGGCCGGCCCCCAGATTGAGTTTATGGAAGTGAAGTACGACTTCGGCTCCATCAAGCAGGGCGACGTGGTGGACCACGTATTCAAATTTAAGAACACCGGCACCCAGCCGCTCGTAATTTCCAACATCGGCGTCAGCTGCGGCTGCACCACGCCTTCGTGGACCAAGGAGCCCGTGCAGCCCGGCAAAACCGGCACCATCTCGGCCAAATTTAACTCGGCTGGCAAGATGGGCATGCAGACCAAAGTCCTGACCATCGACTCGAACTCGGCCGGTGGCAGCACCACCGTTTCGCTGGTGGGCGAGGTGAAAGAAGCCGCTACGGCCTCGAACAAGTAATCCCTACCCCCTCCAAAAAAGGCGAGCCGACCCTAGTGGTCGGCTCGCCTTTTTAATGACCTTTCGCGAAATAAAACCTACAGTTTACCCACCGCGAAGAGCAGGCGCGCCCAACCGGCGATGAGTAGCAGCCCGCCCAGCGGCGCCACCGCCCCAAACTTGGTGATACCCGTGAAGCAGATGGCGTAGAGCGAGCCGCTGAAAATGACGATGCCCGTCACCCAGAGCAGCGCAGTCGTGTCGAGGCCGCGCAGGTCGGGCCGGGCCACGGCCAGCCCGCCCACCGCCAGCAGCGCCAGCAGGTGGTAAAACTGGTAGCGCACGGCTGTTTCGAAGGTTTCGAGGCGGCCATTGGCTTCGAGCATGGGCCGCAGCGCGTGCGCCCCGAAGGCGCCGATAGCCACGGTAAGCGCGCCCAGCACGGCAGCAAGTTGGAGAATGAGGCGGGGAGACATTATGATAGGAGTAGGTTGTAAAGTGACCACAAAGAACGTCATGCTGAGCTTGTCGAAGCATCTCTAATACGCCGCTAGGGTGTCGTTCGGTAGAGATGCTTCGACAAGCGGACGCCAGATGAGCATGACGTTCTTTTAGCTCCTAATTTTCCTTGCTGCTCACGCCCGCGGCGGCAGCGAGTCGGCCGAGAAGTGAAACGGCAGCAAGTCGGCCAGCCGCTCGAAGCGCAGGATGGTGCCGTCTACGCTGGGCAATAGCAGCCAAATGGGCTGGCCCTGGCGTAGCTCGTACTCCAGCATTACCTGGCGGCAGGCGCCGCAGGGCAGCGCGGGCCGGAAGTCGCCGGCGGCGGGCCGGCCGGCCACCGACATGCCCACGATGCGTGGCGGGGGGGTAGGGCGGCCGCCCGCCAGCCCAAACAGCGCCGTGCGCTCGGCGCACAGGCCGGAGGGGTAGGCCGCGTTTTCCTGGTTGGTGCCCTGCACGAGGGTGTCGTCGGCCAGCAGCAGGGCGGCCCCCACGTGGAAGTGCGAGTACGGCGCGTAGGAGTGGTCGGTGGCGGCGCGGGCGGCGTCCCACACCCGGCGCTCGGTAGGGGAGAGCTGGTCGGGCGTGGCTAGCTCATCGTAGCTCAGGCTGAGGTGGCGGCGGGTGGGTAAATCGTAAGGAACAGAGGCCATTGCGGCGGGAATAAAAATGGGGCGACAAAGAAAGGGAGGAATCCGGGAATGGCAGTGGGTGATGGGTAGTAGGTAATGAGCAATAAGTAGTAGAACGTCATTCCGAGCTTGCCGAGAAATGACGTTCTACTACTTATTATCCATTGCCAATCCGTGTACTTTTGCCCGCATGACTCCTCCTACCCGCCTGCTGCTGCTCGGCGCCGGCCGCTCGGCCTCGGTGCTGCTGCACTACTTGCTGCAACACGCGCCGGCCGAGCGCTGGTTTCTGACCGTGGCCGACGCGATGCCCGCCCACTTGGCCCCGGTGCTGGCCGCGCATTCGCAGTACGCCCGCGCCGTGCCCTTCGACGTGCAGGATGCCGCCCGGCTCGACCAGCTGGTGGCCGAGGCTGACCTGGTGATTTCGATGCTGCCGGCCGCGCTGCACCCATTGGTGGCGCGCGCCTGCCTGCGCCACCGCCGGCACCTAGCCACGGCCAGCTACGTGAGCCCCGAAATCCGGGCCCTGCACGACGAAGCCGCCGCCGCCGGCCTGGTTTTTTTGATGGAATGCGGCCTCGACCCCGGCCTCGACCATATGTCGGCGATGCAGGCTATCAATAACTTGCAAGGTCAGGGCGCGCGCATTACGGGCTTTCGCTCGTACTGCGGTGGGCTGATAGCCCCCGAAAGCGAGGGCGATAATCCGTGGCGCTACAAGTTTACCTGGAACCCGCGCAATGTGGTGCTGGCTGGCCAGGGCGGGCCCGCGCACTACCTCGAAGGCGGCCAGGAAAAGCGCATTCTCTACCCCGAGCTATTTGGCCGGGCGCAGGTGCTGGCCGTGCCCGGCCACGGCCACTTCGAAGGCTACGCCAACCGCGACTCGCTCAGCTACCGCGAAGTGTATGGCCTGGCCGATATCCAAACCATGCTGCGCGGCACCCTGCGGCGCCCCGGCTACTGCGGCGCCTGGCAGGCGCTCGTCACGCTGGGCCTCACCGACGATAGCACGCCGCTGGGCAACCCCGCCGAGCAGCCGTGGCAGGAAGTGGTGGCCCGGCACCTCCCTACCCCCCCCCCGCCGGCCGAAGTGGCCGCCGCCGTAGCGCAGCACCTGGGCCTCGACCCCCACGGCCCCGAAATGACGCGCCTGGCCTGGCTCGGCCTCTTCACAGCGCGCCCCGTGGGTCTGGCCAATGCCACCGCCGCGCAGCTGCTGGAGCACCTGCTGGCCGAAAAATGGCAATTGGGCCCGCACGACCGCGACCAGGTGGTTATGCAGCATCAGGTTGATTATGAGCGAGAAGGAAGTAGCTATCGGCTGATGTCCTCGCTGGTGGTGACGGGCGACGACGCGACCCACACCGCGATGGCCAAAACCGTGGGCCTGCCGCTGGGCATGGCCGTGCGCCGCCTGGCGCGGGGCGAGGTAGCCGGCCGTGGCGTCGTCATCCCCACTATGCCCGACCTCTACGAATCTATTTTGCACGAGCTGGCCGCCGACTACGGCATCGCCTTCACCGAGGAGGAAATCTTAATTGACTTTCTCACCGCCTGATGCCCGCCGCCCCCGCCATTCAGCACGGAACAAGCGCCCTGCGCGCCTACCTCGCGCTGCGCCTGCGCCTGCTGGGCCGGCTGCTGCGCGAAATTGGGTGGCTGCGGCTGGCGCTGGTGGTGCCTCTGCTAAGCCTGGGGCTGCTGCAAGTGCTGGCCACGCTGCGCGGCCAGCCGCGGGCGGCCTGGCTGGCGCCGCCGCTACTAGCCTGGGGGCTAGTGGGTGCCCACCGGCAACGGGCCGATGCGCAGTTTCTGGCCACTACCGCGCCGGGCTTTCGGCCGTGGCTGGCGGTTGAGTATGGGCTGCTGGCGGTGCCGGTGGCGCTGGGGCTGCTGGCGGTGCGGGCGGTGGGTCCGGCTGCGCTCCTGCTGGGGCTGGCGCCGCTGGTAGCCTGGGTGCCCCCGGCCCGCGCCGATAGCCCTACCCGGCACCGCTGGCCCAGCTTGTTTCGCAGCGAAGCATTTGAGTGGGTGAGCGGAATGCGGGCGACCAAAGGGCTGGTAATCTGGCCGGTGCTGGTGGGGCTGGCCACCTGGCAGCGCGCCTCGCCGGGGGCGCCGGTAGGGGCGCTGGTGGCGTGGTTGCTGGTGGTGCTGGCCTGCTACGGCGAGCCCGAGCCGGTGACCATGCTGGCGCTGGCGGCCCGCACGCCCGAGCAGTTTTTGCGGCGGCGGCTGGCGCTGGGACTGGGATACGCGGCGGCCACGGCGACGCCGTTTTGGCTGCTGCTGGGGGTGGGGCCGGCGGGCGGCGGCGCGGCGCTGGCCGTGGCGCTGTTTTGGCTGGCGCTGGTGACGCTGCTCATCTTGACGAAATACGCGTTTTATCCCAATGCCACCCACATCCGCACCACGCAGGGGCTGGTGCTGGCCATTGGCCTGGGCGGGGCCTGGCACCCCGCCTACCCCCCCCTGATGCTGGCAATTGCCGGGGGCCTGGCGTGGCAAAGCCGCCGCCGACTGCGGGCGGTGCTGGGGAGTAATGAGTAATAGTACAACGTCATTTCGAGCTTGCCGAGAAATCTCGCATGAGTCGTTGAACGACACCCAAACAAGGCGAGCGAGATTCCTCGGCAAGCTCGGAATGACGTTCTTTTACCCATTACCCATTACCCATTATTCATGCTTGAACTAATCGACCTGCACAAAGCCTACGGCCGCCACGAAGTGCTGCGCGGCGTGAGCCTGACCCTGCGGCCGGGCAGCATCCACGGCCTCGTGGGGGCCAATGGCGCGGGCAAAACGACGCTTATCAACTGCCTCTACGGGCTGGAAAGCGGCTATGCGGGCACCGTGCGGGCGCCCGGCCCGGTGCGCGACATCACCGGCCTGCTGCCCTATGAGCCCTATTTTTATCCCCGCCTCACGGGGCGCGAGTACGTCGCGTTCTGCCTGCAAGCCAGGGGTAGGGCGGTGCCCAACCTGCACGGCTGGAACCAGCTGCTGGAGCTGCCCCTCGACCAATACGCCACCGACTACTCGGCTGGCATGAAGAAAAAGCTGGCCCTGCTGGCGCTCCTGGTGCAGGATTTCCCCTTTCTCATCCTCGACGAGCCTTTCAATGGCCTCGACCTCGAAGCCAACCTGCTGCTCAAAGAAATGCTCAAGCGCCTGCGCGACCGCGGCACCGGCATCCTGCTCACCTCGCACATCCTGGGTACCCTCACCGAAATCGCCGACGAGGCCACCGTGCTGGTGGGCGGCCGCGTGCAGCGCCACTACCTAGCCGCCGAGTTTGGCACCCTCGAAGCCGACCTGCTGGCCGCCCTGCACGGCGAAAAGCTGGGCCAGCTGCGGCAGCTGCTGTAGCGCGGACTTTGTAGTCCGCGTCCGGT